>JAERTJ010000141.1 GCA_016844945.1 Fidelibacterota bacterium | reverse complement strand
CAACCTGGGCATCTTCATTGAGATAATTGCAGTAGGCACCTGTGGTTAAATTTGTCCATGCTGTATTATCAGTCACCTTGGCTATGTCATCGCCATTACGATATTGGGTAACTTTGAGGTTTTCAGCCATCCAGGTCTGGTTGCCGATGGTAACCGTCTTGTAGACATTATTATCTATGTCGGTGAGGGTTTGCCAGCGGTTTAGGTGGTAGAGTGAATCAATTTCAGAACTACTGAGTTGTGTATTGAATATTCTAATATCATCAATACTTCCATTAAAATCCCAACCATTCTGTGCATACCCAATCAATAATTTTTGGAGATTTCCAGTGGCATCCTTTTGCGGGTCGGTTGTATAAACCTGTTCAGTTGATAAATTACCATTTATGAATATTCGGTATTGTTTCTCAGATACATTTCTCGTAAGGGCAATATGAGTCCACTGATCCAATTCAACAATACTCGAGCTAGTAAAATAAATTTGATCTTGCCCTGATCCATATTCATGTCCAAATCGTAGACTTCTATCATGCGATACATCGATAAAGTAAAGTGTATTTGTGTTAAGCGTTTCACCATTTTCGTAACTTTGAATGAGCGAATTCTGGGTATTGGGAAGAGATGAAGCTTTAACCCATAAACTAATTGAAACGTCACCTGATATTTGGGTGGCTCCAGAAATTGATGTTTGGTAAACTTCTGAGTTTGAATTGAATGAATAGGACCCATTGGCCAATCCAAATCTATCAATTGTTGATACAATCTCTGAAGCAGTCAAATGGTGCATATTTCCGCTTGAATCAGCAGTAGAATTATTTGTGAAAGGATAATAGGCAACAGGATCTGTTGTGGCAAAAAGACTTACCGCTGTGAGAACAAGTATTAAAATTCTACTGAACATGGACAACCCCCTCTACAAAATCGAGAATTTCAATTTCGTTTTCCTCTGCATCTACAAATTCGCATTCCTGTTCGTCAAATATGATAGTGGCATCACCACTGGCAATAGCCTCAAAAGTCAGCTCGGTCACACGACCCGTGCCTGAAATATCCGTGCTGTCAGGATTCAGGTACGAGGTAAAAATGTCCAGCGTTCCAACACTGGCATTGTCCGTATCAAAAATCCAACTGTCCTCACTGGATGAAAACAACTCACCCAACTCGGCACTGATATATTGAAGTTTCTGATTGTCATAGTGGAGCTGGATATGAACGCCAGAGAGGTCTTCAACCACCCGGGCATGTACACCGATTTTAACAGAATTTCCCACAGTGGGAGATTCATTGTCGACAAAAATTACCAGTGCTGGATTCAAGAGAGGCTCTTCCCCTTCTGTAGTGGTGGTGTCAATCGGGTTTTCATATACTGGCGGGACTGGCTCCTCACAACTTCCCATGAAGAGGGCGATAATCAGGACAAATAGACTAAAAGAGAGGGATTTCATAACTGACACCTGTAAAGTTGCGTGAAAATTTTAATTTTAGATTGGAACCGATGGCCTTGCCGGCCTTTGAAGATGCTTCATCCGAGGCTTTTTCAGCTTCTAAGGCTGCCTGGGCACTCCCACCCAGCATATAGGCATGAATGATATTGGCCACATGAATCACCCCCACACCAGCCACCATGATGGTCATCATCTGGCTGGCATCCTGACCACGGGTATAGGCTTCATCAGCCTGAGCTCGATATTGAATTAATTCATCCAGGTCACTGGTTTGATCGTAGAGAAGATTGAATTTATCCTGGTCGATGATCGCGGCATCATAATCTGATTTGGCTGATAGCGCCATTGCTCCAAGACCTATCTCCACAGCCAGCATACTCAAACCCATCAATTTCTTGTCATGTTTGATCTGACCCCAACCAGGAATGATAGTGGATCGGAAGGCTGCTCCCATTTTGAGATTGGGTATTTTTTCTTGTGGAGGTGGGCGATTGGCTATTTCTGCGGCGGCGGCTGCTGCAATTGCTTCCGGTGATCCCGGGATAGGTAAATTGACAATCAGCCAGGCTCCATTTTCGATTTCTCCAATCAAACCATCAATATCGCCCTTGTAGGTCTGTCCCACTGTGTGAGCAACTTCACCACTTTCAACACTAAACATCTTGATGTCAATGGTATAGGTGCTGCCCAATGTTCCAATTGATCCACCAATCATGTAGACCACATTCAGCATTTTTCCAATTTCCACTGCACAGGATGCATCCGTACACCCGGTGTTTTGAAAATCCTGTTCCTTGAGGATGTTATCCATTTCATTTCGTTCAACCAACTGGAGTTGTTTGGTCTGGGCCAGGGTGGTTGAAAAACGATTGGTGAGCAATTCAGCTTCAATATTGCTGACGCCATTTCCCATGAAGGTTAAAACAGCCACTGTTTCCAGCGGTTCATCCTGTAAACACAGGGCAAAGTTTGCGATTGCCAGAAAGATTAAAGTAGACCTAAAGAGAGGTGGCATAGTACGTCCTTGTCATCATTTGAAATGTGGATTTTCACAAGCTGAAGCGCTTGATTGAAGCATGTTTTCATCCCCCAGTGGATGGTTTTTATGTGTGCCATAATTTGAGATATTTCATGGCATTCTCAACTGTTATTTCCGCTGGGTTCTCGAACAAATACGACGATGTGATTTGCACCACTTAATTGATAATTAACGCAGCAGCAGCATTTTCTCCACTTGCGTAAATTCAGGTGTACTCATGCGATAAAAATAGACACCGGTGGCGGCCTGTTTCCCTGATTCATCCAGACCTTGCCAATCGATATGATGGTATCCAGCCTGTTGTTCGGTAGACACGAGCGTCTTGACCAATCGGCCCTGAATATTGTAGATATTGATCACAATCTCAGAGTCCTTTGGCAGATCATATTCTATCCGCGTAGTTGGGTTGAAGGGGTTGGGATAGTTGTGGTGTAGGGCGAATTTTTCGGGGATGGGTATCACCTCAAGATCAAGCCTGCCCTGTCCCTGTACCTGACCAGCATTATCAAGTAGCGTGTACTCTGCTTCCAGGAGCTGCGTATCACGGGTGTGGTTAATGACTGGTATGCTAAAGGTGTAGCTACTATTGGATGACCGAATACCCGCATTTAGCGTAATTCGATGTACTTCAGGATCACGATGTTCAAGAACAAATCCGTCAATGGCACCAGAAGCAATGTTTCCAATGTCATGGTAGGTTGGATTGTAGTTCAATACCAATTCTGCTGCGCTAATCTCATCTGGAATCCAAACATGAATGTTGTTGTCAGATTGGATCAGTTCAGGACCCACTCCAAAGGTTGAGTTCTGGACACGTGCTAATACTTCTGGATTATTCTGATGGTCCCAGTTCCACATACGGGTAAAGACCATGATATCAGACATATCCCAGGCATCGTCAGGGATAGAGACAAAGTGAGGCGCTTCAGTTCCAGCAACAATGGATCCCAATTCCTTTGAAAGATCATCATCATTCCAATATTGAACAAAATCTGCAACATCATCAACATCGATTCGAGAGTTATAATCATAGTCACCAAGGGTCCAAGTGGCATAGGAGAACTTAAGTGGCTCCTCAGACAAGCCAGCCCAGTCATAAATTTCGCTGGCTGAGATACTGATGGTATCACGAGATGCCAGCGTACCATCCCAATTGATTGTCAGTATCGTATCTGCTGGGCTATAAGACCAATCCACATTGCCAATAGGTGAACCTGCCACGGACACACCAGTGATCATTTGTATTGTATCAAGGGGTTGACTGAACTTCATACTGAACTGTTTTTGCGTAAGTGGAATGAGCTCCGTGAGCGGTGGTGTGAATTCCACAATCTGTGGCCACTGAGGCGTTCCATAAACTTCATTGCTAAATGGACTCTCATTCCCTGATGTATCAACAGCAGTCACTCTGAAATATGCCAATTGGTCGTTATTTATTGGCCCCGTAAAGGCTTGTATGGCAGCTATATCAGATGTGGTCAATAGCAGTTCACTAGCTCCAGGCTCTACACTTGAATAAACTCTATACTCTTTAACATCAGAGGCTGGTGATGCTGTCCACTCCAACTGAACATTGCCATGAGAAAACCAGCCAATGAGATTTGTGGCTTCTGCAGGTTCACTCAGATCATACAACAGGCCATTGCTTGTAAAAATGTCGCCGCTATTTCCTACACTATCCACTGCCAGAACCTGGAGATGATAAAAGACTCCATCCTCGGCGTTAAAGGTGGATATGCTAAAGCTGGTGTCCAGTGTTGTGGTCCAATCCTGTGCGACCTGAGTATTGGTCTCATCGTACAATAGCCATTCATAATGATCCAGTCCTGAATAATCATCTAAAAATGAATTCCAGCGACCTGCCAGGCTATCCTGTTTGTTGTTAAAATCCTGATCCCCAACCAGACCATCAAATACAAGAGAACCAACAGGTCCTACATGGTCAGCAATAACACCGCTACTGCGGGAGGTGTCAGTTGAATTATTCACAGAGTCAAGGGCACACAGTTCAAACTGATAATTTACACCATGTTCAAGCGTTAATCCGTTAACGATGATAGTGGCATCCAGACCATTGCTTGCCCAGTCAACAAGAACTGCACCATTGCCTGTAATTCGATAGCGGTAATCCATGAGACCGGAAAGGCTATCAGGTGCAGCATCCCAGGTTGCCTGTAAATGATTCGTACTGGCCGTAAATCTTACATCTGCGCTAGCACCATCCCAGATTGATCCAAGTTGTGGAGGTGTTAAGTCAATAGTGACACCATCCGTACTGACAATTTCAGATGGATTTCCGGATTCATCAAAGGCCTGCACATTAACAAAATATGTAGTTGCATGATTCAAAGTCAGCGTATCAATTGTAATCGAGGATGCTGAGCCCACATCAAGCCAGCCATTGCTGAGGCTCATATCTCCAGCAGATAGACCTACAGATATCTGATAATTAATAATGTCTCGGGTATCAGTGCCCTGCCAGTTGGCGTAGAGGTATTCAGCCTGATTCTGAAAATCGATATCTGAAGCGAGCCCGTCTGCCAGCCCTAGAACCTCAGGCACATTGGCATCCATGAGTATTCCGTCTCCAGCTACCAGATCTGAGACATGACCCACATTATCAATGGCCCTTACCAGCCCGTAATAGGTTTCACCCGTTGTTAATACTGGATCAAAGGTGAAGATATGATTGGTATCCAGGCCAACATCAACCCAATCAGTGACACTGCTATCCCCTGCTTCCAGGCCTATGGCAACTTCATATCTCTGAATACCAGAACTTGTGTCTCTGAATCCAGTCCAGAACAATTCCAGGGAAGTTAGGGTGTTGGACCAGTCCTGATCAACAGATTGACCTTCAGCCAGGCTGCCTGTTTCTGGTTTAGAGAAGTCAAACATAATTCCATCGGATACTATTGAATCCGATCTGTGGCCCACAGAATCGTAAGCGATAACCGAGGTATAGTAGGTTGAACCATCAATATATAATCCCGGATCTGGGAAGACAATTGAGGTATCAAGATCTACGGATACCCAGCCCATTGAAAATTCACTCCCGCCTGGAACCGTATCCATTGCGTATTCATAGGAAGCGACTCCGCTGAGGACATCGTTAAAAGCACCCCAATTCCAAACCAGATCAGAATCAGCTGCAGTATATTGCATATCTACCAGGCCATCTGTTACCCAGGATGGTTCAGGAGGCGTGAGATCCGGAGTGACTCCATCCGTACCATATGCCATGGATTGGTTACCTGCCGAATCCTGAGCTTGAATGCTGAAATAATAGGTTTCGCCTTCACTGAGGGCTGAATGGACTGTATAACTGGACATGGATCCAATCTGAGCCCAATCGAGGATGTCAGATTCTTCAGGACTGGTGCCCAAAGCCATTAAGAAATCTTGAATGCCTGAGGCAGCATCGTTGCCTGTCCAACTTACTCGGAGTGAGTCTGCCTGGGGTTGGAAGTCCAAGTCCAGTCCATCCCAACCATCTACTATATCTGAGATAGTTGGCACATCGGTATCAATTGTTAATCCATTGGAGCTCACATAGGCTGATCGGTTGTGCACTGAATCAATGGCTCTGACATGGACAAAATAGGTCGATCCGTTTATGAGATTCAGACCATTTTCCATAAAGGTGGTGTCGGAAGTAGGTGTCCAATCCACAATGCTGGAATCGGTGATCGAATTTCCGAGGGCATATTCAAAATATTCAATTCCAGAAGTGGCATCATTGAATTCTATCCAAATGCCACTGAGCGTATTGGTAATATTGGTCCAATCGTATCCCGGTCCACCACCCTCATATACTAGTCCACTCTCAGGTGCAGTGAGATCCACCGTAATACCATCAGTAATCAGTATGTCTGAAACATTGTGGGCACGATCTGTGGCCCTGACAGACACATAATAGGTTGTGGCATCATCGAGGGTGAAGCCAGTGTGAACCACAGTGGAGTCTTCGCGTAGGACATCTCGCATGAGACGCACGGGTTGCCTGGTGGAGCGAGTTTTCAGCATAGACTTGGTTTCAGCGGATGAGGCTTTGCTGGTGAACTCATTTTGAATGATTCGCAGGAGTGTTTCAGGGTTCACATCGTTGCTATCGATGACAACCGATGTCCAATCAAGCGTATCTGTAGCTCCAGGCGTTGTGCCCACAGCGTATTCATATTTCCAGATTCCGCTGATTTGATCTTCAAAACCTGACCAGGTAAAGGCCAGTGATTCATTGGTACCGGTCCAATCAGTATCCTGACCCTCCCCATCAATGATGCTACCTGCCAGCGGTGGGGTCTGATCAATCAAAACACCATCACTACTTGCGATTCCGGAAATATTTCCCGCCGAATCAACAGCTGCGATGCTAGCTGTATAAATCAGATCTTCACTAAGGGTTGTTTCCAGCACCACTACTGTATCTAATCCAATATCAGTCCAATGCACCAGGGTATCACTATCAGAACTGCGGATCAAGTAGCGATAGGTTTCAATGCCACTGGCTGCA
Organism: Fidelibacterota bacterium; assembly: GCA_016844945.1. GTDB lineage: Bacteria > Fidelibacterota > UBA8477 > UBA8477 > JABMPR01 > JABMPR01. The sequence continues at coordinate 39,823 of JAERTJ010000141.1, read as the reverse complement.
TCTGATCCTCTCCAATGGAAACGCAGGGAATCGACCTGATTCTGGAAATCCGCATCATCACCATACCAGGCATCCCCCACATGGGCAATCTCGGGCAGGTCGGTATCAATGGTTAATCCATCTGAGGATACATAGTCCGATGTATTAGCAACGGAGTCGATTGCACGGACATGAATGAAATATGTGGTTCCATTTATGAGGTCGAGATCTGTTTCTAAAAATGATGTATCCGATATTGCTGTCCAATCCACAATACTTGAATCTGTGACGGAAGTACCAATGGCATATTCATAAGATGCAATACCTGAAGTGGCATCGGTAAAATCAGCCCAGAAACCGCTTAAGCTGTCAGTAATGTTGGTCCAGTCAAAATCAAATGTATCACCTTCATAGACCTGTCCATTTGTAGGAGGTGTAAGATCGACTGTGATACCATCTGTGATCAAGGTATCCGAGATGTTCTGGGCGCGATCTGTGGCCCGTAAAGCAATGAAATATTCCTGGGCATCATCCAGGACCAGATCTTTTTGAATAATGGTTGAATCTGGCAACTCTCTGTTACTTAGTGCTGATGAACCAGCTCGGGTGGAACTGGCTTCAATGACGGACCGGAAACCATCAATCTGGGAATGATCGCGTTGCCTTGCCACCACGTCATCACTTGATTGCGCAAGAGATTTGAGAACGGAGCGCAACATGACTGTCTCGCTCACATCGGTATCATTAATTATGATATCTGTCCAGGCGATGGTGTTGGTAGCACCTGCAGTTGTCCCAATGGCATATTCATATTTATAGATACCGCTTGTGGCATCACTAAAATCGGCATAACTGAATACCAGTGAATCAGAACTTCCGCTCCAGTCCTCATCGCTGACACTGCCGTCATAGAGTGTCCCAGCAACAGGAGGAGTCATATCAATCAGGATTCCATCAGTGGAGACTATCTGGGAACTGTTGCCTGCGGAATCGATTGCCATGACATGAGCAGTGTAGATGAGACTTTCATCCAGAGCTGCATGAATGGTGGCTGAAGTATCCAGACCAGCATCGGTCCAATGGATGAGGGTGTCTGCATCAGAGCTGGTGATGAGATAGCGATATTTTTCCAGCCCACTTGCAGCATCTGACCCACGCCAGTGAATGCGGAGTGAATCCATCTGGTTCTGGAAGTCAGCATCATCACCGATCCAGGCATCCCCTACATGAGACATAAGGGGTGGATTGGTATCTATGGTCAGGCCATTGGAAATCTTGACGTCAGACCAATTGTCAACGGAATCTCTGGCCTGAACTTTAAGATAATAGATTGATCCATCACTGAATGAGCCGGCAATATCGGAGATCTGGGTATCCAGGCCATTGCTGAACCAGGTTTCAGAACCGGTAATAAAGGCATTGTTATCAATTGCATACACATATTCTGCCAGTCCACTTGTCGTATCCGTAAAACCAGTCCAGCGTCCTGAATAGGTCGATACGTTATTGGTCCACTCCAATTCACCAGTGGCACCATCGTATATCTGTACTGTCTCGGTTTGCGGACTATAATGATCCGTGATAATTCCATTTGAACTGACGGTATCGGAGACATTACCGGCAAAATCACGCGCACGAACCGCTCCATAGTAAGCGGTGGCATGGGTTAGGAATAAATCGCCAACGACCAGGTCATGAACCGAGGAATCCAGTGCCATCCAGGTCATGACGTCAGTGTCTCTCGGGTTGGTACCGATGGCAATTTCGAAGGAGTCGATACCGCTGATATCATCACTAAAGCTTGACCAGTTGAAGATGAGGGTATCATCCTGTGCGGTAAAGCGTTGATCATCCTGTGAACCATCACGCATGATGCCGGCAATGGGTCGACCGATATCGATGAGGATACCGTCAGTGGTGTGCACCGGGGAGATATTCCCTGCCACGTCAATGGCTCGTAAAGAGGCATAATAGGTGATGTTGTTCTGGAGGGTGATAGAGTCGATGACTGCATGATTCACCAGACCAATGTTGACCCAATTGACCAGATTGGAGTCGCCAGGCGTCTCGCTGAGGGCAATCTCAAAATGATCAATTCCCGAGCTATCTACACTCATATCCCAGAGTAGAATGGGTGCATCGGCTGCCTGCCAGCTGAAGTTGAGAGCATCGGTATGGTTTTGATAATTAATGTCAAGAATATCACCATCTATTAAAGCTGAGATAACTGGTGCAGAGAGGTCGACCAGCACACCATCAGTGCGTACGGTATCTGAGAGTTGATCATGAATGTCGGTCCCTCGGATGGCTGCTCGATAGAGTTGGCCCTCGCTGAGGGTAAGATTTGCAGTGATGGATGTGGTATCACTTCCAACACCGGACCAGTCAAGGAATGAATTAGCGGCATTGTCCCCATGGCTATAGCTGATCTCATAATCCAGCGCGGCATCATCCGTAAAGGCCTCCCAGGTGGTCTGTAGCGCGTTTGGACTATTGGTCCAGGCTAGATCATGGCTGGCACCATCCCAGGCGTCATTGGCTTTGGGACGCTGGCTGGGTTGGAAGTGTTCGTATGCACCGATATCGGGGTTTGAACCAGCAGGATTTGGTCTAAGGTTATCTTCTATGTCAGTTCTAGGTGTATGGTACCAGACACCACCATAAAGCACAGAGTCCACGCCCAACCCAATCGCTGGTGAATGATCAGATAATTGGTAGTCATTTACAGCGAAATTTGGATCTTCATGTAACAGTCCTTGCCCAACGATCCCTGCCGGAACGATACTATATAGGACAGATAGACTGTCAGGAACTGCATCAATCTCATTTTCGGTGTTACTCCAACTGATGCTGGAAATAAGCTTAAAACTTGATGATTCATCTATGTACCAGGAAACTCCATCAGAGTTAGTTGTTGTGTTCTCTATGATCGTTGAAGAATGGACAATGACAGTGGTCGAATTCTGAGCGTATAAAACTGGTGCAGTTGAGTTCGCAGTATTGGAATGGATCAAGGTATTAAAAAGTTCTAATTTTGTATTATGTGCGAAAACTGCGCCACCATAAAGTGGAGATTCATTATTGGCTATTTCACTTTGGTACACGTTCGTTTCACATCCTGATAGCCAGAGACCAGCCCCTCGTCCCCCAAGATTATTCTCGATCTTACAACTTATTAGATTCAACTCAGAACTGTTAGCGAACACCCCTCCACCATCTTGAGCAGACCCACCCGAGATTTTTAAACCCACGATGCTGACAGAGCTACCCTGAATATCAAAAACACTTTGATCTGCTGGAGCAGAAATTGTCGTATTGGATATACTTGTAGTATCGCCATTAGATGAATAAAGTGACATGAGTGTCACTTCCTTCCCTAATATGGTCAGATGTTCATAATAGGTTCCTGGATAAACCAGTACTGTATCTCCATCTGTTGTAGCATCAATGGCTGCCTGGATAACGGTATAGTCACCCGAGCCATCGATTTTGACCGTGTAGAGCTGGTAACCAGGTGTTCCTGATATTTCAGCACTCAGATCACCCTCATTCCCCAGGGCATCCACAGCTGAGATCAGGTAGTAATAGGTTGTATCGTTGACAAGCCCGGTATCGTGGAAGGTTGTGGAAGATACGCTCGCGAGCGTATCCTGCGCTTGGTCAGGACTAAATTCCGCGTTTGTGCTACGGTATATGTAATAGCGAGATGCTGATGGTGTTGCTGAGGCATCCCAATTCAAGGTGAGGGTGGTATTCCCTTCCTCAACTGCCAGGTTTGTGGGTGGTTCTGGTGGTAGGGGTGTGGAGCGTTCATGTTCATAGGCGCCAATATCTGGGTTTGAGCCTGCTGGGTTGGGACGAGGATTCCCTGCAATATCATAATCTGGACTTCCAGCTTCAGTTCCACTGCCAATAGCGGGTGAGTAATCGCTCAATCGGTAATCCATGGATGTTTCATCTACAAACAAAGGATTAAGCTGTAAATTTCCTGCGCCAGTCCACCCTCCATTGACAAGTGAATTGGTGATATTTACTGTCTGCCCCCCACTCCCAGCTAGATCGATTTCCGAGGATGAAGGTGTCCACAGAATTGAGTTTGTTGCCGTGAAAGTCACACCTGTGTATAACCAGGCCATACTACCTGAATTATTCGTAACAGTGGAGGACTCCAGATTAAGCTGCGAGCCTTCCAGAGAGAAAGCAGAACCAATGCTTGCAGAGTTGTCATAGATAAGCAGATTATCAAAACTGGCGGTTGAATTATTAAGATAGACAGCCCCACCCCTGGCAGGTGTGGAGTTAGCGTAAAACTTGGTTCGTTTCACAGAGATATTACTGCTGGTTGCAGATATCCCACCCCCCTCATTTCCAGGACCATTGTCATGAATCCATGAATCTTGGAGTACGGGTGTTCCACCTAAGAAATGGATTCCAGCCCCCCAGTGCGTTGCCTCATTTCCATAAACGTTAAGGGCTGTAAAAGTTGGATTCGAGGAATTGCAGAGAATACCCCCACCATCCACAGTTGAACCATTTGTGATACTCAATCCAGCGATCACCGTATTTGTGGAAGTACAGCTCTGAAGTTTCAGCGCTGTGCCTGATTGATTGCCATCAATGATGGTTGTGTGAATGAAGGATGTATCACCATTCTCCAAATACCGCGATCCCAGGACGAGCTCTTTGGATGAAACTGTAAGATTTTCAAAATAAGTACCAGGAAACACCAGCACAGTGTCACCATCTATCGTTGCATCAATAGCAGCCTGAATAACCGTGTAATCCCCTGATCCATCTTTGTTTACAGTATAAAGCTGATAACCAGGTGTTCCCGTAACTTCAGTTGATAGCACACCCTCATTCCCCAGGGCATCCACAGCGGATATCAGGTAATAGTAGGTCGTATCATTGGTCAAACCAGTGTCCACAAATTGGGTTGTAGTGACAGATTGCAATGTGTCACTACCCTGGGCAGGTACAAAACCCTGGGTCGTGCTGCGATAGATATAATAACTATCAGCACTCGGTGTTGCAGATGCATCCCAATTCAAGGTGAGGGTGGTATTCTCCTCATCAACTGTCAGGTTTGTAGGCGGTTCTGGTGGTAATGGTGTTGAGCGTTCATGTTCGTAGGCACCAAGATCTGGTTTAGAGCCTCCAGAATTGGGTCGGAGGTCCCCGTTAATATCTGTTGATGGTGAATGGTACCAGGCACCATCGATCTGGACTGAATCAATTCCGGCTCCTATGCAGGGTGAGAATGTGCTCAAGGAATAGTCATTACTCTCTGTTGAAGCGAAGAGGGGATTCAGGTTTTGAGTATTCCCATACCAATTCACATAGGTAAATCCGTTGTCAGACACGCCATCCGTGCCACCCTCAATATTTGAGCTGGCAAGATGGAGGTAACAAGCACTGCCAATTGTCTGTGTATAAATGTTGGAGCTTCCGTTAAACCACGTTATGGAATTGACGAATCGGATGGTAGTACCATTCTGTAAACTTATGCCACCCCCATTGGAGACGGCAGAATTGCTCAGGATACTACAATTGGTAAGATTGGCTACGGCATTTGTTGATGCAGATATTCCTCCCCCATTATTGCTGGAGACATTTACATATAGCAAGGAATTGACGAGGTCAGCAGTTCCACCGCTAATGGCAATACCTGCTCCAGCATTGGCAGCGTTATTATTCCATACTGTTAACTGCCGAAGTTCATTATCAGATGCGTTTAGGGAAAGACCGCCTCCATCGCCCCGGGCCGTGTTGCCATAGACCTCAACCCGTTCAAGTCTGGATTCACTGCCCACCAGGTACAAACCCCCACCATCGTAGGCTTCATTGGAAAAAATTCTTAAATCGTAAAGTCCTGGGTCTGAATTGTCACATTTAATACCTCCACCCTGATCCTGGGCAATGAGGTGACCATTGGTAATTGAGAAACCAATCAACTGAGCGGATGCGGTCTCACCGTTTTCAAAAGTTACAACCCGGCCAGTTTGATTTCCGTCAATTGTAGTGGATGAAATATATGAAGTATCATCAGATGTAAGGAACAAAGATCCGACCACAATACTGTGCCCATTGAAGTTGATATTCTCAACATAAGTACCAGGATAAACGAGGACCGTATCACCATCAGTCGAGGCATCAATGGCGGTTTGGATGACTGTATAATCGCCTGAGCCATCGGTTTTGACCACATAAAGTTGGTTACCAGGTGTCCCTGATATTTCAGCACTCAGATCACCCTCATTCCCCAGGGCATCCACAGCTGAGATCAGATAGAAATAGGTGGTATCATTGACCAGACCGGTATCATGGAATACTGTGGTGGATACGCTCGCGAGCGTATCCTGCTCCTGGTCAGGACTAAATCCCGCGCTTGTACTGCGGTATATGTAATAACGATCAGCTGATGGTGTTGCTGACGCATCCCAACTCGATGTGAGGGTGGTATTCCCTTCCTCAACTGCAAGATTTGTGGGTGGTCCGGGTGGCAGTGGTGTTGAGCGTTCATGCTCATAGGCTCCGATATCTGGATTTGAGTCCACTGGGTTGGGACGTAAACCTCCTTCTATATCGGTAGTTGGTGCACTTAGCCATACACCTGAGAACTCCTGTGATCCCCTTCCAGCTCCTATAGCCCCGCTATAGGGTTGAAGTTTAAAATCACCAGAATCACTTTCGACAAAGTGTGGAGCTAAGGATAGATTTCCTATACCCACAAAATTCGGATCAATTACACTGAATGCGCTCTGTAATTCCCCACCATTTTCAAGAAGAATGGAGTTTTCACTACCTGTGTAACAGATGGTGTTAAGCAGAATCATTTTAGAATCGCTGCAGCGAAGGTTATCACCTACTCCAGCTGAATTATTAACAATTGTAGAATTTATAATCTGCAGTTCATGACCAATTCTGGAAGAAATACCTCCTCCATTTTCTGATGCAGTATTCGCATAAATCAGACAATTTTGAACTGTACCAATGTAAGTTGGCTCTTCGAGAAACAGACCTCCTCCCCTGGAATTGGAAACATTGTTCGAAACAGTGGAGTGATTCAATGCAATAGAAGCGTTATTAACAGAAATACCTGCACCATCAGTCGCGTTGTTTCTCGAAATTATAGCATGACTGAGAGTGACCTGGGAGTTAGAAGAAGCCGCTAATCCACCGCCATCATATAAAGCACTATTCCCAACGATTTTCACCTGCTTTATGGTAACTGAAGCTTCTAAAATACGGAATCCACCACCTGTGTTATTTGGCCATGCTCCGCTGGCATCACCATTCTGAACAGTAAGGCCACAAAATTCTACTATCTCATTATTCACAATTGTAATAACAGTGCCAGAATTGTTGCCATCGACTATGGTAGATGACATATAGGCAGTATCCTGGGTGGTTAAAAACAACGAACCAACCACAACGCTGTGGCCATTAAAATTGATATTCTCAACATAGGTTCCTGGATAAACCAGAACGGTATCGCCATCAGTAGTAGCATTAATAGCAGTCTGAATTGCGGTATAGTCACCAGAGCCATCGGTTTTGACGGTATAGAGATCCGGACCAGGAGTTCCTGAGATTTCAGAAGACAATGATCCTTCATTTCCAAGGGCATCCACAGCGGAGATCAGATAATAATATGTTGTATCGTTGACGAGTCCGGTATCGTGGAAGGTTGTGGACAATACGCTCGCCAGCGTATCCTGCGCCTGGGCCGGGCTAAATCCCGCGCTGGTGCTACGGTATATGTAATAGCGAGATGCTGATGGCGTTGCTGAGGCATCCCAATTCAACGTGAGAGTGGTATTTCCCTCCTCAATGGTAAGATTTGTGGGTGGGTCTGGGGGTAGTGGTGTGGCACGTTCATGTTCGTAGGCACCAATATCTGGGCTTGAACCTGCCGGGTTGGGTCTCTGAGTTCCACCGATATCAGTCAGAGAAGAATAATACCAGTTCCCATTTATTTGGGCCGAGTCAGTGCCGGCTCCTATACAGGGTGAGTATTCCTCTAGCCTATAGCTACCATCAGAGGTATAGCTAAAAAGAGGGTCCGTGCTTAAGTTCGTGGATCCCCAAATGATTTGAGAGTTTACTCCTGCCTCCTCAATAAGCGATAAGCCCCCACTTACCATACTGTTATGGACATTGAGTGTAGCATAATTGCCCATAGTGATCACCACTGAAGTATCCGCTATAACAATTGTATTCAGGAGGGTCATGCCAGCGAATTCTTCACAAAGGATTGCTGTTCCATTGTTATTAGTGACTGTAGAATTAATTAAGACCACATCTGTCTCTGTACCCCTAATTCCAATACCTCCGTAACCAGCGTGAGCATAGTTATCTGATACAAGGAGGTCATTTGCGATCAATAAATCGCCTTCTATCCAGATACCTCCACCACTCCAAGCTGCTCGGTTATCAGATACAATCAGCCCATCTACGTTGAAGTCCCAATCAGCAAACCAGATTCCGCCAGCATTTCCTCCTGATTCATTGGAGCGGACTGTCACCTCCTTCATAAAACCACCTCGGCCAAGAGCTAACCCCGCACCAGATCCATCTTCGATCGTATTTTCACGTATGGTTGAGTTGGAGAGCCTCAACTGTCCCCAGCACTTGATACCACCACCAGAGCCATTTATCAGATTATTATGATGAATATCCAGGTATTGCAATGTTGGTGAGCTGCTATCAATGTAGATGCCACCACCTTGTCCATTAGGCCAATCACCATAACCAATGCCATTGGTTATACTGAAACCACTGAGCAATGCAGTTGAATCCTCCCCAGAATTGAAAACGACACATGAACCAATGCTTCCTCCATCAATGATTGTCTGTCGAATGTAGGTCGTGTCCTGGGAGGTTAATTGAAGCGACCCCACAACAATATTGTGTCCATTGAAGTTGATGTTTTCAACATAGGTCCCTGGATAAACCAGAACCGTATCCCCATCAGAAGTGGCATCAATGGCTGTCTGAATAACCATGTAATTACCAGAACCATCAGTCTTTACAGTGTAGAGATCAGGACCAGGAGCTCCTGATGATTCGGATGACAGTGCACCTTCATTACCCAGGGCATCTACAGCTGAGATCAGATAGTAATAAGTCGTATCATTGGTCAACCCAGAATCTATGAATTGGGTCGTGGCGACACTTTGCAAAGTGTCGCTAGCCTGTGTTGGCACAAATCCTTGGTTGCTGGAACGATATACATAATAGCGATCAGCTGATGGTGTTGCTGATGCATCCCAGCTCAGGGTGAGGGTGGTATTCCCCTCTTCAAGAACCAGATTTGTAGGTGGGTTTGGGGGTAATGGTGTTGAGCGTTCGTGTTCGTAGGCACCGATATCTGGATTTGAGCCTGCTGGGTTGGGACGAGGATTACCTGCAATGTCCCTAGTTGGGGCGTAATACCACTTTCCAAAAATTTCAACTGAGTCTATTCCTGTCCCAATGCAGGGTGAATAATCATATGGATAGTATGAAGTTTCGTTCAAATTTGGGTTAAGTGATATCCCCTCAATTTCAAGATATCCATAATTAGGAGAATCTATACCGGTTTCCCCCTGCTCTATAATCGAATTGCGTACCAAAAAGGTGTCGACACCTGCTGATCCACTCAAAAACCCCTGGTCAGGAGTATTCAACCAGAAAACAGAATTAATCGAGACAACATTTGAGTTGTTATATACCCAAAATGCCCCACCTCCATCGTCAGCACTCGTGGCTACATTTTGATACATAGTTGTGTTTAGTAAATCAATTATTGCATTAGATCCGTAAATACCCGCACCAATAGAGGCGATATTGTCGGCAACAATCGAATTTTTTAATACGATATGGGAATCAAAAGCATACGCAGCTCCGCCATTTCCACCAGAATTGTTTCGAAAATCAACATTTATAAGCGGTATCTCAGAAATTGCGGTCCTGATCATCAAGCCTCCACCAGCGTCGGCGAAGTTTGACACAAGTTGCATATCAGTGAGTGTTGGAGCAGCGTCTTCAATATATATACCACCCCCGTTCACTGCTTCATTGTCTACTAAGAAGAGATTGCTCAATGTTGGTGAGCTCATCAGAATTTTTATTCCACCACCTGAATGGTATGGTGGAAATAGATCTCGAGTGTTACCATTTCTAATTGTGAACCCTGCAATGTGGCAATTTGAGGTTTCACCATTTTCGACGGTCACAACGGTACCACTATTGTTTCCGTCAATGGTTGTTTGGGCAATATAGCTAGTATCCATCGTGTTGATATATCGAGAGCCAAGAACAATGTCCCGACCATTAAAATTGATATTCTCAAGGTAGGTTCCTGGATAAACAAGAACAGTATCCCCATCAGAAGCGGCATCTATAGCAGTCTGAATAATGGTATAGTCGCCGGAGCCATCAATTTTGACGGTATACAGATCAGGACCTGGAGTTCCTGATGATTCTGACGACAGTTGACCTTCATTGCCCAATGCATCCACAGCAGAGATCAGATAGTAATAGGTCGTGTCATTAGTTAAACCCGTATCCACAAATTGTGTTGAAGCGACACTTTGCAAAGTGTCAATATCCTGGTTTGGCACAAATCCCGGTGCCGTGGAGCGATAGATGTAATAGCGCAACGCTGATGGCGTCAAAGATGATTCCCAACTCAATGTGAGGGTGGTATTTCCCTTCTCCACAATCAAATTTATAGGTGGTTCTGGTGGCAGTGGAGTCGAGCGTTCATGCTCATAAGCCCCGATATCAGGATTCGAGCCAGCTGGATTGGGACGGGCATTGCCATCAATATCTGTAATTGGGGTATAATACCAGAAATCGGATATCTGGACCGAATCATCTCCTACGGCGATACATGGTGAATTATCTGATAATCTATAATTATTGCCAAGCGGATCGACAAATAGTGGTTGAAGTGATATGTTTGAAGATCCAGGTATATCAACTGGAATGCGGCTATTCCTAATGCCAAAGCTGTAATTGGAAAAGTCACCATCTCCTAATATTGAATTAAAAATGACTCCCTCAGGACCATCGGACCAGATATCATGATCAGGACTGCTTGTATTGCCATACAAGACACTATTGATAATAGTTGGCTTGGAATTATCCTGACATAAAATACCACCGACCTTCCATGAAGCTTCATTGTTCGAAATGATTGAATTACTAACAACAATGTCGGATTGATAACACTCAATTCCTCCTCCCCAATATGCTGAATTTCTTAAAACATGTACTTCCTCGAGATTAATGTTTGATTTGTGTGCGAATAATCCTCCACCATGCAAAACATTTCCAATTTTCGTATTGCCCTTAATAATAGATTCACGGATAATCACTGAAGAGTTGTTTGCGTATACTCCGCCTCCCTTATAGAATGCAGCATTATTAAAGATTTTAGTGTTCGTAATTAATGAATTACTATTAATTAAAGCTATCCCACCGCCAGACCCATAAGTTAGCGGTACTTCATTGTTGAATATGTAGTTAGATATTATCCTAGGATCGCTATTCTTAATTAATATTCCACCGCCACAATAGCCGGGAACTCCTGGAATTGAGACTTGAGGCCCTCTTCCATTTGTTACACTAAAACCAATAATAACAGCAGTTAAATCTTCTCCATTCTCAAAGGTCACAACACTCCCAGACTGACCTCCATCGATTATGGTTGATGAGATGTACGAAGTATCCTGGGAAGTAAGGAATCGAGACCCAACCACAATATTATGCCCATAAAAGTTGATATTTTCAACATATGTACCTGGATAAACCAGGACCGTATCACCATCAGTAGTTGCATCAATAGCGGTCTGGATAACCGTGTAATCCCCAGAGCCATCAGTTTTGACGGTGTAAAGCTCAGGACCTGGAGTTCCTGATGATTCTGATGACAGTGCACCTTCATTGCCCAATGCATCCACAGCTGAGATCAGGTAGAAGTAGGTCGTATCGTTGACCAGACCTGTATCTACATAGAAGGTGTCTGTCAAACTAAGAACCGTATCAATGGCCTGTACAGGTGTGAAACCCTGGGTTGTGGACCGATAGATGTAATATCTGTCAGCACTCGGTGTTGCTGAAGCATCCCAATTCAGCGTGAGGGTGGTATTCCCTTCCTCTACAGTCAGATTTGTCGGTGGGTCTGGTGGCAGAGGTGTTGAGCGTTCGTGCTCGTAGGCACCAATATCTGGGCTAGAGCTTGCTGGATTAGGACGGGGATTGCCATTTATGTCAGGAATTACTGCTAACCGCCAGGCTCCGTTTAAAAAGAGTGAATCAACCCCGCTACCAATGCATGGGGAGTATTCTTCAAGTCTAAAATCACCATTTCCAGAGTCTATGAACTGGGGGTTTAGTACAATACTATTCCCTGTACCCCACCCATTTTGAACGCAAGAATAATGGAATTCTAGAGAGCCCCCAGCGTAGGTATAGTCATTACCCCAGCTGATAGAGTTCAGGAAATAAAATGAGGTTCCATCCTCAACATAGAGCATATCACCGTTTCCTGCCGCATTATATAAAGCGTTTGAATTTATGATGTATAAAAAGGAGCCATTACCCGCAAATCCTCCCCCTTCAGAACTCGCAATGTTATGTTTAACAATACTATTGGTAATTTCGAGAGTTGACATCGCACAATAGATCCCACCACCACCCCCACCAGATACATTGTCTTCAATAATAGTGTTATGAATACTTGCCTCTGAGTAGGAAACAAATAAACCTGCTCCATGACCGTGTTCCGTATTAGTGTTCTGTGCAATTCTACAATTCCGAATTATGGGGTCAGAACTAGAAGCGATATAAATGCCACCACCGTAGTTTCCACTGGTATTATTGAGTATCTCAACATTCTCAATAATAGAATTGGAGCCAGATAAATAGATTCCACCACCCTGGGAAGCGGAATTTGCTATAATCCTTAGAAATCCCAGTGTAGGATGAGCGTCTCTTACTAATACACCACCACCCTCACCACCTTCTGTATAGACTGCCGATCCGTTCGTAATGGTAAAACCAATAACAACTGCCTCAGAAGTTTCATCATTGCGAAAACTAACCACACTAGCTAAGGCCTCAGTACTGTTAGAACCATCAATCACAGTACTCGAGATGAAGCTCGTGTCCGAAGTTTGAAGATACATTGACCCCAGAATGATATTCTTACCTATAAAATCGATATTCTCAACATAGGTACCTGGATATACCAGAACTGTATCACCATCAGATGCGGCAGTAATGGCAGTTTGAATGACTGTATAATCACCAGAGCCATCAGTTTTGACTGTGTAGAGCTCAGGATGTGGAGTTCCTGATGATTCTGATGACAGTGCACCTTCGTTGCCCAATCCATCCACAACTGAGACCATGTAGTAGTAGGTTGTATCGTTGATCAGACCCGTATCTACATAGAAGGTGTCTGCCAAACTAAGAACCGTATCAATGGACTGTACAGGTGTGAAACCCTGGGTTGTGGAACGATAGATATAATATCTGTCAGCCGTTGGTGTTGACGAGGGATCCCAATTCAATGCAAGCGTGGTATTCCCCTCTTCCACTGCAAGATTTGTGGGTGGTTCTGGTGGCAGTGGTATGGAACGTTCGTGCTCGTAAGCGCCAATGTCTGGGTTGGAGCCGGCTGGGTTGGGACGTGGGTTATCGTTTATGTCATTTATGATTTGAACGATAACCTCACCTGCACCAATGCACGGTGAGTAGTCACTTAAGAGATAATTGTGATTGGATGAGTTCATGAACAATGGATCAATATCAAGTATCTGAGTACCAACCAACCCACCCTCAATATTACAATTGGTTGCACTCAAGCTAGAAGGTGAACCTAAATCATTATAAACACTACCGGCATTGCCCCATACGATGGTGTTGTGGATGTTTATTGAGCTACCGTTATATGCATAGAGACCTTCCTCACCATTATTTGCAATTGTGCAATTTATGAGGTTAGCTTCAGCAATACCCTCGAAGAAGATTCCCTTTTCTTCATTATCGGCGATTAAACAATTAATAAGCGAAATGTCGGTTCCAGGTCCCAAATGCAACCCGGACGAAGCAATGGAATTCTGGACGATCTGACATCTGGTAAGCGACACACTACCACCACTGACAAACACCGCGAAACCGAGTTTATTATCGGTTATGGTACAATTGATCAGGTCAGCTTCTGTGTATCTGAGCTGAATACTCTGGAAATTCCCGGAGAACCAGCAATTTTCCACCTTTAAACGAGATGGGCCACTATTCTCTGCATTCAGACCCTCCTCGTTGTCAATATTACCATTGCTAACGAAGTACATCCAGGCAATGGTTGGTGAGCTATCCTGTATCCTTATACCTGAACCCATTCCACCCCAGCCATTGCGAACTGTAAAACCCTGGATAACTGTTGTTGAGTCCTGACCATTTTCAATCCTGATTACAGAGCCACTCTGGTTACCATCTATTATTGTCTGGCTTATGTAAGACGTGTCGGCAGAAGTCAATGTCCGTGAAGCTAAAACTATATTTCGATTGCCAATATTCAGGTTTTCAACATAGGTACCTGGATAAACGATAACAGTATCACCATCAGATGTGGCATTAATGGCAGTTTGAATGACGGTATAATCACCGGAGCCATCAGTTTTGACGGTGTAGAGCTCAGGACCTGGAGTTCCTGATATTTCAGATGAAAGTTCACCCTCATTCCCCAGGGCGTCCACAGCGGATATCAAGTAACAATAACTAGTATCATTGATAAGCCCAGTATCGTGGAAGGTTGTGGAGGACACGCTCGCCAGCGTATCCTGCGCCTGGTCAGGACTAAATCCCGCGTTGGTGCTGCGGTAAATGTAATAGCTAGATGCTGATGGTGTTGCAGATGCATCCCAACTCAATGTGAGGGTAGTATTCCCCGCCTCTACTGCAAGATTTGTGGGTGGGTCTGGTGGCAGAGGTGTTGAGCGTTCATGCTCGTAGGCACCAATATCTGGGTTTGATCCTTGTGGGGTTGGACGGAGGTTACCATTAATATCAATTGTGGGAGTATGGTACCAAGAACTTGATATCTCAACAGAATCAGTACCTGCTCCAATTGCGGGTGAAAAAACTTGTAGGGAATAATCACCAACTGAGGGATCTACGAATATTGGGTCCATATCTAGATTGTTTGTCCCTGCATATCCGCCCTCTATAATGGAATTGGAACAATAAATCTGCCCACCATCATCGTGGGGCAGGGGTGTAGATAGATTGCCCCATACGATGCTGTTTTCTAAATAGGAGCTTGAATTGATCCAGCATCCGAGACCATACCTACTGTTTCCAGATATTGTAATATTGTATCCAATAAATTCTGTAGCATCTTCAACTATGATACCATCTTGATTTCCATGAAACAGAGAATTCTCTGCAAAGAGAGTTGAACTGTAGAACACAGTAATTCCAGCGTGTGAATTGTTGACAATGCTACTATGGTAAACTTCTATGTTGGAATTTGTTCGTGCAAAAATACCTGATCCAGTGGCGCACTGGTTAGCACTGATCGTAGAAGCAGTAAGTGTTAAGGATGAATTGTAACTGTGGATGCCACCACCTGTTTGCACCGCAGTATTATTTTTGACCAAGAGATCAGCGATATTTATATCAACATTTTCAAGATATATGCCACCTCCAAAATTAGCACTATTCTCCAATATACTTATATCATGTAGGTCTGCGTTTGAGGGTGATAGTATGCAAATTCCTCCGCCAAAATCAGCCGTGCAATTTTGTATTCGCAAATGATGTAGTGACGCATCAGAAGAAGTTTTAATTCCACCACCATAATTTCCTGATCCATCCCGAAGGGTAAATCCTGCCAGCTCTGCAGCTTCAGATTCACCGCTGAATAAAGTTACAACTGCTTCATTTTGATGTCCTTCAATGATTGTTGATGAAACATATGAAGTATCTAGGGTTGTGAGAAACAATGACCCAAGCACAATATTGTGCCCATCAAAATTGATATTTTCTATGTAGGTTCCCGGATAAACCAGAACCGTATCCCCATCAACAGATGCATCAATGGCTGCCTGTATGGTGACATAATCCTCAGTTCCATCTGCTTTGACTGTAAGGAATGAGTCATGCACATCCCAGCCATCTAAATGGTAAAGAGAGTCAATTTCAGAGCTGGATAGAGTACGGTTGTGAATATGAATATCATCAATATCTGAATTCGAAAATGAAGAATTACTTGTATTTCCTCCAATCCTCGTACCAAGGAAGGTCGAAATACTATGAGCAGTTTCACCTATTGCTGATTGTCCAACTAAGCTTCCATCAACATACAAACTGATATAATTATTGGGATTGATTTGAGCTGAGTAATGATGCCAGGAATCATCCTGGATATTGGAATTGATAATCGTATAGTCAGTGTTGTTATTATCCCATACACGCAATTTCACGCCATCAATATTATCCTCGATGAAATCAATGATTCCATCATTTCCCCGATCATGGTAAATCCACGAGTATGAACTGTTTTCGTAACTATTTACCTTTATCCAGATAGAAACGCTGTGCTGGATAGCTTGATCGAAAAACCCCGATGAATTACTCTGAAATTCAATGTAGTCATTGACACCATCAAAACTATAGGCAGAATTGGTATTCCCAAACCTGTCCGCGATGAGGGTTGCACCATTAATCGTACCATTATTACTATTCCCACTAGAATCTGCTGCATCCCCGGAAAATGGATAAAAAGCCACTAAGCCTAGGGGTGTTGCAGACACTTCATTCGAGTAGGAGCTGCTGTTATCATCTATATCAACAGCATGAACAGCGTAATAGTAGGTAATACCGGCGATTACGTTGTTATCAGTATAGGATGAGGTAATAGGACTACC
Organism: Fidelibacterota bacterium; assembly: GCA_016844945.1. GTDB lineage: Bacteria > Fidelibacterota > UBA8477 > UBA8477 > JABMPR01 > JABMPR01. The sequence continues at coordinate 22,919 of JAERTJ010000141.1, read as the reverse complement.
TGTGGTGACACTATCTATCAAAGTATATGACCCATTGCTGGTACCACGATAGATACGATATTTAGCTAAATCCGCTTCACCGGTGTCATCCCAGTCCAAAGAAACCAGACCATTGCCCAGTGTTGCGTCCAAATTGCGCGGTATTTCTACATAGTTTGCTGCATTTTTCACACAACGGACAGAAAAACCGAAATTCCGACTATTGTCATTCCTACTAATACCTGATTGGTTGGAGTGAAGGTCTCGATAGCCTGCAAAAGATTCATCTGCTCCAGAATTGGTCCAGAAAAATGCGTAATCAACAATCCACTCGTAATTTCCGGTATTCCACTGGCGGCAACCACCGGGTATGGCCATGAACCCACTTGACCCAAATGCAACATTTTGATTCAGGACTCCATCATTCCACAAAGCTGAATTACCAGCCAGCTGGCTGCCTTCATCAGTGCCTCGCCAGCTCCACCCATCGGCTTCAGCCTGGCTCAGACCAAGGTGTATCTCAAGTTCCTTCCATTCTTCGTCAGTGGGCACATGCCACCCTTCAGGTGCAAGATTTCTGGAGTCATCAATCGCGTACCAATTGTACAGACTTCCGTACGTATCAGCATTGGAATCAACATTATTGTAATTGGAATAGGCACCTGTGGTAAGGTTACTCCAGTCAGTATTGTCTGTGACTTTAGCAACCGCATCTCCATTGCGGTATTTGGTGACTTTCAGGTTCTCAGCCATCCAGGTCTGGTCGCCAATGGTGACGGTGGCGTAGTGGTTTCCATCGATGTCTGTGACTGTTGGCCAGCCGTTGAGGTGATAGAGAGAATCAATTTCAAATGCTTGAAGGGGCCGATTATAGATTTCAATATTATCAACAGAACCTTCATAAGGTGCCTGGATTCCATCTGAAGAGGCTCCAACACTGAATGTGAGTGCTGATTGGAGTAGGGTAGATGCAGAAGTAGTTGTTTCATCTTCAAGTACGCCATTTTGGTAAAGCATGGCAGAATTTCCATCAAAAACTGCGACGAGGTGGTTCCAAGTATCATGCACTGCCGATGTAGATAGTGCGTGAAGTTGATCATCATCAGTGAAGATATACAAAACATATGTATCGTTAATAACTCTCAAGTAGAGGGGATCATCGGTAATACTGTTATTCTGATACCAGCCTGCGATCAAAGCTTCGCTACTGCTCTGTGAATTAGCCCAGAGGGAAAGTGTTAGCGTCTGGTTGTTTTGCACTAGGTCAGTACCAATCCAGTCATTCACACCATCAAATGCATAGGCACTATTTAGATTCCCAAATCGATCGCTTGCCAGCATAGCACCGTTAACGGTTCCATCATTCCCATTTCCGCTGGAATCAACTGCATTCCCGTCAAAAGGGTAACAGGCAATAATCTGAGTTTTTGTATCGTTTTCGTCCAAAGTTGTGTGAGTTACGTTGTCGACATATAGATCGTAGTAGCCATGTAGGGTGATACCTGCAATATCTGTCAAAGTAGTGTCATTGATATGAAACTGCAGTTGAGAATTGACATAAACGTAGAAATCACCATTTCCATAGCGCTCAATTTTGATATGATTCCACTCGCCGGTGATGACCCGGCTACTAGCGGTGGAGGCATAACTTGCGAGAGATGTAAACACCCCGTCTTGTATCAGATAAAAAATATCCTGACTGCCACCATTTTGAGGATTCAATCTGATCTGATATGACTGAAAGTTTTCAGTGCGAGATGCCAGACGTGGAGTTTTGTGATACTCTATAAGAAAATCCATACTGGAGGAGGGAATCTTGATATCCAATTCCGTAATACCATACTGTCCATTGACAGGCAAAGCAATTTCAGGATACTGGGTGCTGGATTTCAAACAATAGGTACTATTATATCCAGGCGTAACCGTTTCCCAAGTACCTGAAATCGTTGTCCAGTCAGAAATATCGTTATCCTCAAAATCATCGGCAAATTCTTCGTGGGGAATATTATTTCCTGGCCAGCCATTTAAGTGGTAAAGCGAGTCGATTTCAGAGACTAGCAGAGTTGTATTATATATTTGAATGTCATCAATAGATGCATTGCTATAACCAGCGGATGAAAAATGGAATTGCTTACCAATAGAAACTGGTTCTTCTATTGTAACAGCAGGATAGTTAGGTTCAAAAAACAACCACTGATGATCAATCTCAACTCCATCAATAGTAATTTTTGATTCGGAAGTGGTACCATAGCGGTGCGTGATAAACACAAGATGCCAATCCCCATCGTTGATCAGACTGTAAGCATTTTCAACAGGCACCATCGTGGAGTAAAAAGGAGAGGGTGCTCCTACACCTGAACAACTAAAAACGGGGCCGTAAACCGTTTTTGTCTGCACCATGAAATGTTGACCAGAATCTGCTGATGTCCTTCTCCCGAGTAGAATCTGATTGCCAAGATCAGATTCTCCCTTCTTTATCCATAAACCTATAGATATTTCATCATTGATATTTTTGAATTCATTTGAATTAGGAAGCGCGATATAACTAGTTGAACCATCGAAACTGTAGGCAGCACCCGCGGCCCCAAATCGGTCTTCAACAAGAGTGGCACCATAATTCGTTCCATCGATCCCATTCCCACTTGAGTCTGAAGCATTCCCCGTAAAGGGATAGTAGGCAACCAGGTCAGGGGTTTCACCTTTCAAGCAGCGGAGGGAGAACCCATCTTCCTTTGAACTATAAAGTCTTCTAACCGCATCATTTCCATAGTTAAGCTTTCGAGCCCAGGCACTATCGGGTTGGGATGATGAGCTCCAGAATGAAGCATTGTTCCCCATGAGTTTAAAATCACCATCAGCCCCTAATCGATATCCAGCTGCAAGACCGCTATAGCCACTGCTATTTGTACCATTTCCGTCGGAATTCCAGCTGGTCTCTGCTTTCAGCTGCAGTCCCTGGTCTGTTCCTCTCCAGTCAACACCATCTGCGGTACCCACACTCATGCCGAGCTCTACCTCAAGTGCCTTCCAGTCCTCATCAGACGGAATTCTCCAGCCCGCAGGTGCAATGTCCCGAGAATCACTGACTGAATACCAATTGTAAAGGAGACCAGAAGTTTGGGCATTGAGAGCACTGTTATCGTAGGCACACAGTGCTCCGTTTGACAGTCCAGACCAGGCTGAGTCGTCTGAAATATCAGGGATGTCATCCCCGTTCCTGTATTTTGTCACCTTCAGGTTCTCGGCCATCCAGATCTGCTCACCGATCTTCACTGTTGGGTAGGAGTTGCCATCAATATCCACAACGGGCGCATTGGGGTAGGCCATGATCGTATCACTGAAAGCGCTAGTAAGACCCACATCATCCACAGCTCGAAGGCTGTAGTAATAGCGGGTATAATTGTCCAATCCACTGTCTGTGAAGGAAGTGTCAATGGGCGATCCAGTGGTGATGCTGTCATAGAGACTCAGGTTGTTTTCTGTCAGCCCCCGATAAATACGGTATTTTGCCAGATCTGAATCTGATACGACATCCCAGGTCAAAGTGACCTGGCCATTTCCCGCCTCGGCAGCCAGGTTTTGGGGCACCGTGGGTGCTGGCCAGCCATTCAAGTGGTAGAGTGAATCGACTTCAGATGTGCTGAGGTATCGACTATACACTCGAACGTCATCTAATTTTCCTGCATAAGATCCTGTATTGTTGTTTGAACTTCCAATCCAAAGCGGACTATCGTTTCCATCCCACCATCCAGTGTAAACATCGGAATTCTCTAATTGCCCGTCTACATATAAGGACATCCCACCTGCTGTCCCCCATGCTATGACAACATGATGCCAGATCCCGTCATTCAGGGCTGAAGTTGAGTTTAATTGGACACTCGTTGATCCATCAGCATTTCGAATCCAGAACTGGACATTGCCAAAAGACCCAACTTGATTGGCAGATCCAGGAAATAGTAGTGCAAGCGTTGAGGTTCCACTGGGCACCTGTTTTAATAGAAAATAGTCATTGCTTTGTAGCGCGCTTGAGTAATCAAGCGTTGTATTAACCCAAATTGAAATACTACCTTGATTAATATCTATGGCATCGTCATCGGGAATTTCCACCCACTGATCTGTTCCATTGGTCTCATAGGCAGAATTTGCAGCTTCGAATCTGTCAGTGATTGACGAGGGTTCATGTCCCACTACCAATCCATCATTCCCATGTCCGCTCTCATCAGACGCATCGCCATTAAAAGGATAGTGTGCTACCATATCAAAGGGCATCGCTGAAACTTCATTGGAATATGCACTGGCATTTCCGTCTGCATCTATAGCTTTTACTGTGTAATAATAGGTCGTGCCATTCGTAGCACCATTATCGGTATAGGCAGATGTTATGGGGCTACCATTTGTAACACTATCAATCAGGGTGTATGAACCAGAACTGGTACCGCGATAAATTCGATATTTGGATAAATCAGATTCACCGGTGTCATCCCAGTCCAGAGTAACCTGGCCATTACCCTCTGTCCCGTCAAGGTTGCGTGGTATTTCCACATAACTTGGAGCGTTTTTCACACAGCGGATTGAAAACCCTGTGGTTTTTAAATTGTTGCTATCCCGACCAATTTGTGAATGACTATACTCCAGCGCATGCATCCATGCATAATTACTATTGGCTTCTGAACCGGTCCAGAAATAGCTCAAATCTCCCAGGGTTGAATACACACCAGCGATACTGCGATGTCCTGCGGGTAATGCCGTAAATCTGCTGCTATTTGTAGCACCACTATTGGGACTGGTCCAGTGACCTGTTCCAGCCTCTTTGAGTGCTCCACCCTCAGTTGATCCACGCCACCCACTTCCATCCGCGTCAGATTGGCTCAGTCCGATGTAAACTTCCAATTCCTTCCACTCATCATCACTTGGAATATGCCACCCTTCAGGTGCGAGATTCCTGGAGTCATCAAGCGCATACCAGTTGTACAGACTTCCGTACGTACCAGCATTGGAATCAACATTATTGTAATTGGAATAGGCACCTGTGGTAAGGTTACTCCAGTCAGTATTGTCTGTGACCTTAGCAACCGCATCACCATTGCGATACTTTGTGACTTTTAAGTTCTCAGCCATCCAGGTCTGATTGCCAATAGTAACTGTTGGGTATGTATTCCCATCAATGTCAGTGACAGTTTGCCAGCCGTTGAGGTGGTATAGAGAATCAACTTCAGATGGGGTAAGCGATTTGCTATACATACGAATTTCATCCAGAGACCCAGTGAAATAATACTCGTAAGAGTGTGAAGTTCTCCCCAGAAACAACGCATTTTGTACTGGAACAGCAAGGAAGGCATTTGTGGTGGTATTGCTTCCACTCCTGTAGGTTAGACTCGCCTCAACACCATCCATATAGGTTGTATTTGCTATTCCATCTGAAACGACAACAACCTGATGCCATCTATTGTCGGTGTAGTAGTCTTCTCCCTTTCTGATATACATGGCAAGATCAGTTCCATGAAGAAAGCTGCTACTTTCATCAGTATACGAACCACTATTATTCCCCACCCAGGCATAGGCTGTGTTCTCTGCGCTACCATTCAAGTCTCCTGTGCCCAGAATGGGTCCCTCTGCTTCAGTCTTGAACCAATAGACAAGGGATCCTGAGTTAAGTGCAAGGGAGGAAAGATGGGACGATAAGTTGATGTAGTCATCGGTTCCATCAAAGCTGTAGGCAGCATCCGTATTCCCAAATCTATCAAAAGTAAGACTCGCTCCATTAGCGGTTCCATTATATCCATTCCCACTTGAATCAACCGTGTTGCCAGTGAAGGGATAGTAAGCCACGAGATCGCTTTCCTCACCTTTCAGACAACGGATGGAGAATCCGTTATACCCATCGGGATCGCCCCGACCGATCCCAGAGTTATTGTAACTGAGATACCTGCTCCAGGCAGTTCCACTGCCGCTCTCCGTTGAAGACCAGAAATAAGCATAGCCGCTCTTGCTGTCATAGCTGCCGCCGGCAAAATCACGATGTCCACCCGGCACCGCGGCAAAATTGGTCGTGCCGAATGACGAGTTCGTTTCTAGGTTGCCATCCAACCAGAGCTCCGCACCGTATGCAACCTTACTGCCCTCATCCGATCCCCTGTAGGTAACGTCATCTGCCTGTGCCTGGGACATCCCCAGGGTCATCTCCAGAATTTTCCAGTCTTCATCCGATGGTACCCGCCACCCGTCAGGGGCAATATTCCTTGAGTCTTCCACTGCAAACCAGTTGTAGAGAGACCCATAAACGTCCAGATTGCCCGCGTTATTATCATAGATACAACGTGCACCACTGCTGAGACCAGGCCAGCTACCGGCATCCGTCACATTTGGTATATCAACCCCGTTCCGGTACTTGGCCACCTTCAGGTTCTCGGCCATCCAGATCTGGTTACCGATCTTCACTGTAGAGTAAATATTTCCATCAACGTCTTCCACGGGTTCATTTGGATAACCCATCACTGTGTCACTGGTGATGCTTTCTAGATTATCATCATCAACAGCAGAGACGGCATAATAGTAGCGGGTATAATTGGTGAGCCCTGTGTTCGTAAAAAATGTGTCAATTGGTGAACCGCTGGTAACACTGTCATACAAGGATAGACTATTCTCAGATAACCCTCGATAAATACGGTACTTTTCTAGATCCGTGACCTCTACAGGTTTCCAGGTCAGGGTGACCTGAGCATCCTCGGCCTCGGCAGCCAGGTTTTGGGGAGTAGCAGGAGGTAAATTCCATCCATTTACTGTATAGAGTGAGTCTATTTCCTGGCTGGACAGTATTTTCCTGTACCAGTGAAAATCATCGAGATAACCCGTAAAATAATAATCCACTGATCCGTGGTTATTCTGTGCGCCAATGCATAAGGAATCGTTGGTTATTTGATCCTGGATAATATCGTCTTTTCTATCCCATTGAAGCGATGTAGATCGATCAACATTGTCAACAAATAGGCTAAACTCTGGTGCGTCCCCTCCCGTAGATGAGGTCACGACATGGTGCCACAGTCCATCTTCCAACCAGGAGTCATAATTGGCATCAGTGATATATGCAGCGTTGCTGTGCCCATTGGCAGTTTTTATGTGGGCCAGATTCCAATATCCATTTTGAGTCTTCTCTGAGTGGATCGTACGATAACCATCTACGTTTTCTCCATATATTGCATATTGGAAACTATGATCGGAGCTACCGTCACCTGTAATATCGTCTTTTATCCAATATGAGATGGTGTATGGATCCTGAAAATTGATCTCTCCTGCAACACCCAGAGCAGTGTTCACATAATCATCTGAACCATCAAACTGCAATGCGCTAGCTGAATTCCCAAATCGATCCTCTACCAGAGCAGCACCATGAATTGAGCCGTCTCTTCCGTTCCCGCTAGAATCAGCCGCATCACCGCTGAATGAGTAGTACGCTAATAAATCTGGATTTTCACCTTTGAGGCACCTGACCGACATTCCACCAGCTTTAACGTTTGTGTAGCTGGTTGTTCGTTCAATCTGTGCGTAATGGTAATAGAGTGTTCGCCAAATAGCTGTAGTGGCACTCGATTCAGTAGCAGTCCAAATGCTTGTACCCAAGCCAGTCTGGCCGCTATGATCAAAATTCCCATTGGGATTGCGATTACTTCCGGGAACAATTGTTAGTCCGGTCTCATTGGTTGCACCTGTATTGGGGCTGGTCCAATGCGCGGTGCCAGTTTCCTTGAGCCTGCCACCCTCAGTTGTCCCCCTTAGACCTGTCGTGTTTGCATCGGCTTCACTCATGCCCAGAAACATCTCCAACTGTTTCCAGTCATCATCTGTTGCCACACGGTAGCCAGAAGGTGCTAATCCCCGCGAGTCATCAACTGCGTAAAAATTGTAAAGGAATCCGTAGGGATCCTGATTATTGTCATCATTGTTGAACAAACAGTATGCACCCGTGGTCAATCCTGACCATGCTGAAGGAACTTTGGGGATTGCATCTCCATTGCGATACCTGGATACGGAAAGGTTCTCTGTGAGCCAGATCTGATCACCAATCTTCACTGTGTGATACTGATTGCCATCCACGTCGGTCACAATCTCATTGGGCATAGCTCGGATGGTATCAGATGCGGCACTTTCCAGATCTGAATCATCAACAGCGGTTACATAGTAATAGTAACCGGTATAGTTTTCCAATCCACCATCAGTGAAAGAGGTGTCAAGGGGACTGCCTGAGGTAATGCTCGAGTATAATGACATGGAATTACTGGATTGCCCTCGATATATCTGGTACTTAGCCAGATCAGAATCTGCAACCGGATCCCAGATTAATGTGATCTCCTTGTTTCCGGTCTCAACGGTCAGGTTTTGAGGGGTGGCAGGTGCAGTAAAATCACCATTCTCATACCAGGCAACTTTATCATCTGCTGAAGAGGCCGCAGCAATATCCAGATCCCCATCCCCATCCAGATCAGCCAGGCTGATATTTTCTGGTGCATCGGATGTGAGTGAAATAACAATTTGAGGTCCAAATGTGCCCGATCCATCAGTGTTCTCATACCAGGCAATTTTGTCATCGGCATCAGATGCACTGACGAGATCCAGGTCCCCATCTGCATCCATATCACCGGCAAACACCGAGCGCGGTTGGATGGTGAGGTTGGAAACAAGGGTACGGGGACCAAAGCTACCTGATCCATCTGTATTCTTAAATAGAGAGATGACATCATCGTTGTGAGAACCAGAGATCACGTCTAAATCACCATCGCCATCAATATCTGCGGCTGAAACAGTAATGGCGTAATCGCAACCATCACTTAATACCTGTTGAGATCCAAACGTCCCCATTCCATCAGTATTTTGGTACCAGGCAACCTTATCATCGTAGGCAGAAGCTGATAGTAGGTCAAAATCCCCGTCAGAATCCAGATCAGCAATATAGATTGCCCGCGGTCCATCAACTACAGTGCTGATGACTTGCTCTCCCCCAAAACTTCCCTGGCCATCTTCATTCTCGAACCATACAATCTTATCACTGTCAAAGGATGCTGACACCACATCAGCATCTCCATCTCCATCAATATCGGAAGCCATCACGGTGAAACAGCGATTCAAGGTGTTGGAAATGACCTGCTCTGCACCAAAGGTCCCCAGCCCATTCGTATTCTCAAACCAGGCTACTTTATTTCCTGAATCTGATGCGTACAACAAATCCAGGTCACCATCCCCATCGATGTCAGAGGTAAATACCGAGTAAGGATAGCCCCCCTGATTTGTAATAGTCTTTTCAGAAGAAAAGGTACCCAGGCCGTCGGTGTTCTCAAACCAGGCTACCGTATTATCTATCACAGAAGCTACGAATAGGTCAAGATCACCATCATCATCAATATCTGCGGCATAGACCGAGCGGGCACCATCGGCAGCTGTGCTCACTACATTTTCACTCCCAAATTCACCAGAAGCGGTGCTGGTTGACAGGGCCGTAAATGCGTTATACAGCGTGTCATGTCTACCATATGAGGATACAGAAATGTCTATAAAGCCGACTGCATTTGCTGGGACAGTACAGGTGATACGATTGTCTTGAATGGCAGTTATGCTTGCTGCATTATTGTTAAAATAGACCGGCATATTTGCAGATTCAGTGCCCAGGTTAACGCCATAAAGGTATACGGAGCTACCAGGAATTGCTGCGCGAGGCTCAACACCAGTAATCCTTGGCGCCTCATCCCAACTATTTAAATGAAAAAGTGAATCAATTTCAGTTGCAGTGACCACACGATTGTAAAATCGAATTTCGTCTACATCACCTTTGAAATACTGCGCGTAATCATCCCGTTTTCCGATTTTCCAGGCTCGTCCTGGTGTATTTACCTGTGATGCGGTGAAAATTGCTGTATCAACCGGGACGCCATCGAAATAGCCGATCATCTCCTTGGTCGCGTCATTGATACTGACAGCAATATGATGCCAGTTGTTGTCAGCAGGTCTATAGTACGAGCCCACTACCCCACCAGAGGGCCAGCTGTCGTCCGAATCCACCATTGCATACACAAAATCAGTCTCAGTGAAGCGGGTCAAATTCATCCGGTTGGGACCATCGATATACGAGTCTCGACAAATAAATTGATCATGAGTTGAACTAAGTGATCTCCCCCAGCCCATATAGGTCAGGGTGGTCCCCAGTTCCGTTGTCAAACTACTGGCTAGATATTCAGTCCCATTCAGATAGTAGGCGGAGTTTGTATTTCCAAATCGATCGGTAGTAAGTACTGCCCCATTATTGGTGATGGCGTACCCGTTTCCAGTCGAATCAACTGCATTTCCGGTTAAGGGGTAATGAGCGACCAAACCGGTAGGCACTGCACTTACCTCATCAGAATAATCACTTGAATTTCCTGCACTGTCCACCGCAGTAACTCGGTAGTAATAGGTCGTTGCATTCTGAGCTGACTGATCAACAAAAGCAGTATCGGGACTTGCTGAGATTAAGACACTATCGATTAAGGTTGTGACTGGTGAAGCCGTCCCCCGATAAATGCGGTATTTGGCCAGATCAGCTTCGCCAGTAGGATCCCAGCTTAAAAGGATTTCTCCATCACCGGCAGTGGCCTCGAAACCACGTGGAGTTTCAACATAATTCTCATCGTTCTTGATGCAACGAATGGAAAAGCCATTTCCCAGTGGACTAGTATCCCGGCCGATCGTAGTATTTACATTATAGAGATTTCGATACCACGCAGAGGTGCTATTATCCTCAGTACCTGTATAAAAATATGCGAAGCTTCCCTGGGCATAAAAGATACCATTGCTACCGCCCCGGAACCCTCCAGGTAGAGCCTGAAAGTCAGTTAATCCGAATTCAGGGTCACCTTCTAAATTACTGTCATCCCATAAGTTAGCATTCCCTGCTAGTTTGCTACCTTCGTTACTGCCACGCCAATCGCTTCCCTCAGCATCTAGCGCATTCATACCCACTTGAATTTCAAGAGTTTTCCACTCTTCATCGGAAGGCACATGCCAACCAACAGGAGCAAGATTGCGACGATCATTCACCGCATACCAGTTATATAGAGCACCATAGGTATCGCTCTCGTCGGAAGCATTATTGTTGTATAGACAGTAGGCTTCGGAAGTCAGGGCTCCCCAGGTCGCAGCATCTGTGATATGGGTAATGGATGTCCCATTTCTGTATTGGGAAACCATCAGATTCTCGGACATCCAGATCTGATCACCAATCTTAACCGTGTTATACTGATTGCCATCTGCATCGGTAACAATTTCATTGGGACGAGCTTGGATGGTATCAGATGAGGCACTTTCAAGGTCAGAATCATCAACAGCTGTGATGAAGTAATAGTACCTGTTATAGTTTTCCAGGCCACTATCTGTGAATGAGGTATCAAGAGGACTACCCATAGTGATACTATCATAAATTGAAATAGAATTTAGGGATTGGCCGCGATAAATGCGGTATTTAGCAAGGTCAGAATCCGCAACCGGATCCCAGGTTAGTATCACTTGCTCACTCCCGGCTTCTGCGGTAAAAGCCTGAGGTGACGCGGGGGCAGGCCAGCCATTTGCATGATAGAGTGAGTCGATACTATTTACATCTAGAATACTGGCATATATTCTGACATCATCCATCAGACCCTTGTAAAATGCGCTGACATCTCCCCCATTTTGGGTTTGGTCATACGCACCAATGGCAGGGTACATGGTGTTGGCGAAATTCCCGGTCTTGTTGATACTCTGGCTGGCTAATAAAATGTTGTCCTGATACAGTTTCATCATGTTCTGGACGCGGTCAATGGTAAGCACTACATGATGCCACTGTTCAAACCCTGATGTATTCTCATCCGGTAGCATGTTCACATCATCCATGGTACCATCACTGACCTGAACATGAAAACGCTTCAACGATGGCGAATAGGTAAGCAGCCAACGTGGATCCCAATACATGGTATTGTAAAAGCGAGAGATGATTGAATAGGAATTTGCTGTGGAGTCAATCTTAAGCCAGAGAGAAAATGTTTTTTGATCCGTCGAGTTGATATCAAAATCGGTGCTTTGAGGTAAACGGATGAAGTCATCGGTTCCATCAAAGTACAATGCCTGCCCATCACTCCCGAAACGATTCGCTGCGGCAGTTCCTCCAACAAGAGTACCATCCAGATTATTTCCGCTCTGATCTTCCGCGTGTCCATTAAGAGGATATAAGGCTACAAATGCTTTAGGAGTTTCATTTACCTCAGATGAAAAATCGCTGGCCAATCCCGAAGAATCAACTGCAACAAGCCTGTAATAATAAGTCAATCCATTGATAAGCCCACTATCCACAAAAAGAGTATCCACACCTGAGTTGACCAAATTACTGTCAATCAAAGTTATAGCTGGCGAGCTGGTTCCCCGATAAACACGATACTTGGCCAGGTCCGCATCTTCAACAGGATTCCAGCTAAGCGTAATCCTGTTGTTTCCAGCTACAGCCCTTAGATTTTGTGGTACTGCCGGTACAGGCCAACCATTGATTGTGTATAAGGAATCTACTTCATGAGCTGAAAGTGCTCGCGACCACAGGTGAACATCATCTATATCACCATGAAAATATCTGGTATCTAAATCACCAAAGCGACCGATGGCGGTTCCATCAGATCTTGATTCGGTAACATAGGTGCTGGTGCTGGAACCTGCCTGAACCTGACCATCTACATACCAGGACATCCCATCTTCTGGATGAATGGTTCCAACCACATGGTACCAGTGGCCAGCATTCCAGTAGCTAGAATCAGAGTATACGGTATGAGGTGTTGACTCTATCCACCGATTGAAGGACAGCTTACCCAACTCATCGTAATAGGTACTGGCCCCAAAAAAGGAAATTCCAAATTCTCCATTTTGAACCTGGCTGTCGCGTCCAATCAAGAACTGCCGACTCTGTAATGTTGAGTCTATATCATTTGATGGGTTAAACCAGAGAGATATAGTGCGAATCCCGTTTCCAACTTCATTTCCCAGATCAATAGAGGCATCGACACCATTGAAATAGTAAGCTGAGTTTTCATTGCCAAAGCGATCAGGTATACTCGCTAAGTTGCTTCCAGTCCCATCATACTCATGACCCGATGAATCGAGTGTATTTCCAGAGAACAGATAGCGGGCTACGGGTTGATAGTCCGGCCACCCCTCCAGGTGGTAGAGAGAGTCTACTTCGTGGGTAGAAAGTGCGCGATCATAAATTCGGATATCATCCAACAAGCCTTTTACATAGTAAGCACTGGCTGAACTATTCCGGCCTATATACAAATCAGTTGATGATGTTCGTAGATAATATGCGCTATTGGATTCATGTGTAGAATCGATCAGCACACCATTGATATAGCATTTGGCATCCATGGTGGCATTATCAAATGTCAGCGAATAATGCGCCCAATTCCCCACAACATTATCCAGATCGGTATCCGATTCATACTGTGACCAGGTGCCACCGATTCCAGTGTAAAAGCCACTCGCAAAACGTGTCCCCACTTGTAGCAAGTAGCTTTGAAAGGATTCATTCTTGGATAAGTAGTTGTGGTGATTTGCAGGGGCTGTTTCCAGCTTGATCCAATAGGACATGGTGATGGCTGTCTGGGGTAATGAGGCTGAATGGGTTACAGTAAAATAGTCATCAACACCATCAAAACTGGCTGCGGCATCTATATTCCCAAAACGATCAACGCCTGTGCTAACCCCCCCAAAGGCAGTGGCGTGATTACCCTGACCACTTGAGTCGACCCATGAGCCTCCTGAAAATGAATAAAAGGCGACTGGTTCTTGTGTTGCAAAGAGGATGAAAGGTATACTGAGTAGTATGACTAATCTATACAGCTTACCTGACATTAATCAAATCCCCTATGTAATCCTTGATCACAATCACTTCCCCATTAGCATCTAAAATATGGCAATCATCAATTCTGAGTTCGAGATTTGCAGAGCCGGCGTTGGTACCTTCAAACTGCAGCTCGAAAACCCGCTCTGATCCTTCGAAATCCAAAGTGCTTCCAGTTGCCTCCAGAAAGGAACTCCTGAGCGTTATCACCCCACCAACATCATCAACGTCGGTAAAAAGCCATCCATCGCTAATATCTCCCAAAATCTCCCCACGGCTCATGTGGAGCAGGCGTAATCGATTCTGATCATATTTCATTACAATTTCAAAACCAGACACTTCATATGCTCCGATGAGCTGAACCCCAACCTTCACTTCTTCTGAAATCAAGATGTCTCGCTTATCAGCAAAAATCATTAACCAGGGATAGTCCGGTGGGTCCGGTTCATCAGGTGGAGGAACATAGCTTGTATCCCCTCTGTTCTCATTGAGAGGGGGTGCTGGTTCCTCACAAAAAGTGAGCAGCATCGCCATCACGATCATTAGACTAATAAGCAGGTAGCGCAAATTGCATCCCTATCTCATTTGAAGTGGTGTAAAAGGAAAGTTTTCCAGGATTATCTAATGGATGAGCACCTGTAGCATCTGTTAATGCCTCTGAATCCTTATGCCTAACGAAAAGGTGGATAAAATTTGCAATAAATAGTCCGCCAGACACAGCTGCGAAGATAGTTCGCTGATCATTCTTTTGGGTAGCCAGATCAAATGCATCATCTCTTAATGCTTTGTAATGATCCATTTCAGACTGAACTGATGTGTTAAGATATAATTGCTGGTAGCTATCCTGTTCAGCAATGGCGTCGTTGTAGCCTTGGTCAGCCAAAAAAAGCATTGCGAGGGCAGCTGTCTCACCAGCCAGAAAACCCCAACCCCAGACTTTTTTTTCTCCCAGATATAGATGACCCCAACCTGGAACAACTGCTCGAACCATGGCTTTTCCCATGGTCTTCTCAGAGCTACCGGTTGTGCCACCTTTTCTAATGATTCGTCGCTGGGCCAGTTGATCCCTATTGGGAGGCAGCCCCATGAGGGCTTGGGCACCAATTTCAACTTCCAGCAAAAGGCCCTCGAGACTACTGGTGTTCACTTTGTAGGCCTTGGCCATTTCACCGCTGCCCACTTCATACATCTTAATATCTACTGTATAGGTTTTTCCAATGGTACCGATGGATCCACTAATCATATACTCAACATTGAGCAGCTTTCCAATTTCCACTGCACAGGCAGCATCGGAGCATGCATCGCCTCCAAAGCCCTGCTCAGAAAGGATTTCATCCATTTCCTGAGTTTGGACTAATTGCATCATTTCAAGTTGAGTTATACTGGAGGAGAATCTGTCTGTAAGCGTTTCAGCTTCCATATTGCTGATACCTCTACCCACAAAGCTAAGGATGGCCACGTTTTCCAATTGGGCTTCAGTATCATCTGACCCACGTCTATTCAGTAAGTCCTGTGGTACAGATTCCTCCATCATCTCCCAGGCCAGAATTTCCACCTCTACAATTAGCCCTTCGATGCTACCCTGGTATTGACTCGTTACAGTTTTGGCAACTGCTCCCGTTTCAACGCTGAACATTTTCACATCGACGGTATAGGTATCCCCCAGTTTTCCGATTCCACCACTAACCAGGAACTGAACATTCAGCAATTCTCCAATTTCTACTGCACAATCTGAGTCAGTACAGCCGCTTTGCTGGAATTCTTGTTCTTTGAGGATAGATTCCATTTTACTGCGCTCAACCAGGGTCATCTTACCAATTTGGGAGAGAGTTGAAGCAAATCTGCCAGTCAGGGTTTGGGCTTCAAGATTGCTTATCCCCTGACCTTCAAGATTTAACACAGCAATGGCGTCTTTGGTGCTTTCCTGGGCATTCAATGCCAGGGCCATGGTAGCCATCATCATAAGACATGCTTTTAAGAATTGTACTTTGAATCCTGAAAACAGCTTCATTTCTCCACTACTCTATACAGTTTCAGCTGGGCAACTCAGGCTCGGGTGTCATTAACAACGAGCAATACCACACGTATGCGTACATCCTATGCTATAGGTACATCCCCTCAATCTTCAAAATCCTGATAGATATTTTTTCGATCATGGATGGCGATCGCCCCCTATTGATTCAATAGACAGGGCTATCTTAAGCTGTCGCTTTTGTGTCAGATATGTTAACCGTAGCTTGCGCTCAGTAAGTATCAAAGTATCCCCCCTGGGATATGAAATTATTTGTCATACAATTTGGTAAAAATTTTACTTTGCTCAAGGAATAATTGAGTTCCTGAAGCAATAATGTATTTCATATCACAATCCCCCCCACTCCTAACTCCTAACTCCTAACTTACTTTAGTAGCACCATCTTCTCAACCCGCCTGAATGAATTAGCCTGAAGTACACAAAAATAAACACCTGAGCTCACCGGCTCGCCTGTCTGATTCAGTCCGCGCCACTCCAGAGACTTATAACCAGCCTCCTGGGTTTCATCCACCAGAGATATCACTTCCCTGCCCCGGATATCAAAAATCGACATCCTCACATCAGCACTTTCTGGAAGTTCATAACGCAGGGTTGTCCCTGCATTAAATGGATTGGGAAAATTGTTATGTAATACATATGCCTCTGGCAATACAGGCTGCGTTGCGAATTCAAATGCACCTCCACGGGTAAGCACCTGGTCTCGATCAGCACCCACAGCTATACTTCGGCTTTGCACTTGAATCGTTGTCGTCTCATCCCCCAACGGTGTGAAACAGACTTGTGCAAAGGCTGACTCCACATCAGCCACAGCTTTCTGAGACATGTTAATCATGTTGAGTACAATGAGACCTCTGGTACTATCATGCAAAGTCAGCTCGATTGTCTCACTTCCACGATTTCCATCCGACAAGTAGTTGGTTCTTTCAAAGACAAGAAGTGCTGGATCATACTGGAGAACCACTTCCAATACACGAGGATCAAGCGCATCATTTAAGGCCAGATCAAGTGTTAAATGTTCACCATAATCAACATTCCATTGGGCCTGGCCCTCATAATTAGATGTAATATCAATGAATGAAGATTCACTGTCGTTCCATTGCTTTTTGGCCAGCAGTGTGGAGTTCAGGCCATTATCGAAGGACCAATTCCACATGTAGACGAACCGGGCCAGATCAGAAACATCCAAAACGCCATCTGGTTGAATGGTTAGCGCTGGGTTTGTTCCAGTGGATGGTGACAATTCATATACATCAGAATTCTCCGATGATTGTGCCATCCAGGCCGCTGTAAAATCACCTGCATCCAGAATGTCTATTGATCCACTCAGGTCAAAATCACCAGCCAGACCTGTCAGATAGGACCAGCTGTAATCATCCACAGGAGCTCCATCTGGGTCACCATTGAGACTACCATCAAGACCAACGCCCTGGGAATTGCTCAGGGAGCCCTCCAGCACCACCGTAATGGAATCGTAGGATGGAAGTGATGCACTGGGCTGGATAAACAGGTTAGAGCTGTCTACGACCACATCAGCCGCAATTACGCTCCCATCCTGACTGTGCAGACTGATTTGATCCGCACTGATATCAAGATCCATGAATTGCGTGAAATCAACCCAGATCGGGTCGCTCCAACTCACCAGACTCCCTGCTTCAGGAAAATGGCTCAAGACCTGAGGGGCGATCTGATTATCTATATCCAGGAGTACGATTGCTGTATCACCACTCCCCCATTCATCCCGCACGCTGGCTCGCAGACTGATTTCTGGCAGATCAATACCTGCCAGATCTGCTTCTGAAACAAACCCAACCGTGTCGGAATAATTTTCAGAGCTGAATATGCTGTCCGTGATTCCCGTTACAGGTATCCAGGTCGATTCACCAGGTAGCAAATACTCCCACTTCACCCGTAATTCATCCAGTGCAGGATCATTGAGATCAAGTTCAATGTCAATCAGTCCGGATTGTTCACCCTCAGGTACGGTCAGGGCAATCTCACCATGATGATTATCAATATGAATGGTCTGAAATACGGATAATCCAGGATCTGCATCAGCAACATCAACCCTGATATGGACGGTTTGAATATCCTGTCTGTCAATATCTTGATCTGATAGCCAGGTAAACTCAACAGTGCCCTCATTCAGTTCAGTGGATTCCAGATTGGGGCTGAGCCACTCCACGGAATCCAGCGAATACAATAAGGCATAGCTAAGATTGTCGGATTCATTATCACTGATGGTATAGGAACTGGATATATCTCCCGAATACTCGCCTGCATCAAGCTGCAATTCAGCCGTGGGTGGCCGATTGTTGTCAAGATGGAAACTGATGGTATCGGTGACACCCGGGTCAAGGTCTGCAACCTGAATTCTCAGGTAGACTTCATCCTGATCCACGCCTTCCAGAGCAGGTGTTGAGGTCCAGAGCAGTGTATCCGGATAGGTACCTGGATTTAGGGTAGAGATTCCAACCGATGTACTGGTCCATTCAGTCAAATCCAGTGAGTATTCTGCTGTGAGGAAGAGTGTATCATCCTCTGCATCAGCAAAACTCAGTGGTAAAGCCACTACATCACTCATTTCACCCTGGATCTCTCCGAAGATGATTGAGGGTAGCAGATTATTGTCAAGATGAAAACTGGTCGTCATATCTGCGATACCAAGATAGGTGTCGTAAGGGGTGAGTCGCAGTTGAGCACTTGTGGTTTCATAATTGGGGACATCTGTCCAGGAGTCCCAGATCAAGGTCCCGACATAATTATCAGTACCAATGCCACTGGTATCACCTGTAATACTGGCGTTCAACCAGGTATTGCCATCTAGACTGTACTCAACCAATAACCCCAGAGCATTGCCAGGTATGTTGGTGATCTCATAGTCAAAGCTTACCTGCTGGCTCACCTCACTATCTAAATCCGTTAAGGATGCAACTGGCAACACATTGTCCAGATCCAGTTGGATGGTATCACCCTGTCCCAGATCCAGATCATAGGGCAGCAGTCGAAATTCGACCGTTCCTTGTAGATCAGGTACATCGTTATAGGATGACCAGTTCAATATGCCCTGATATTGTTCCGCCAGGATGGATGAAGTGTCCCCACTCACTGTGGCGGCCCTCCATTCAGTGCTGTCAGCCGGACGATAGCTGGCCATAAATCCCAGGGAGTCATTTTCTGAATCACCCAGGGTGTAATCGAGGGCAATATCCTGAGTAAGGATGCCAACAACTGGAGTCAATTGAATGGTTGGTGGCAGGTTATTGTCCAGTTGGAAAGCGGCCGTTGTTGAGGTCTGCCCGACCTGATTTTCATTTGGAGTAACCCGCAGCTCTACCGCTCCCTGCCAATGCGCCAGATTGTCCCAGCTCTGCCAGGTGAAACTGCCTGCATAGTTGGCAGAGTCAACGGAGCTAAGATTCTCTTGCACCTGTGCGGAAAACCATTCCGTTCCATCACTGGAATACTCAACATCCAGACCAACGGGATTAAAGCCATCATTCTCAACAGTGAATCCAACCAGGACATCATGTGTGTTTTCACCCACAGGATCGACCAACTGCACCGTACTCACAACATTATCTACAAA
Source organism: Fidelibacterota bacterium (assembly GCA_016844945.1). Classification (GTDB taxonomy): domain Bacteria; phylum Fidelibacterota; class UBA8477; order UBA8477; family JABMPR01; genus JABMPR01. The sequence continues at coordinate 3,446 of JAERTJ010000141.1, read as the reverse complement.
TACTGTGATCGTATCTGAATTACCGTAATCAAGATCATAGGGAGTCAGGCGTAATAATACCTCACCATATTGATCAGGTAAATCAGTCTGAGAGATCCAACTGAATGATCCAGCATAATCCTCACTATGAAGCCGGGAACTATCACCGAGAATTGTGGCAGGAAGCCATGACTCATCCATGTGATATTCTACCAGAAATGCCAGCGAATCAGTTTCAGCATCTGAAAGGGTATATTCGATATCAATATCTTCCAGTTGGACACCGACCAGATCACTTATTTCAACTCCTGGAACGCGATTGTTATCCAGATTGAAATCCGCTATCTCATCAGACATACCGGTCTGATTTTCAATGGGTGTGGCACGTAGTCTAACCATGCCATCCCAGTGATCCAGGTCATCGGTTGAATTCCAGGTTAATGAACCTGAGTAGGCATCAACAGTCAGATCAATCGTATTTTCTGTAATACTGGCTGAATTCCAGTTCGCACCAGCATCGGTTGAGTATTGGATAAGCAGGCTGACAGGATTTTCACCTGAATTGATAATGTTATAGTCAAATGTGACCAGGTCAGAAACCTCAGTGGTTATCTCACCCAGGGTGACTGCTGCCACAATATTATCTACCAGAATCACTGTTGAATCAACATTCCCAAGATCCAGATCCGAGGGCGAGATCCTGATTTTCACATCCCCATAAAACATGGGTAAATCAGTACTGGATAACCAGGTCAGTTCGGTTGAATAGTCCTCAGCTGGTATACCAGTAAGCGTCCCAAGGACCGTGGCATCACCCCATTCACGCAAGGCGGAATTTTCAGTCAGTAGAATATTATCCTGCCCACTGGACCAGGCCGTGGCCAGGGTTTTGGTGGTTCGCTTGCTACCAGGATTCCTAGAGCCAGTGGTTTCTTTACGCAGCTCGGAGATTGCAGGAGTCGTTTCTACCAGGGAACGGAGATTGCTGATTCGGGTCAGGCTGGCAGCCAGATCAGCCGTTTCAACCATGTATTCAACCAGGATTGAGAGACTATCCCCTTCGGTATCATCCAGGACCAGATCGATGTTAATGCTATCTGATTGGACACCCACAAGGTCAAGTACATCAACGCCTGGTATGTCATTATTATCTAGATGAAAAGCTGGCAACTCATAAGTTGGACCGGCATTATCATCTGCAGGTGTTGTTCGCAGCTGCACATTTTCATCATCCATACCATCCAAGTCCACTGAGGATTGCCAGGTGAATGATCCACTATACAGGGAGCTATCCAGAGCAGAGACATCCTCCAGAATACTGGCGGATTGCCAGGCTGTGGTGCTGGTCTGATATTCAATGCTCAAAGCCACTGTATCGGCACCACCATCTTCCAGGAGATAGCTGATGGGGATATCACCGCTGTATTCTTCCTGAGCTTCCAGGTCAAGTGAAATGGCGGGAGCATCAATTTGATCAATATTCAGCAGGATGCTTACCGCTGTGCCGGGATCATTATCTGAAGGAGTGATCCTGAAATATGCATTCCCCACATAATTGGCCAGATCAAGACTGGATTGCCAGATCAATTGGTGATCTCCTGAAGAGAGTCCCAGCAGAGATCCACTGAGTGTGGGATCCGTATGCCAGATCGGTTCAAATTCACGCTTATAGGACACACTCAGGTCAATGAGATCATTTTCAGTATCGCTGAGGGTAATTGGAATGGTAATATCATTACGTTGCTCGCCAACAATGTCTGAAATTGCAACAACCGGACTGCGATTGTTGTCCACAACCAGTACCAGCGTATCTCCACCACCAGTCGCCCATCCATCAGAAGGAACAATTGATAGATAGACAGAATCGATATCTGTTTCAGGAAGATTGTAATGGGAGTACCAGTACAGGGTCCCGCTATATGAACTTGGGTCAAGTTGGACAGTATCGCCAACGATATAGGGCTGGAACCAATCATTGGTTTCTGTGAGAATGCTGTATCCTCCCTGAGTTCCAACTGTCTCGTCATCCTGAGCTTGTCGAAGGAGACGTTGCGATTTAGTGTTATCTGGTTTAGAAGACGTGTCGTCCTTCGACGGGCTCAGGATGACACTTCGTTCACCTTTTACAAATGCCTCTGCATATTCATAACTCCTTGTCCTGGCCATTGCTCTTGCATACTCATCCTCCTTATCCCCAGCAAATGTATCTGCATTATCGTCACCCTGAGCTCGTCGAAGGGCGACAGTTGAAGCTTCCACTCCAATCGATCTCGCAGATGTTTCCTGAACTAGAATCCCATCCTGCTTCGACAAACTCAACATGACAGTTTCGGTGCTTCTGCTGGCTAATTCCTGACCACCATTTCCACCCAGTGCATATCGACAAATCAAATCCAAAGTATCTGATGTGATGTCTGTAATGGTGAACTCAATAGCCAGTGTATCTCTAACCGGTGATTCATTAATACTGAGTACGATGCTTTGCCCGTGATAGTTATCCACCTGAATATTCAGAATATCAGGATTTCCAGCATCCAGATCACTGGCTATCAGACGCAGGGCATACAATCCTGAAGCCTGTGGTAAATCGGCCTCAGTATCCCAGGTTAATGTACCCGTCTCAGAGGTGAGATCAGTCATGCTTCCACTTAGGGTAGCAATAGTCCATTCTGCATCACCAACCAATTGATATGAGCCGGTAAGTGCCAGAACATCACTCTCAGAATCTGACAGTGTATAGCTGACAAGGATTTGAGCAGATTGCTCACCAGATATTGCATCCATGGCGACAATGGGTAGAGCATTATTGTCCAGATGAAAACTAATGGTATCACTACGCCCCACATTGACACCATCATGAGGTGTCAGGGCCACCAGCACGTTTTCAATGTCCTGATGATCATAGCCATCAGCAATGGAGTTCCAATCAAGTGAGCCTGAATAATTTGCAGCGGACAAATCAGTGGTATCGGTTGAGGTACTTGGATTAAACCAATTGCTGCCACCATCCGTGGAAATAGCACATGCTAATGATGTTGGATTGCCACCGGGGTTTTCAATTTCAAAAGGAATCTGGACCGTTCCGGAATAATCATCCTGATTCATAGAAGTCAGTGATACGTTGAAGCGCCATTCCTGGTGATTTCCATAGATGTTAATAGGTTCACTTCCGGCATATGCGCTAGCAATTACCAGATCCATATCCCCATCATTTTCTATATCTGCCCAATCACCACGGTAGGTATAGGTTACAGCATCTGTTGCCCAGCTTGGATTGTCTTCAATAACTCCACTATTATTTAGGAATATATAGTCCGGTCGTGGAAAGTAATTTTCTTTCTCATCATACTTCGTGCCTAGAAACAAATCTAAATCACTATCGCCATCAACATCAACAAATTGAAGCTCCATCGATTCGCTAAAATTGGTTGCCCAAACTCTATCGAAGCTTGAGACACCATCGTAGT
>JAERTJ010000140.1 GCA_016844945.1 Fidelibacterota bacterium | reverse complement strand
GGTAAGACATGAATATGCAAGGACATGCGAGAAAGCTGGTGTCAGATCCACAATTCACGACCTTAGACGAACATGCGGAGCACGCCTGGTAGAAAAGGGTGTTGATATATTTAGAGTTTCAAAATTCCTTAGACACAGCTCTGTTAAGGTGACCCAAGATCACTATGTTGATCTACTCCCCTCAGACTACCCACTTGTTGCTGAGAACATTGAAATTTGACTAGGCAAACCCTTGTTATTTTGGATTATTTTGACACACTCATTGTAAACTATTGTTATTTTTACTACAACACTGCACTCGAAATGCAGCGTACCTTCGGGTACCGGGGGTTCGAATCCCTCCCTCTCCGCTTCATTTCCATAAACTATTATATTGCAGTATGTTACGATTTTTCCTATCTTGAATTGTTCCAGATTTCTTCCATTTTTTTTCATAATATTTGGGAACTAACGGTAAATTACAGGATAAATCATGGCCATTCCAAAAGTTGGTATCTATTCAGTTCAGTCGAAAAATGGTAAAAGTTGGGGTATTAGGTGGAGTATAAATGGTAAAGAGCACAAAGAGATCATTGGCTCTTCCAAAAAACAAGCTGAGCAGGCCGCGCTTGTAAAACAGAACGAAATATTCGAGAACAAAATTGGGGTAAAGAAAGAGGAAATTATTGACTTAGCCACTCTTACTAAAGAGTTCCTCGGTTCAAAAAGAAATGTTAGTCCCTCAACCAAAACACGTTACACTAATTATTTCAACGCCTTTACAGCATTTATGGACGAACACTTCCCTAAGTCCACAAAAAATATTCGAGAAATTAAACGGAATTACATTGAAGAATTCTTAAACCAACCGTTTAAAGATAGAACTTGGGCTCCAAAAACAGCTAATGGGGCTCTAGCTGCAATCAACTCGATGTTTTTATATGCTGTGAACGAAGAGTATCTCGACAAAGCACCTACAAAATCAGTTGAAAAATTCCAGCAAGTTGATAACACAGAAGCGAAATATTTCACGAAGGAAGAGTTGGAATCAATCTGGAAAAACGTCAATCCGTACTGGGGCGACTTTTTAAAAGTGTTGTACTATACTGGTGCTCGGAAAGGTGAATTAATCAATCTAACTTGGAATAACGTCAGTCTTGACGATGAGTTGAAGTATATAACTATTATCTCCACAAAAGAGTATAGGACAAAGACTGGAGAAAAGCGTACGGTTCCCCTACACCCAAAGGCGGTAGCAATCATCAAAAAGCAGGCAGGTAAACACGATAAATACGTTTTTCCTGGCCAAGAGGGAAACAAGATCCACCCTGATAAACCTTACCGCGCATTAAAGAAAGCTTTAACGAAGTCAAAGCTCGATGGTACGGTCCACAAATTGCGGCATACTTTTGCTAGCCATTTAGTCATTGCAGGCGAAAGCATTTACGCTGTTAAAGAACTTCTTGGTCATAAAGATATTGCTCATACGATGATATATGCGCATTTGAGCCCAAATAAGTTGCAGGATGTTGTCGCTAAGCTGTTTGATTTTTAATCCCAAGACGTGATATCTTGTGTTCTTATATTTACCCCTCTCACTTCCGGAGGGATGGCAAAAATAAGAACCCAATTCCTATCACAATATCAATGCGTAATGTTCTTTATAATCAGGATCTTACGCCTGGGCAGCAGTTTACCATTCAAGATGGAAAATTGACCGTTTTGGTGCCGATTTCACCAAATTCCAGAACTCGTTGCGAACCCCATGAAAAGTGGTTAACAAAATGCCAGAAAAATGAGATCAGGAGACGGAAGAAGGAGACCAGATATGAACACTTTATCCAACTTCTTGAGCGAAATGATTGGACCCGTGCGGAGCTGGCCAGATATCTTGGTGTGAGTAGAGCTTGGATTTCGATAGTTTTAAACTCTTCAGATTAATAAGCATGTAGAAATCCAATATGCTACAACATTCGTTTCCCTGAGGCGGATTGTTTATGGCAGGAGGGGGGTGCTGTATATAGAGTTCCAAATGCAAGATACGAATCCCGATAGCAATAGCCCTTGCCATGATGACACTCACTAAAATCATCACACTCGAAACAGACCGATCCTTCGAATTTTGATTTTGAGGGATGTATAAAACTATCAAGTTTGTTAGAATTCCAAATTGTATCAAGATCATCGCTTATAATGTTACCTACGATAAATGCATCCTCATGAGGCAATTGGTCACACAAAGTTACATCACCGTTTGGCATAATTAACAATGCACTCCTACCTCCCGTGCAGATCACTCTATCGTTCCACTCCTGAGATGTAAATTGGCAATTACTTATGGAGGTATCATCTTGATAGACAATATGAAGATCCGAATAGCTTTGAATGATTTTCTTAAATTGGTTGCTCAGTGATTTTTTCTGCGATAATGATAAGAAGAGGGAATCATCATGTCTGTATAGACTTCTACCATATTGCACAAATTGGAAGGACTCAACTCCGAGCATCCCAAACTCTTCAACAAAACGCTCTATCCCTGATAGATTTCCTGGTGTCAAAACGCACTTTATTCGAGGGGTAACCCCTTCAGCCATAAGGTTTTTTAAACTCCTTTTAGTTTTATAAACATGATTCCGGATTCCCGCCATACTAGAAGCTATCGAATCGTCGATAGAATCAACGCTTATTTGGAATTGGTGCGTACCAGTACTCGAGGTATCCCAATCAAGGGCTCCCAGTACTGCAGCTCTATCTGAATCGATATAGCTCTTGGTTGAGACATTAAAAACAAATTTCCTGCGAAGCATCTCTTCAAGTAATTCCAAGATATCCTGGCGACAGAACGGGTCCCCTCCACCTATATCAACTATTGTCATCTGAGCGGCTGAAAGTTTATCAAACACAGTAAACCAATCACTCTTTGATAGTTCAACTATTCTTTTCCGCTCCGCATAACAATACTTACAGGATGCATCACAGGTATTGGTTAAGGACACTAAAGCGGTAAGAGGTTGTGTAGTCCGCTCGACCGGCCAGACATATCTTAAAAGGTCTGGAATGAACAGTGGGGATTCTTCAATATCTAGGCTACTTCTTCCATAGTCCGAAACTATTCCCTCGTCTATAAGCTCTCCTATGATTGTGCGGAAAGGTATCACCTCAGGCTGAAATGGTTTTGTGAGTTCCAACCAAATACTTGATAGTTCTTTTGCTGAGTATTTACCATTCAAGAATGGGGCTATAATTGCCTGGAGTGGAGATAATACTAAGTACTGTATTTCAGCAGCTGAATTTTTGTAGAGAACAAAATTATTTTGATCATTTCTGAGTACCCAAGGTTCCACTATTCGTGGATAGCAGGTCGTACTGGCTGAATCAATCATGCATTACCTGATTTACATCCTGAACTACAACCCTGTGCGCATGATGATGCAGCATCACAACCGGAATAGCAACCACTTGAGCAACTTGCTCCACATGCTCTAGAGCAACTGAACGCGCAGATGCTTGACACACTGTTACCCCCATGCGTCACCTCGACAGTATATTTGGATATAGCACCTGCCATAGAGACAAACAATGGATCTAAAGTATATTGATTTTCCGTAGTCTTCAATGAACACCTCACAATTTCAATGGATCAATTATCGAACTATATGTTTTTTGGAGAATAATCCGAGATAAAGTAAGAACTACCTGCCATTTAGGAAGCCCGATTTCACGTGCCCATTCCAATCGGATAGAGAACAGTATTCCTGTTTTCTATTCAAACCTCACATAGTACAGTAATGTCTCTTGATTTGATATTGGCGGGACCTTGTCACCAACGAGAATCAATCGTCAATTCCAGGTTTTGTTCTGTCTCGTTGTAAAGTGGGTTGAATTAGCTTGGGTGGAAAATTACTGAGTACATTCTCAGCCCAACTAACCCATTCTCTTGAGGCCTCGGACCCATACTTCTTTGCTGTGTAACATATTCTACCGCTAATCGATGATTGTGCCATTCAATAGCATTTTCAAACAATTGATCGACTCGTTCCTGCTCTAACTGCCTCCTTTTGGCTTCCTCTCTTGCCTCCTCAGCTCGTAGCTGACTTTCACGCTCCTGCTCCTCTCGTTGTTTTCTTTGAATCTTCAGTATTTCCGATGCTTTCAGGAGGATAAAAACGAACCCATTCAGCCGCTCCTCGAGTTTCTTGACCTTGCCATCGCTAATTGATTTTCTGCCTCAGTAATAATTCTGAATCCGAAGAGAGAGTCGTCCAGTTGGCTCCAGGATCGTCTGATTCGAATATGAGTAGCTAGTTGCTTCAGGATTTGGAAGTTGCTTTGAGAATTCGAAGATATCAAACTTCAGCTCCTCCCCTTCTACTGCGACTGCCGTATATCCATCGTAGCCACTAGTCGCGGTGATGACATGTCCTCGTTTTTCTAGTCCCTTGATTAGTGCATCCATGATTCGTAATGCCCGCGAACAACTGCCATCGCTCACATTGATGTTGACTCCAGGAGGCAAGCTATGCCAATCATGGTACAAGAAACTGTCATATGCCTTCTTCCTGTGGATTGTTTGCTGGATCAAGGGATGGGGGTTCCGGAGACTCTTTTTGACTGTAATTTTGTTTGAGGGTTTGGTTTCAAATGTCTTTTGCTTTTCAATCAAAGAAGTGGTCAGGTTCAAGTTGGCATCCATGGAGCCTTTGATGGTATAAGATTCCGGATCACCTTCGCTAATCGCTGGTAGAGGTGCCTGTTTGACCTTTTTACCATGTTGCAGTTTCGCCCAATAACCCAGACCGTGCTTAGGAATGTTTAGCTTCTTGCAGATCTTGCCGACTGCTACATCTGAAATTCCGAAATCTTTTGCGATTTGAGTGACTGGTTTGGTCCAAACTAGGATGTATAGATCTCTTCTGTCAATAGTTCTTTCTCTATTCATGCTTCTCCCCAATCAATGGATACTGGTTTATAGATATAGGATTGGAAGGATATTCGATTACGAATTGATTGGAAAATCTTGGTGCAATCCTCAAACTGAACTACAGGTTTTGAATGTCTTCCAGGGTGAACTTGGAGGGGATATTGTCCTTATAATTATTGTAGACAATAGAGACGGATATTTCAGTTCCATCATTTAAAATTCCATTATCATACAAATTGTCGAGAAAAATGCCTATTGTGCACCCTGTATCGATAGTATCATCAAATATGTGTACACTCCTAATAGAGCTTAACTGGTTAGGTGCAAAATATTGAAATTTGGCCCATGCATCTTCACACCTAACTCCAACAATGCTAAAATTCTCATTTTTGCAAAAGTTTTTCGAGAAATCATTAGCTCCATTGAACTGTTTAGCGGAGAAGTTTTTAAGAAACCTGGTTCTCCTTTGATCAGAAGGATAAAGAATTTGGACATAATCGAAACATCTTGAACGAGTATCCGGGAGTTTATCGAGGAATTCGTCCAAGATCCCTTGTTTTTGATCAAAATAATCCGCCCCTTCTTGCGCATTTTTGTCACAAATGGATCTATAATTTTCCAACACTTTGCCAGCAGTTGAATCAACGCCCGATGTCACCATTACAGCAAAATGACTTTGTACTGGAATAATCCATTCTTGACTATCCCTTGCATAGATCAACTTTACTAGCTTTCCTGAGCAATATTTTTTGTCTTTTATCATAACAACTTAGCTTTCACTCGCCAATGATTCCTATTATGAACAAATATTAATGACTAGTCATCTCCTGAATCCTGTAATTCTTTCAAATCTATTATAGGCCAGAAATGTTTCGTAGAGCCTAATTGTTGGGTATTCGAGATTCAACCCTTCCAAGTCCACTACAATTAGAACAAACGGAAGTACTCTCATAACCTTCCGCCCTACCGGTACCGCCACAAGCCCCGCAACTCTGAAAATCATTGGGTATCGATACTTTTCTGCTACCTCTGCACACAGGACACTCTCCTTCACCCATTACAATTTTTGTCATACGCGTAGGTTGACAATAAACACAACTCGCTATCATTGATACCTCCCTCAACTCATAATAGTATCGTCTACAACTCCACCATGAGACTATTGATACTTCTTTGGTCCACAAAAAGATTAGAAAATACTCGCCGAGCGGTTTTCACTATTTACTCTCTGATAACAGATCTTATGTCGAGCATATTGGTCCTCGACTTACCACACAATCAGCTACTAGGCAAATATTTACTAGCTAGTAGCCATGTCAATATAGAGGAGGTCAAGCTAACTGTTAAAAACACCTCTGCTTTGTACTCACCCTCATGCATCGCTACCGAACCAGCTCCAAGCAATATCCCAATGAGTAGTGAGGGCTTTTTATACTTCTCATTGGTATTTTTAAGCATAAATATCTCAATTTGACGACTCTTGCTATAATCTAGCCAAATTTCGGGGTGGCCGCCCTCAAGCCTTTCAATCATTCCCAGGTTTAAGCGACTATCAAGGAAGTTGAAGAATACTTTTCCACTTTCACCATTTGAGGAATCTATGTGATACATTTCAACATACTCGTAAAATGCGAGAGAGTCGGCACCGAGTTCTTCAAATAGATAAACTAATCGCATTTTAGGATATATCCTTTGGGGAGCAAGCTTTGATAATTCTCTAAAAGACAAAACTGCACCTTTATAATCTCCATTTTCGATTTGTGCATTCCCCAGGCCAGTATAACATTCGAGATACCATAGCCTTTCGTAGGGGTCATCAGCATCATACGATGAACGTAGAAAGTCTAAATCTTTAAGGTAATAGGTCACAGTGCTATCGAACGCTGAAATCTCAGAGTAGGCTTGCGCGATGTCCGCGTAGAATCCCGCACCAATGTTATATTTTGCGCCGATTTGCTTCTGCAAACCCAGAAAGTTATGCATGTTCTTGTTATCCGCCTCATTCGCATCTATGAACGTCCTATACAACTTGATGATTTCAATATTCTCATCAATAAACCCCGATTCCAAGGACGACTTACGCTTCTGTGACATGAGGTTTGATCTGTCGGAGTTCGATACATGTGACAAGCCGAATAGATGTCCAAATTCATGTGCTACTGTTAGCGGTTCAGTTTTTTCATTTCTATTGGCAATCAAAACCGTGTTAGCCTTATCGAGTCCCAACCCTAGAAAACCATTTAACTGTCCCCCGGTAAACATGCATACAAAATCCACTTTTAGTAGGTACTCCGAAAACTCATCAAAAACGACCTCATGCCTGTTTGAGGTTTTGGTTATTAGTTCATGATGCAGAGGAGTAGTTGCAATGAATTCGATTCCCGCTTTCATAAACGACTTGTTTAAGAAGCCGACACTCTCTTCAATTCTCTCATTCCAACCTTTATGCTCCATATATAGGCTATCAGCGAGAATCTGAACTTTATATTCTATTGAGTTCCCGTATAAAGCTGTTACTGATGCAATTACGAAAAATAACAATTTAGCTCTCAGCATATAAGTCCCTTTCGAGAATTCCTATCTAGGAATGGAATTTATTTATTAACATAGACACTAAGTTCTCAAACCATACAAGAAAGTTTCGATTTAGAGGCATCATTCTGTCTATCTATATAGAGGATACGTTGTAACTGATAAGTAATGCTATGTCTAGTAGCTATTTCAGATACACCATCTTAATCACTTTGGAATAGCTCCCTGCCTGAAGACTAGCTAAGTACATCCCAGCAGGGACTAATTTACCGTTATTGCCTGAACCGCTCCATTGCGTTTCATACTTTCCTGCCGACTTTAATCCATCAACTAAAACCTGAATCTCTCGACCGTTATTATCATAAATGATTAAAGATACATTAGCCCGCTCTGGCAACTCAAATTTAATGTTGGTTGATGGATTAAAGGGGTTTGGGTAATTCTGATAAAGGTATATATCGTTGGGTAGAGAATTACTTATTGGTATGGTTCCTACATATCCAGAATAATCATATGTTCTGATTCCGTCATCACCATTAGCAAGAATAACTGTGCCATCAGATGCTACCGCCACATCATATGCTACTCCACTTTCATAGATATGTGCAGTGTTTATGAATGAGATCCCATCAAAACTGTAAGCTCTTAAACCATCTGTACCGTTTGCTAGAAAAATCGTACCATCGGCGGCCACGGCAGTGCCAGATGCTTGACCACCATCATCAATATGAGCAAGAAAAGTGAAAGACCCATTATAACGATAAGCCCATAAACCATGACCTCCATCGGCGATTAGAACTGTACCCTCAGGAGTAATTGTAAGGCCCCTAGCATCTCCACCTACATCGATCGAGGCAATGGTTGTGAATATTCCATCATATCCGTAAGCCCACAAACCTCCAAAGTACTCGATGAGAAGAATGGTACCGTCGGAATCAACTGCTACGTTGCTAGCTGTACTAGAAGGACCGGATATATTTGTTGTAGCAGTATGTGCAAAGGAAGTATCATCGTAACTATATGCTCTCAAACCACCGTGATACTGGGATGTGAACACCGTACTGCCCGGACCAACCGCAATGGCATTGACAGGATTATTCCCTTCATCAATATGAGCAGTTTGAGTAAATGTAGTACCCTTAAATTTGTATGCACTTAAACCTCCGCTCATCTGAGCTATAAAAACCGTACTATCTTCAGATTGAATTGTCAAATCTCTTGCAAAAGTATTCACCTGGGCAACCGTTACAAGCGAGTCATCGAGTTGACGGTATGCTCGCAAGCCGCCGTCACCATTAGCGAGCAACACCGTATTATCCTCCGCTATTTCAACATTAAATGCGGTAAACTCATCTCCACTGTCAAATGTACATGTAATATCAGTAAACGTATTCCCATCATAGCTGTATGCGCTTGCGCCAGCATACCCCCTTGCGAGTAATATTGTACCGTCTGATGTTACAGACACTCCATAGCCACTACCATCACTAGAATGAGTAACATATGTAAAGGAAGTATCATTGTAGCTATAAGCCCACAACCCCTCATGACTATTACCAAGGGAAAGAAATATTGTTCCATCAGATATCACTTCTACTGAAGTGGCTGAAGTAGAGTAGCCACCATCGTCCACATGGGCAAAGTTAATAAAAGATGATCCATTATAATGATAAGCTCTCAACCCATCTGAGCCATTGGCGAGAAAAACAGTGCTATCATCTGCTAATGCCACGTCGCTTGCGGAAGTATATTCATATCCGTTTTTAATGTGTGCAGTGTTTGTAAATGACGTACCATCAAATGTATAAGCCCTCAAACAATCGCGACCGTTTGCAAGAAAAATAGTGCCATCGGATGCTACAGCGATACCACCTGCAGAAGCATCGGCACCACCACTGTCAATGTGAGCTATATTAATAAAGGATGACCCACTATATCTGTATGCCCGCAATCCGTCGGTACCGTTAGCTAAAAATACTGTTCCATCAGTACCAACCGTCACACCGCCCGCATATCCCCCATCATTGATATGGGCAGTATTCGAAAAGTAATTTCCATCAAGACTGTAAGCATATAAACCATCTGTACCATTTGCATAAAAAACTGTTCCATCAGAATCCACGGCAACATCGAGGGAATATATGTCTTCACTATTGCTCTCTACGTGAGCAGTATGTGTGAATGTGGCTCCATCAAATTGGTACGCCCACAACCCGCTATTACCGTTAGCAAGAAACACAATACTGTCCGAGCCCACAGCAGTGCTACTCGCAAAACCTGAATGCTTACTATGCGCCATAGGGGTAAATGAGTGATCCAATTGGGCGTAACATGATGCAATCAGCAAAACAGATACTAAAATATGTAACAATGAGAACCTTACCATTTTTTCTCCATATAACGCTTTAAGCTTGAGCTGCTTTCCGAAACAGTCTCACTTGATAAGATCATTCTAGCCCTCCACATCTCTTTCACCCTTGCACTTCTTTGCTTTTGTGTCAGCTCTAAGCTTTTGTTATGTGGGTATTTTGAATTCATATCTTTAAAACCAAGGAAAAGTGAAGTCTCTTATCCGGAGAGTGAAAGCATTGAGATTTAGCCACTCCATCCTCCAAATTTATCAGTAAATCAACATGTGTAAGTTTTGGAGACCCAATACGAATTGAATAATCAGCAAACACGAGATTATAAACATATCCTGAACCCCAGCTTGGATAAATGTTCTCATATATCAGACCAAGTCCAATTTGAGGTAACAAGTGCAATTTGTTTTGAAACATACTCACATCATGTCCAATGAGAAAGACGTTTGAAGCTGAAACATAGTACCAATTGTTGCTCCAATATCGATCTAGTGTGACTTCATGGTATGCTGCACGAACTTTATAATTTGCTTTCACAATTGGTAAGTTGACAGGTAGGATAAAACCAAAAGATACTCCTGGACCATTTTCAAACATATATCGTTCCGGTTTTGGAATACTTGTGTTTGTTAAATCCGGGCTGTAATTGGCGTCACATGGAAAAAGAGAATAGCTCACAAATACGGATCCAATTTCTTCGCACAAACCAATCGAGAAGAAAGTAAGCATGAGCATGATTTTACGTGTCATTCAAGCACTCCACATAACGCTTTAGGCTTAAGCTGCTTCCTGAGATAGCATCGCTTTGTTTGATAATTGTATCCGCCCACTTCATATTAGTTTTGTACTCCCCCAGCGTGAGTCCGCTCTAAGCCTTTGTTATAGGGTGAGTGAATTCACAAATTCTATTGATTTAGTTTCGAAGTATTCTCCAAAACACTCAAAGCAAATCCAATAGAATCTACCTTGTCCGGTCCAACCAGTATTTCGTTCACCGCCGTTCCCAATTTTCCCCATACAAATGTGACAATGCTCATGATCCTCTTGTTTCGTGACTTCGCTTTTTTCCCACTTCATTGTTGTGTCCAGAACCAGCATAATTCTCTCCCCCCAATATCCATCTATTACTGACATCGATTTCCCAAGAAGCGAACCGGACATATTATCTTTCGTCCGAAATTTTGCAGTGAGATTTTCATTATCAATTTTGATACATCGACCATGTACAAAAATGTTGTTTTGAGCCTCAATCAAATCTACTAACCAATTTTCCTTAACTATTGGTTGTTTGTCAAATCTACCCTTGTAATATGTGTAAATCTCATCACTACTTTCTGAGGTGATCTCAAAGACAGGTATATCACCCAAGGTGAATTTCAATTGCACCTCATTATGGTCTATCCCTATAACGCTCTAAGCTTGAGCTGCTTCCCGAGACAGACTCGCTTGAAAGATTCCGATTTTCCATCCACTTCATTTTGGTTTTCTATCCCCCTTACATGTGAGACAGCTCTAAGCTTTTGTTAGATGGAGTTATTCCTCTTTTGCAAGTAGAACATTAATTAAATGGACACCAGCATTTTCATCATTGATGTCATCAGGCAAAACCTTTGTCGATGTTACAAATCCTTCTTTGCCGATGTACATATCTCCAATAGGAATTTGATCTGACCAAATCACCCGGTAATAGCCGCTGGTGTCAGTGAACGCCAAACGCCTTTCCCATATGTGCCAATCAATTGATACGAACGCACTCTCTACTGCTGCACTATCGGCTAAATCCACCACATACCCTTCAATTCGATTACAATCACAATTCAAGCTAGATTCGCTCAAGTCGTCATCTTTGATCACCAATTCATACTCCACATCATACTCATGTCGCAATTCACGAATATCCCAGAGTGAGTTTTCAACCTTGTTTACTATGTGTACTAGCCGCATGTCATCCGCATTGTAAACCTTGAAACATGAAAATTCCCTTGAGGAGTTTGGAGGAGATCCTAGAAACTCGCTGTACTCACCAATCGTCCTTGAATCTCCAGCATCTATCACAAACTCGTTAAGAGTGGTATCTACAAGTAATCCATAGGCTACAACAATTAGATCAACAGAAGATTCATTTGCAATTTTATACTCGACAAACCAAGTTTGATCGAAGGTCGTTCTCGTTTCCTGGTCACAACTTGTAACAAACAATAACCCTAACCCGATGACTATGACAATCAATGCTCTCAACACCTACTCCCATCTAACGCTTTAGGCTTGAGCTGCTTCCTGAAACAGACTCGCTTTGTTCGATAATTGTATTCACCCACATCATTTTCGTTCTGCACTCCCTTGCATGTGAGTCCGCTCTAAGCCTTTGTTAGCTAGCCATGTCTTCTGAGTTTGAGCTTGACCATCCTCAACATAAATCGTCACTAGTTTTGGTGCCAAGTAGCCATGAACAAATCTATAAATGTGCTTGCCTCGATGTATTTGAAGATAAATGTCATTGTAATGCCTATGCCCGCAGGTCATCCCATTATTGAGAGGTGCTGCATCCCGAATAAAGTGACTACGCTTCAACTTGTTACAAACATAGTAGAGGTTATGGTCACTACTTCGTACATACTCTAGATAATTGTAACTATTCAGTCCTTTCGCTGCAGTTAAACCAGCCTCTTTAAAAATCAATTCCAGTGAGTCTAAAACTGAAGCACTAGGGCTGTGATACTCTCTCATAAGCTCTACCACAATCTTGTTTTTACTCCAGGGAGCGGGCACGTGATAAAAATAAGGTTCTAGTTTCCAAGCCGCTTCAAGTGATCTCTGGATAGCTGCTATGAGCGAATCGTTCTTCTCAAGTTGATTCGAATGCATAAAGTGCAGACTTGTTGCATACAGGAGAAGTATGGTTGAATCAGGAACGTATTCTTCGCGAGATTCGTATTGATCGGTGTTATGGTAAACTAATCTGCTTGCAGTAGAATCCATTGATTGAGCAGTTTCACTCACGGGTTTCTGAACTTCTTCCCCTGCTTTCATTCGGACTGTCGTATAACAGCCAGAGAAGATGAGTATCATTACGACTACCAATAATCTAGATAAGATCATTCTTCCGAACTTCCGCAATTAGGTCTCCTAATCATTGGTCTAGCTAACGCCTTAGGCTTGAGCTGCTTTCTGAAACAGACTCGCTTTGCTCGATAATTGTATCCATCCACATCATTTTTGCCTTCTACTTCTCTGCATGTGAGTCCGCTCTAAGCCTTTGTTACACAGCGCATTTTAATCGCTTACCCAAAGATGTTTAAAGCGGTGCTTTTCCCAATAGAAGTACATGCTTGATGTTTCAAAGAATTTAAGACGAATGCCGAAATTCTCATTTTTAACAGTTTTAAGCTCAC
Source organism: Fidelibacterota bacterium (assembly GCA_016844945.1). Taxonomy (GTDB): domain Bacteria; phylum Fidelibacterota; class UBA8477; order UBA8477; family JABMPR01; genus JABMPR01. The sequence continues at coordinate 18,838 of JAERTJ010000140.1, read as the reverse complement.
GCTTTCTGCCAGCTTTAGTCTCCATAAAATCCCCAGGAGATTCTACAAATATTCCGCAATCGATTCGAGATTGTGAATACATCTTTATCGGCTTATACAACTCAAAAACATCAAAACCCAATTCGTCAGAGTTGAGTACCACCAATCGCAGAGTTGAATCAATTATTAGAAGTATTGCATAATCATCTATTCCATCACCGTTGAAATCAGCAATACCAAAATATGGATCATTTTCAGCTTCCTCATCAGCCATCCACTTCCAATATGTGCTATACATTTCATGACTTGGATATGTTGACGTTGGATATTTAGTACCAATAAGTGCTTCAATGTTCTTTGGAAGTTGAGCAAAGGATATAGATGAGAAGATAACAATAAGAACTAGCCGCAATTCATCGCTCCATTCAGGACTGTGTAACGCTCTAGGCTTGAGCTGCTTCCTGTGGCAAACTCGCTTTGTTCGATAATTGTATCCATCCACATCATTTTTTGCTTGGCAATCCCCCTCCTTTGAGTCAGCTCTAAGCCTTTGTTATATGCCACGTAAATTTAGCTCGAAGTGATAATTTTGCACGCTCAATCAAAAGATAATGCTTAGTCCTACAAACGGTCCGTCATATTTTAAAATATTTCTTCCACTATATGTCAGTTGGTATCCAACTCTGATTCTCATATTCAATTCATTAGTGGTGTCATGATGGCCGATCATCGGGGTAAGGAGCAAACCTGAATAATCTGTTTCCTCAATCATCTCATCATCTAACTTTGATTCTCTCGCTGAAAAATAATCAGCATCCATCCCAATCGAGAGATTCTTCGATAGTGAATAAGTAAATCTGCCCAATATTTGCATTACGTTCGCGTTTTCCACTGATATCGAAAGATCATCAATTTCAAAGTTTGCCTCTTGATTTACCTGGTACTGCCCTGTTAGTGATAGAAGAATTGTGGGTGATGCCACAAAATCTGCTGACACTGCCGCAATAAGTGCAGTATGTCCTGCCCCCGTTGATGATAAATCTGTATCGTTAATTTCATCTGGTGATGTCCCTGTAGCCAAGACATATGCCCCAGAAACATTTACGGATTGCTTCTTCTTATCTAGTAGACGGTACCACCCTCCAATATTGACATCTCCTAGTCCAGTCTGACCACTCAAATCATCTAGAGCTCCAGTAAAAGTTGGCTCCATATTCCAATCCAACTCAGCTTTTTTTACGTAAGGAGCAACCACATAAACACCCATTCTGGATGTAATGGAATAGTCAACCCGCAAAAAAACCATTGATCGTACATAGTCAGGGTCAGCTATCCTTTCATAGTTTTCATTTAAATCATTTAACTCTCCATCCGAATCAAATGATGAATTTGATGCACCCGAGATGTATTGAGCAGAAAGTCCCAAATGACCCGCTTGGGGGACAAAGGTGAGGCCTGGTATGGGTCCAGAAATTAAATCATTTTCTACCTGAGAATATCCAACACTTACAAACACTAGCACCACTGCAACTACATTCCTAAGATTCCTCATCAACTGCATTAATTTTCCCTTCGATATTTTCTATTGTGAGCATATAACTACGTGCTTTACGGTTTTTTATATATAGTTCCATTTGATATTCGCTGTATTGGGTAATTAGGTAGAAATACATATAGTTTTTGACAAGTGCATCTAACCCCCAGAGAATCAACAAACCAACTACATTGATAGTATGTTATACGTCGAAACTTCACAGGAGTTCGAAGGAATTATAATTCGATTTATACTCTTGGAAGTTTTCCGCTAATTATTAGTTTAAGTTAACCCCAAGCAACAATAAATCGAGGTATATTTATGAGTTCATCACCACTCTTGGATGAGGTTCGGCGTGTCTGTCGTATTCGGCATATGAGCGCTAGAACCGAGAAAACCTATATCAACTGGATCGTCCGATTCTTCAAACACCACAACATGAAGCATCCAACTAAGCTTGAAGATCAGGATTTGATTGAGTTTCTTAGCTATCTGGCCGAAGTAAGAAAGGTGGCTCCTTCAACACAAAACCAAGCACTAGGAGCACTTCTGTTTCTCTATAAGCGTGTTCTTGGAATGGATACAACCAGAATTGAAGGATTCCAAAGACCGAAACGAAAGCGTCATATTCCAGTTGTTCTCACTAGGACTGAAGTTGACCAAGTTCTTTCACAAATACATGGGCTACCCAAGATGGTGGCCATGTTGCTTTATGGTTCTGGATTGAGGTTGAGTGAATGTTTGAACATTCGGATCAAGGACATCGACCTGGAATACTCCCAAATTCACCTCTATAACACAAAAGGATCGAATGAACGAGTCTCTGTCCTGCCACGAAAGGTCCTAACCGATTTGAAAGACCATTTGCATCATGTGAAAAGGGTTTTTGATCATGACCAGAAAAGCAATATGGTACAAATCACAATGCCAGATGGACTAAAAAGGAAATATCCATCAGCGTCCCATGAGTGGAAATGGATGTATCTGTTCCCAGCACAAAACCTGACCCAGGACAAGGCAGGCAATTGGTTTAGACACCACGTTTATCAAACGACTATACAGAAGGCAGTTACTACTGCTGTTCGAAAATCTGGGATTACAAAAAAAGCTAGTTGCCATACCCTCAGGCACTCATTTGCTACTCATCTTCTTCAAAATGGCACTGACATTAGAACAGTACAAGAATTGTTGGGTCATAAGGATATAAGAACAACGATGATTTATACACATGTCCTAAAGATCAGTCAGCACGGGGTGATTTCACCTCTAGATTAGCATGAACGGTTACACACCCAGTTATCGATGTGCGTCGTGAAGTTAGTTAATTATTGTTGTTTATCAAATGTTCAAAAAGAAAACCCCCAGCAATCGAAATCACCAGGGGCTTGGGGGTGTACTAGCGGATAAGCTAAAAGAAGGAGTTACCCTTCTTCCTGCTCTTCAAGGTTCAAAGACTCTGGACTTGCCAAGATTCCCTTGAAGCATCCATAGTGACAATAGAACGCTTGTTCGAAGCGCTTGTCAGCCTCCTCCTCAAGAATATTGGTGACGAAATAAAGACCGCAGGGGTCCAGTTTGTGAAGCTTTTCAGAATGCGGGTCGATTTCATTCCCACAAATGCTGCATTGGAGTACAACTCTAGCCATGTTTATTCCTCATGTTACGGTGAAAGCCAGCCTATATCTTCCTTATGCCACAAAAAGAATAGCCCCCAGTAACCGAAATCACCAGGGGTTTGGGGGGATTTAATCTACCCTTCTTATTGCAGATAAACCATCTTTATCACATCAGTGAAGCTACCGGCTTTAATTCTGGCGAAGTATAGTCCTGTGGCTACCTGTGCGTTTGCATCAGTCATACCGCTCCAGGAAACATCATACCACCCTGCTGACTGTTCCATATTTAACAGAGTCGCTATCACTCTTCCCTGAACATCATACACAACAATTGAAACATGGGTGTTCTCTGGTATACCATACTTGATTTTTGTGTTCGGGTTGAAGGGATTAGGGAAGTTTTGCTGCATAACGAACTCAGTTGGCAGTGCCTCAACAACAGAAGCAGACACATACCCAACAGTAAACTTGAATGATGATGTAACAGTATTTAGTGAGTCAGTATCAGTGGCAATAACTCTCCACCAATATTCTGTATCATTCGTTAGGGTTTCATTCATTTCATAATGTGAAGCTAGTTCTGTATCCACCTGAAATGACAATTCTGAGAAACTTGAGTCTCTAGATACTTGTATCGTGTATGTAGCAAAATCCAAGGGATCTGGATCTTCTGCCACTTCCCAAGCAAATGTTGGGAGGTTTGATAGACCTACTACACCATCTTCTGGAGCAAGTAGATCAAATTCACCTGGTGCTTCAGGAATTAGATCAGTCCAAAATGTTGACACATCAGAATGTGATATGCCATTGGTCTGATCCATTGCGATGACTTCCCAAAAGTACTGAGTATTGTCCTCTACGTTATAGGGAAGAACAATTGAGTTAGTATCTGTGAGTATGGAATCATACTCGATAGCATCTCCCCACCAGTGCAATTCATAGGACACAATATCTCCCGGATCAGGGTCTACACTTGGAGACCAGATCATTTGAGGTGAAAGGCTCAACAGAATGACAGAGTCTGGTGAGAATAGATCGACCATAGATGGGGGTTCATTTTGGATGTTAGTCGTAAACCTCTGATAACCGTTGCTGCTCTCAGTCTCAAAACCAAGCAGATCTTTAGCAACGACCTTCCAATAGTATTCGGTATTATCTGCAAGCTCACCAGGAATTGCAAAACTAGTATCATAACCTGCATTGTAAGATGCAATACCAGGAGCTGGAGTGTCCAATATCAGCATATAGGAAACAGAGTCAATAGGGTCTGGATCTTGAGCTGCTTCCCATCTGAATTCTATGTTTCCAGGATTAGTCTCACCATTTTGAGGTGGATTTATGAGATCAAAGCTAGAAGGAGCATTATTCTCTGTGTTCAAAAGAAACGATTCTGCCTGTGCCATTGAGCTCATCTCATATCCATCAAAGGATCTAGCATACCACCAGTACTGGTTGTTGTCAGCTAGAGGGACAGTTATCTGCCAGGTAGTGTCCGAAACCCATGCCGAGGAATCCACAAAAGCTTCCCGTGAGTTATCGTCAAACACAAAGTACTGATATTGCAGTATGTCATTTTCACTGTCAGTGCTTCTATGAATGCTCAAATATAACGGCTCAGTGACAACTTCATTCTGGATGGGAGCTATTAAGGTTGGGGTAGCAGGAGGTGTATTCATTCGGAAAGTAAGGGATGCCCAATTACTCCAGAACTCCACAGTTCCAGCTCTTACCCTTAGTTGATATATGAACCCATTTTCAAGTAGCCCTTCAGGGATTTGGATTGTGGTCTCACTGCTAGACACTATGCCAGAATCCCAAAGTATGTTTTGGAATGCTGAGTCAAAGGACAACTGAACATGATATCCAGTTTGAGCATCTCCCATGCTGTCATGATAATCGAAGGTTATAAATGGGGCATGTGTGGTGAGGTGCATCAGCTCTTCTTCCCCAGCAACATCCAGGTTCTGCACTTCAACTACTCTAGTTGTTCCTGTGACACGCTTAGAATACCAGCTCTCATTATGAGCAGTATCGATAGACGTTACAGCAAAATGGTAGGTTGTTGATAAGTCTAAACCGTCTATTGTATAGCTCGTATCGAGTGTGGTGAGATCGATACTGTTTTCATAGACATATTCAGCAGTATCAGTTCCGTAGTATAACCTGTAAGATTCTAGATCAGGAAGAGGACTAGAATTCCATTGAAGTGAAACAAAGTTGTTTCCTGTTTCTGTGACCTCCACATTTTGGATTGGTAAGGGAGGTGCAATTATGCTGGGTTCTGTAAGAAAGGGGGTTGGGTTTGTGAACATCGATGTCGAATCACCCAGTCCAGCTACGTTATATGCAACATGATATGGTCCCGTGGTATCCCCCCAGTAATTGTTTGCAAGACTAATTACTGAATTATCTGAGCCATTGTGATATCCAACGCCATTATTGCAGATGTTATTCTGGTTTAACGCAGGAACTGAGGAGATCGAGTAAACTCCATCTCCTTCATTGGAAGCGCGATTATTCGATAGAGTATTTCCAATAAAGGTGGGTACACAATCATCCAAATAAACTGCCCCTCCAAGATTACCCTCATTATCAACGAAAAGGCTACTAATAACATTTGTCTGGTCGTTCACTGAATGGAGATAGAGTCCACCTCCAACACCAGAGCGATTTGCAATAAACCTCGAATTCTCAATATTCGTTATAGAGAAAATACTTGCAATACCAGCGCCGCCACGATTCGATGAATTACCCATCAAAGTAATATTTCTGATATTTAGATCAGACATTCCAGCCTTCACACCCCCTCCATAACCAGCAGAATAGTTGCCAATAATGTTGGTATTCTCAATGAGTGGATTGGAAAAGTAACCCGTATAAACTCCGCCACCACCATGGGGTTCACCATAACTCGTTCCAAAGCACTGGTTATGATTAACATCTGAATCACTTAAAATCATGTCGCCATTATCCCGATTAAATATACCACCACCACCAAGAGATGCTGTATTGTGACAAACTTTCGCCCGATAAATCACTGGGCTCGAGTACTCATTACAAAAAACGCCACCACCTTTGTTTGCAGAATTGTAGCTAACTTCAATATCCGAGATTGTTGGGCTTGAGTAGTTGTATAGGTGCAAACCACCACCCTCTGTGGCAGTGTTTCCTCGGGCAACTACATTTTCAATGATCGGTGAAGCCTGGTTACACGATAACGCTCCACCATAGTATGCGGAATTATTCTTCAATAGGAGGTCTGCCAACACTGGGTTTTGGACGCTTTCAAGTGCTATTCCACCACCATAGAAAACAGATACCCCATTCACAATCTGAAAGCCGCTGATCTGAGTGGTTGAGTCAATTGTGACACTGTCACCATTAATGGTTATAACCGATGATATTCCTTCACCATCAATCGTAGTGTTACTCGTATCTCCCAGGCTAAAAAGCTTTATCCCCGCTGTTTGTGGCCAGGCAATGTTTTCATGATATGTTCCTGGAGCCACAAGAATTGTATCTCCTGCAAAAGCTGAATCTAACCCTGCTTGAATAGTAGGATGGTCTTCAGGAATGTGAACTACTGAAGCATTACCTACCCCACTGAACAGTAATCCCAATAGAATTGATTTCGCGATCATTTTAGTCATAACGCTCTCCTTTTAATTGTTACTGTTCTTATACCACATTTGGGTAGGAGTCGAGAGCACGAGTCAGATTTGATAGTAGGATTATGATTGAAAATCAAGTGGCCGCCCCCGGTGATTATCCAACTAAAGGCTGGCTTAAAGAAGCCCCCGAAGCCTCAAGTGTAGTCGCGAAACAAACAGATGATTTTAAACTCCGAAGAGAGTTGCTCCGGGGGACAAGACTGTCCACCCGAGTTTCTTCGGAGAGTGTTAGATCGAGGATGACCTAGGTTTTCTGTTTGTTTCGCGGGCAGAAATTACCCGTCAAGCCTGGTTTAGCCAAGGATATAGTTTTCTAACGAGTTTTGGGGAGAATCCGACCTCCTCAGAGCCACGAGAAGGCGATGATTTATTTTTGTGGGGTGTTGGTATGGTGGATAAAGGTGTTTTTAAGTGATTTAAACTCGTTTTCGCTGGATCCCACAAGTGGCGTATCTAGCTGTATTTATTGCTATTTATGCAAGTTTTCTCTTGACTTTTTTGCCCATTCACTGCATATTAAAGTATAAGAATCAATCGAAACATTTCTGCCCGAAACCCCCGAAATATTAGAAAGACGAAAATGCCCCCGACGGGCAGAATTTTGACTATTTGTACCGGGACAATTTCACCCGGATTTTCCACCCCAGAGTGGGGTGGCTTTTCAACCTGAGGCACCAATATGCAACAAATTGAAACAACCGAATTCTTTCTCGCAGTATTCCTGCATTCCGAAGGAATTCAACTAACAGGTCACTCCCGTGACCAACAGAGATCCACTTTCGCCTTCTCTGGTGAAGGTGTTAACGATTTAGCATTATCATTCTTTAACAAAACAGCGCAAACAAACGTGGCAAACTTTGCCAAATCTATCCGTCAGCTCAAGAGCATCATGTACGGTACGACCACAATTCAACCAAACGACAACTATGAAAGGAACATTACCCAGTAAACTTTTCCAGTTCCTAACAGAACTGCACGATGATCAACAATTTGAGATATTCACAGCACCTGAACAGAAGGGCAAGTCTCAGCCTAAATTACTTCCAACAACAGTTCCAACCCTGGATACCGATTTACTAGACAGACTAAACGAGCAGAAGCTTGGGATTTGGTTTACTCCCAATTCCATGAAAAGTGGCAAGCGGCTCAAGGCAAATGTGTATAGGTTCAATTCAATAGTTCTTGATAAGGATTTTAAGGGTACAGATTCAGAGATCTTGGCCAACAAAACTGACTATCTGAATTTGCTTTTGGATCTTCAGCTTAAACCATCTGTAATCGTTGAAACCCGTAATGGATTCCACCTTTATTGGTTACTTGTTACAGATACCATTACTGACATCGAAAGCTATGAAGCCCTCCAAATGCTCATGCAACAAAAACTAGAGACAGATACTGGCTCACTTGGAGCTGAGCACCTATTCAGAGTACCTGGGTTTAATCACTGGAAGGTTATTGATGAGCCATTCATGTGTGACATAGTGTATGTGGATTATACCAAACGCTATACTTACAACGAGCTCGTCCACAAGTATGGTGGTAAAAAGAAGCTAGATCAATTAAAGCGAAAAAAAGTAACTAGTCGGTACAGTCAAAAAGCCATTCTATTGGATGATTTTGACGAAGTCGGAGATATTGCCTCTTTGCCAAATGGCTGTGAAGTATTTAAGGAATTACAGACGAAGAAGAATCCATCACACAACGAACGTTTAGCTGCTGCGTGGACTTATGCCCACCTTGGCAATAGTGGGCTTGATCATTTACGTAATCTGGCTACTAACTGGAATGATTATGATGAAGGAATCACTGAAAACGCACTCTCCTATGCAGTCACAAAAGGTTATCACGCTCCCACTTGCAAATGGCTACAAGAACAAGGAATCTGCAAAGGTCAATGTTATCAAATCAGAAACTACCGAAAACCCATTGACCTGTACAGTCATCCATGGGAACCTTTGGTTAGACAAAACAACAATCGGACTCTTTTCCCCGTAGATGCTATTCACCCTACAAGTGATCATCGATTTATGCGAAACATGGTTGTGGACTTGCTTGAAAAGAGAGATCAGAAGGTCAGTCAAGCTCACAAGGATGCACTCTTTCAGATCCTGCGTCTAATGTCTGCACAAATCCATAATGACAAACCTATAGTGATTCCTGCGGTTCCTGGGCTTGGCAAAACCACCTTGATCATTATTGCCATCGTTTTTGGACTTCAACACTATCCAAACTATGGTGCTGTCCTGGTTGTAGAACGTCAAGAAACCATCCAGGCAATTACGGACACAATTAACAAGTATTTTTCTCAAGATAAAGCTTACCCAATGCTTGGGTATGAGGGAGATTACTGTAGCAAAGGCTATATGAAATACCGCCCGAGTCAATGTCGAACCTGTGATGTTAAAGTCGCGGATTGTAGAGTTAAATATAACTACCAGCGTCAGAAGCAATTTCCAATTGTGGTAATCTCACATAAACGGTTATTTGATATGTCAGAGAAAAGAGATCTGTTGGAGTCATTGCGTTACTGGGAATCGCTTCCTACTCCTGGAACAGTTAAATTTGATTCCACTCATCAGAGATCAATGCTTTTGATAGACGAGCGTCCGACATTGGTAGAAACTGTACCAACCAACTCGCAGACCATAACGACCTTACTTTCAGATGTTCAAGAATATACACCTGAGTTCTATCCTGAAGTGTTAAGCGGTGTTAATCTGATCAGGGATATTTACTCATCTCCTGAAGACTATGAGCATATAGACTCGACTTGTCCAGGATTTCATTGGACATCAGACTTCACGTTTACTTGGAAATCAGATTACCTGGGAGATTTTCCAGAGTACCCTGAACTGATTGCCAAGATTATACGAGAAGGCGGTTTGTATCATGGTACTGACAACTCAATCACCACCACTCACTATACGAACACTTATTGGCAAGATTTCTCCACTTTTATCTATGATGGTACAGCTGATCTAGATCCTGATTATAAAGAGGACAGGTTTTATTTTGCTGATATCCCCCATCTGAGACCGTACGAGAATTTGACAATTAATGTCTGTATGGATCAGAATCTCTCTAAGACTTTCTATCAGGAGCATACAGGATTTGTGGAGGATTTCTGCAAGGATATAAAAGACATTGCCCTAACTGGTAAAACCTATGTAGTTGCGTATAAGGATTATGAGTCTAATTATGAGCACCACCTAAAAAATGTTCAAAACATAAGCATCGAACATTATGGGGCTACTAAAGGTGCTAACCACCTCATGGATAATGTAAATATTGTCTGTACTGGGATATTGAACAAGGGTGAGCCCTACTATCTAAGTAAGACCATTGCTATTAATGGAGATGTGAACTCCTTCCAAAGTGATACGACGGATAAGGTCCGCCGGTTTTCTGACGTAAGCGCTGAATCAGTAAAAATCTTTGATATGGTAACCGATCTGGTGCAGGAAATATTTAGAACTCAATTACGTAACCACAGCTCAGATGTTATGGTAAATGTCTATCTCTGTACAAGGGATGCAAACATTGTACATAATCTCAAAGAAACTTTCCGGGGTTGCACAATTAGCAGGGAATGGATGCCCACAGCTCTGCTGGGCACTCGTGAGTTGTTTAGCAGGTTTGTTTATGAGCACGGTAATGAGTACAAGACTAAAACAAAATTGGTTAAAGCATTCCTAGAAGAGGAACGTGATTTAACGACTGATGATCTGGTAGCTGTTTTGGGCATTGCCCGTAAACATGCAGCTAGATACTTAAAGTAAAAAATGGCATTTTTGGGGAATTCCTATAGTATATATAGCAATTCCCCATTTTTACCTTTTTCAGAGAAAACAGGAAACCAAGAATGAAATTCTTTAAAAATTATAGAATGACACATGGAGGAGTACTCCATGATGAGGATGGCAACGATTCAAGTACGCCAGAACAAGACAAGCTAGAAGCTAATCGTAAATTAAAACGAGATAGCATAGGACGCATATTTGCGTTCAACACCAGACCTGGAGTACAGGTTCTGGAAAAGATAACCATAAAAGAAAATGAAACTAAATAATGTAATCATTGAGAACATCAAGGACCTAAATCCAGTCATGAAGGATTATGCAGTAATACTGTCAGAAGCAAGCCCAAAAGTGAAGTTTGTACCCAATAAACAAAGACCAGTAGAATCATATCTCTGGTATAACTTTCAATTTGATATCCAACCCCACACCTTTGTGGATTACTATCGTGAAAAACTCGGAATTACGAATGAAAGTGTTGCTCTATTTGGCATAGATTCATGGAATCATGAATTTCATCATGAGGAACTACCAGTAGAGTCATTTAGTAAAATCATCAAAATTAGAGGAGCTAAGTTTGGTATTATACCGACTGATGACCCTGCAAAAACAATCGTGATGATGAATGCGCCGTTCGAGCGCCCGCAGCAGCTAAGTGTTGGAGCTGGCTCCGGTGGGTATCCATGGCAATATCTGGATTCACAGAGACCGCCGACGGATTCTGAGCTTAAGGAATATTTTAACTTGAGCGAATACCAGCGTGATAGGTTCAGGGAACAGTGGTAGGCTGACTCTACTATGGCTCATAGCATATTTAGCACTGTGTTATGAGCCAATTTATAATTCAATGAATACCCCACTTAATACACAGCTACCTAATCATGAATAGGCAGGACCTTATAAAAGAGTATGCTGACTACGGGTTTACAGAATCTGAGATTGCAGAAGAATTAAATATTGACCCCATTCTTGTAAACTCTGCGCTCATGCAATATCCTCCCCTTAGGACTGAAACACCTGCAAAGAGTATCTCAGCTAGATACCATCCACAGTATGCTCACGCTACTGACAAGACAATCGAATTCTATGAGTTGCTATGCGAGTATGGACCCAGGAAGATCAATCGGTATTGGAAGGTGTATGGACTATCAGCTGCGGCAAAGGTGTTGGATTGCGATCCGCAGACATTGTTTGCCCTGAAGATTCACTATGGATACCACAGACCTCTACCAGGGAATGCTCTAGAGTTAGCTCTTTATTTTCCTGAGGAAGTCAGGAAGCAGGTTGATGAGAGAGATCAGCGGGTATGTGTACGCTGCAACAAGGCAGCATCAGATGATGATATCCGGTATCATAAGATTTCCCATCCTGGTCCTGTTAATATGGATAACTGTGCTACGCTATGCAAGCGGTGTAGATCAAAGCATGTGAATCCGTTTGTTGTTAAGAATAGGAAGATGTTTAAGGATATGCGGTTTTTGGGGTTTTTAGAGTGGGTGGGTTAACATAGTTGTAGATCCTATCTCAAGAATCGCTCCAGTTGCTTTATCTCAATAGTTACTTCTTCCTGCCAGCAAGCTCCCGTATAGTTGCGGGTGTATGAGTAATATTCTGAGAAGAAAAGTCCTAAATCACGCACCAAGTTCTCTAGTATAGCGGTACTATAACTTTCTCCTCTGGTCTCTATAATGCTCTCGTTTCTCGACAGCCAGAATTCCGTTCCATCGTCCTCGAGAACATGCTCAAATGCTTTTGTTCCGATATCGAATTGAATCCAACTGGATGCATTGAGGCTCTCTGGCTCGGAAATACAGTTACAACCAGCTACATTCACCATTCTTGAATCAATACGGCTAATGTTTCTTTTGTCCTCTACCTCTACCCCAATTTGATGTAAAAGTAGAAAGTCGTTTTTATTGAGCTTCAACCTCAGCTTAATGATAGTGGAACCATCGATTATTCTAATAACTGTTTTTACCAGATTCATGATCTACCTCCAGTGATTATTTGCGGTTTTGAATCATGTAAATTACCTTCGCTTGAAATTGCCGCTGCGACACCGTGGACATGTTACAGAAACTGGATTTGCATCTGGTCTCTCTTCTATCTCCCCTGGTTCGAATATTTTAATCAGAAAATGTGGCTACAGTTTATACATCTAAACTCTTTTTCAACCATAGTTAAAAACCTCTGTTCAATTGATTCGTTAATCGATTCAAAAAATATTCTCCTACATCGGTAGGTGTTCTAATGTCCACTTCTGTGTCAGATCCGAAATTACTCAGTGACATTGGCTTGAATCTCACTTGATCCCCCTGCAGATCAACAGAAATTGAATCATTCCACGAGCCACCAGTGGTTGTTATACTATTTGAATAATGGATGCTATGAGACATATGATCACGATTAATCCAGATTGAGCATTCAGCTTTCACACTACCATCCAAGTAAATCTTACACCACATACTTTCACTCGTAATCTCTTTCAGAGTACTTGTTATCCTCTTGTCAGAGTTAGTCAATGCTTCAAGTTGTTTCCTAATATGTTTGAGAGTTTCATCATAGGCTGAACTAATTAAATCATCGATATCTTTTTCAGTTAGCACCTTCGGAAAACTAAAGATTTCTTGGGAGTTTATATCAGAACCGGACTGATTGGCTTCATATTCCCAGATAACTTCGAATAACTGCTTCTTTCCGAACCCTTTCGCAAGCTCCTTCACACCAACACTTTTCAACATAGCTTTAGTATGTGGATCAGTGCTTAGGATAGATTGCATCTGCTCAGTAGAATAAATCATATTTGGTTCAACTATGGGTTCAACTCTAGCGGCTGCTGAAATCCCAGAACCTCTAACATCAACTACTTCTGAGCTATCCTGTACAACCTGGGCACGAGTCAGGTGTAGTCCAATACGGACCTGTACGTCTCGCTTGAAACCAAGCTTGATCCAATTTGTAGAACGGTGTGAATCTTTTAAGCGAAGAGCATAGTCACACAATTCTGAAGCATCTTCCATGCATACATATAAACCATCACCCCATGATTTTGAGTATACGTGTGACTGATAATGCCTTGCATCAGCGATTCGTTCCATCTGGAATGACCCAAGTATATCAACAAGATGATCTTCCGTGATTTCGGCTGATTTTACTATATCAGAAAAGAGTACGGCAATGGTTTTTGTTCGTGATTTCATTGTGAATCCTTATCATCTGATGATTCCAGATAAACTATTGGGATTTCTCTCTGCCAAAATGACCCTGGGTATCCATCAGCTTCCTTCTTGAGCTCAACAAAAGATTTTTGCAACCGCTCAACTATTGTTTGTAGTAAACGATTCACGGGCTCTATCACTCCTCTATAATCGATGAAGTAAACTTGATTTGATATCCACTTCACTTCTTGCCCATCATCGTGCAATTCATCAAACCCCTCACGCGATAAATCTATTCCCAAGATCGCCTGTGCTTTGATATCGTCTTTCCGCGTTACAAAATTACATTCATTTTCACCTAAATAGTGAGTGTCAACAATACCCACCACGATGGGATTGTTTAGTCTACTTCCCCATTGATGTAATAGTAGCCAATCGTCTGCGTTTAATTCTAGCCTAAAACTTAGCTCCGTACTTGACTGAATTTTATTAATGATGGTCGCTATCAAGTTCATGGGTATAACTCCAATGTAAATTTTTACCAAACATCTATCATCAAACTTTCCGTTATCCTTGCTACCTCCAAGCCACTACGTCTTTTAACCTCCCACCTCACGGATCAACCAGCAAATAGGATACTATAGCTTTGAAATTTGATAAGCTTATGCATATCCTTCAATTAAACTCTGAACTATGCATTAAATTTTGTTCCCTAGCCATCCTTTATTGGTTGTTAAGTGTCAGTTTGGAAATAGAGATACTGCTTCAATTTAATGTTCAGTATCTTTGGGCGGATTTGGATCGTTCCCCGGTGGAATAGTATCCTTCGATCTGATTCGACCGTCCAATCCATGTGTAGAAAGCTCTCCGCCCCCTTGATTTTTAAGCATATCTCTTGCAGCCTGTTCGGCTTCTCTTTGGGTATCGTGTAGTGAGGATGCTCGATCCGCATCGTTTCTTTTGTTTGCCCACTTTCCACCCCTCTTAAAGACTGATCTATCTTGCGGCTTTGTCATTTTAACTCTCCCTTAATTTGTTGAGATAGTAATTCATCGATTGAAGTGTGCAGTACGTGCAGGAACTCCCCTACATAATTGTTTAGCAAAGCTAGACTAGTACTCGTGACATCCCAGGATTTATCAGAAAAGGTGAAGAAGCTGCCCTCAAGTCCTCCAAAATTTCTAGACAGACCAGCCTTTGGATCACGTCTAATCTCTTTCACCGTGGCGTATTTCTTACCACCCGGCAGTCGATCATCAAAATGCTCAAAGCTATTGCGTCCGTTAGAATAGTGGTCGAATTCCTTGCGTACTGTGTAAAAAAACTTCTGCGCTTCGTTAAACTCTGGTAAACGAGATAATGACTTCATCATCTTGCTACAGTTGTCCCAGGCAACGAAATAGTAATGGATGTCAGCAAAGATTGGGTCTAGTAATTCAATAGTTGTCCTGAGATAATCTCTAGCCTCAGACATTTTATTCAAATCAGGTTGCTCAGGCATGGTGTCATTCAGTTGAAGTGCCGACTGATAAATTCTATCGATCTGAATAGCAGCTGACCTACGATGCTGAATTAACCTTCGATATGCAAATGAGCTTGCATTTCCGCTGGAAGAAGCAAAGAAAATCCTCTCATGGTAATCCATGCCTTCATAGAACGATCTTAGGTTGTTACTTTTATTCATACATCAAAACTCTAATGTTAAAGTCTTCAGCAGATCAGAGTACCTTTAAGTGCCCCACAAAGGAAACAAGTACCTAGTACCGATCCCGACCAGAGGGGGTTCGCACCATTTCTGCTAAGAAAACTGCTTCTCTAAAATTTGTTTATATTTTTTTGACCCCCCATAAGGCTTCGAATCTAAACAAATGATACATAAAAAACAGGGGGCAAATCCCGTAATGGCCCAATGAGGTAGTAAATTTTCTTCACCGTACACATGGTAAAAAGAGGGCTTCACGGCCCTCTTCCTTCATCACTCGCTAGCTGCTGGGATTTCCTTTGTTGTTTCATTCTTTACTTCCAAGTCCTCTGGACTTGTTGTCAGCACTTCTTTAAGGATTTCAGACAGTAGCCGTGTCGCTAGAATGATGATTTCTTCCACTCGTTTGTCATCCATGATATTTACCACACACCAACATGCGTATCACAGTTACAATAAGAAGACTTATCTGGTTAAACAAGTTTACTCCTCCCTTTTAGATGTTGAGTTGTACTCTGGCCACAACAGTCAAAGTTCATAAGCTTATACTTTTTTCTTATTCCCCAAAATTGCTGAAAGCTGTTAAGGGATGTTCATGTTGGGATAGCTTGGGAGCAGAGTTATAAATCCTTGTCCAGGCGATGAAGTCTGTGAGTTTCAGGTATGTGATGAAGAGAATGAATCCAGCATTCATGATCCTGCACCATTTTTATTCAGCTTCGAGCCTGCAGTTGATCGCCGCTCGGTCAAGGGACTAGAACTGAACCAGCCGGAATATGTGAGTAATCAAAGAAGCCAGGTGTATTCAATACAGATCGGTGGAGATGGTTATAGAGTGTTGGAGTGTCGCTCTTATTGGTGTACTTGACGCTGGCCAGCACTTCTGTTTTTGAGCACTTAAGGCCCTCTTCGGAGGGCTTGTTTGGTCTGAGATAAAAATAACTTCAGTGAATCACAATAAACTTTGGCACAAAAATGGCGATAGTGAGTATAAGGAGAGCGTCAAAACGCTCTAGGATAAGGGATTGCGGTATGTATATTCCACATAAGAACGAGCAGCCTAGGGGGCACCAAGGAACAAATGAGCACCAGAGCTCACAATATTTTAAATTAATATCACATTGGATAGAATCGATTGGCAGGGAAATTGTTACCCTGCTCGGATCATATATGCCTAGAACAAAAACAAGAGAAATACCAAACAAACAAAAAGAGTTGATCCAATATATAGTGGAACGTTACCCTGGCACACATCGATATCCCGTACTGAAATTGATGTACATTGTGGAAGATGCGTATTTAGATGAGTTTGGGGTGAAATTATCTGAAGACAGATATCACGAGATGCCATATGGCCCTGTCCCACAAAATTTTAAGACAATAATGGATGACATGGGAAAAAATAACATCCTAGTTCAAGAATCCGATATCTCTGAAGATGGAGATTGCAGGATTCTCTTACCAGGTGATAGTCCTGATGTAAAGCCAAAATTCACATCAATAGAAAAAAAACTCATTAATCATGTGCTAGATTTTCTTCACACGAAAACAGGTTTTGACTCAGATTCTTTGCATGCTGTTTGTGAAAGATCCGAGAGGTGGCAAAAGGCTCAACGCACGAGACCCTTTCGGCGTGGAAATACTTACCTCCTACCGAAAGGTAGAATTCAAAAACCCACAAATATTCAGCTTGCTAGAAGACTCTGGAAAGAACATCTAGAGAATTCTAATGAAATACCGACTGAGACCACCCACAGTATAGAAACGGCTACCCAATAAATTCACACTGAACCTCAACTAGAATGTTCCCGGGGGGGGACGAATGACTGCTCCTGAATTCGCAAATCTTCCATTTATATCAAATCTCAGAAAAGCGGGCGAAATCTATCGAGTACCAGATGAAGAAGACTACCATGCAGTTAGTTTTCCTCAATATTATTCAGGAACTGACTTAGTACCCGTCAGAACGTTTCATCCAGACCGTGGTCGATATGTTCTACTATTAACAGACTCGCACTCGGCCGACGATCAACGCGATGTTGTGAGGGTTGTTCCACTATCCCACTCATCTGATGAATTCAAATATGTGATCACCATAAAGAACTCCCACTTTACGGATCCCTCCATAAGAGGATCCTCTTATGCAGCACTAAGAGTATGTCAAGGAATGTGTATTGGGTGGATGCGAGACAGAGTTGGTGTGATGGACCCGAAGGATCCTTGTTTCCTAATGATTAGGATGGCATTGGTCGATATGTACTCTCTTGACGACTTTGTACCCAAACCGATGTTCGGGTTTGAGAATGGTGAATAGTCTAAATCATAATTAGATTAATGAGTAAAAAAAACAAACACAATGAACATACCCTAGACCAGTTTCAGCTTGAAGCATCAATGCGATCCATGAAGGAAGCGCAGGAGCGAATCAAGGAGCTGGATATTAACCTCCCCGAAGCGCTATCCCATTTGCATTCCTTCAATTACAAGATGTCTAATCAGATTCGCGATGGCATTCACCGAGTCCAGAAGGTGTCAAAGGATTTTAGAAAGAATATATTTGCTGGAGAAGCTGCTCTTACTTCAGTTAGATTCGATTCCGATTTGTTAGGAAAACTCGAAAAAGCTAGAGCGATTCTCGTAGATTCTGACATTGATTTGGGAGCTCTTTTGGCATCAAGTGGATTAGCTGATGAATCTGCTCAACAGTCGTTCAATGTGGCTACGATGGATTCCACGTGGATATCAAAGGAAAATGTATGGGTGGAGGATAGTACCGCATTTGTTGAGGAGGAGAACCCTACTGTGCCGCTTCCACTTAGTGGAAAGGATAGAAATGGAATTGTAAATATACATTTAATACTAGAATTAATTCAAACGCTAATGATGATTGCAAGCTTAATGTGGGCTTTTAATCAGAGTAAAATAGCACCAGTTGTTAATCAGGTATTCATTGATACTTCAAAACCAACAGGATCCCAAATCAAGACTGTGAAAAAGTTTTCTCTATCAGATTATGGGATTTTTTTAATTGATGCTCGATTTATTTCTGCCAGTAATGTATTCCTTCGAGAATCGGCAAATACTAGATGTGCAAAGCTTGATATCCTCAATCTAGGTCAAGTGGTTGCAGTGATAGATGAAAAGAAAAATTGGGTAAAAATTGAATATGAGACTGTTGACGGATCACACTACAAAGGATGGGTCTTTAAGAGATACGTGTCTAAGTTCTCCCCATAGGAATATTAAAAATGGAATGCTATTTCATTTTTGATATTTAACATTTCTTCCATTTATTACAGATTCGAACAGACATTTAAATCGGCTCGGCGCAGGGGAATAAAGTCAGGTCGGAGCTTTGCTCCCAGCAAACAAGGCTTGTGG
>JAERTJ010000139.1 GCA_016844945.1 Fidelibacterota bacterium | reverse complement strand
TTCTGTACTTCATTCCCGGCCATATCCTGTACAGTTCCATTTGCGGAATTGTATGTCACAGTTGGAGTTTCATCCGTCCCTGAAATACCTGTTGTTGTAATAACCATGGTGGTTGAGATACCAGGATCAGTGACATTTGTGACGGTACCACCAGAAACAGTCCAGGCGGTTGTTTCATCTGCGGCATTTGCATCAACTTCCTCGTTAAAGGTGAGTGTAATGGTATTCACACCAGTACGGCTGGCAGAAAAGGAAGGATTGGTTTTATCCAGAGTCCACATCAGGCTGAAATTAAAAGCATTATTGCCTGCAGGATCGGTGGCTCTAACAACTACGTCTTCTGTTAAGGCCTCAGTCGGCAAGGTACCTGTGTTAACTGAAAGCGTATAAGAATTGTCACCCTGGTCGCTCATGGCTGCCGTAGAGCTCCCGCCAAAGGGACTCAAATCAACGGTGACGGTATATCCAACTGCATCCAGTAGAGCTGTTATCCCAACGATTTCATTGTTTCTGTAAATTTGGTCACCATCGTCTGTCACATCATTAATAAGGGGCGGTGTATTATCTACAGTAAAACTACTCCCGGAAGTTGGGACAGATGTGACAATATTGCCAGCCAGGTCAGCTCCAGTATCCAATGATACAGTAGCAGTTCCGTTGTCACCAAGGACGGTATAATCATAATAGTATTCTGTAGCGCTGGTCATGGTCATATCCTGGCTTGATAAAGTTTGTCCAGCATCTGTGATTGAAAGTTGCGGTGCAGGAGAACTTGCCATATCCTCGGAGAATGTGGCGATAACCCGTAGAACATCCCCTTGTTTAACAATACCATCAGACGCTTCACCACCCTCTTCATACGTAATGGCAGCGGTTGGATCCGTATTGTCGATATGGAAGGCATTATTCAGATTTTCAGGAGTCATGGCATTGCCGGCATTGTCACTTGCGTTAACACGGATGATAACGTTTTCATGATCTACTGCATCTGGTACAGGGTAATGTCTTTTAAATTGTGTAAAAATTAAACAGGGTGCTGCAAATTGTTTTAATTTTGTTTAGGTGAACAAAAAGACAAAAAACAAGGAGCAACACCCATGGCCAGTAAATTAAGACCATCCCAAGAGATGAAAAAAGAAATAGCATCTATCATCAAATCAAAATCAGAAGATATGTTGATGGATTTCTTTAGAAAATCCTCTGAGCTAGTACTCCAGAATACTCTGGAAGAGGAAGTAACAGACTTTCTTCAGCGAGACTGGCACCAACCCAGTAGTGATTCCAAAGGTTATCGAAATGGCTACTATGACCGTAAAATCAAGAGTAGCGAAGGGACCATTAATGTAAAAGTCCCCAGAGTCCGTGATACTGAAGAAAACTTTGAAAGTATGGTTCTTCAGCATATTCAATCTCTTGAGAAGAAATTAGAAAAGCTGACTGTTGAGATGTATGTACGCGGTTTATCTACCCGAGATATCGAGGATACATTTACCGATAAGTCAGGCAAAACCTTTCTCTCCCGTAGCGTAGTAAGTAATCTGACTGAGACTTTGATTGATGAATATCATGAGTTTAGCGAGAGAGATTTGTCCATGTATGACATTGTATATCTGTTTGTAGACGGCGTTTATGAGTCTATTCGTCGATATACCAATAATCAGACAATTTTATGTGCCTGGGGCATCTGCAGTGACGGCAGTAAAGTCCTTCTGCATATAGAAGCTGCCCAATCAGAAAGTGAGGACAGCTGGACTGCCTTTTTTGAGGGGATGATCAATAGAGGTCTTAGACAGCCTCTAGCCTTGATCAGTGACGGTCACAAGGGGCTCAAGAATGCAATTACACGAACATTCCCGCAGGCTAAGCGGCAGAGGTGTATTGCCCACAAACTTCGAAATATTCTCAATAAGGTTCCGCGTCATGCCCAGCAGGAAGTGAAGGCATATGTCAAAATGGTTTATTATGCTGTAGACAGGGATACGGCTGAGTATATGGCTGGACAAATTATTGAGAAGTATGCAGATCTGTATCCGTCAATGGTTCGCTGTTTTCAGGAAGACATTGATGCATGTTTAACTCATCTTGACTTCCCTGAGGGGCATCGCCGTTTGATTAGAACTACAAACTTGATTGAGAGATCATTTGTAGAGGAGAAACGTAGAACTAAGATCATTCCCCAACATCAGAACGAAAAGGGTGCGATGAAGCTGGTTTACGGTACTCTGATACGATCTGCTGCAAGGTGGCAGAGAGTGACTATGAGTGAGTTGGATTTAACTATTTTAAGAAACTTGAAGAAAACAATTATAGGTAAGATTGAATCTGATGAAAACCAGATATCTTATCTGTTAGCAGCGTGACCCTGTGGTTTTTACACACAAATAAAGACTTGACCATATTGCAGAATATGAGCTGGTACAAAGGCAAACCGCCTTTCCATTTTTAAAATTGATAATCCAGGTTTACTCCGATTCTCCCGGGCATAAATACCCGGGCTATTCGTCCTGTAACCCCTATTCACTTTTGTTCGATTATTTTTCTTTCACATCCTACTTGTCTCGGCGAAGTTTTAGACGAAGCCGGACTTATCATACTTATCATGCTTGTCACGACGAAATTTTACAGAGCAGGACTAATCATACTCATCCACTAGTGTCCCAACATTAGTTGAATAAATTCAATTGTTTATTATTGATGATGTTTTCGATTTTGCAATCCGGTTTTCTAAGTAATTGATTTAATTCAGTTTTCTCAAATAGGGTCACACTCAAAATCTGTAAAATTGTGTAGAGATCTAACTCAATTTTAAGCCGCTTTTTGATAATAGCCACCAGGACATAAACAGAGACTGCGATCCATATTTGTGTCTTTACAGCATTCTCCGATGTACCGAAGAATGATTTTATCCTCAAGTGTTGCTTTATCCACTTGAAGAAGAGTTCTATTTGCCAACGATACCGATATAGTTTGGCCACCGTCAGTGCGGGAATGATAAAATTGTTGGTAAGAAATGTAAATGTCCTTTTCGTCTCTTTGTCGTAATACTTTACTCTTCGTAATGCCTGAGGATAATCCACTCTTGTGTTGACGCCTGTAAGAATGATTATTTGATCGCATCTCAAGCCAGTGGCTTTGTCTACTGGTCGAGAGTATCTGCGCTGGTATTTTGTATTTTTTTTGGGTCTGATGACAAAGTAAGCATCTGTCTGATTCAAGATGAATAATCTTTCGAAGTCCAGATATCCTTTGTCCATCACGTAGAATGCGCCTGGTTCTGATGCAAGTAGATCCAGGACATTTACATCGTGCAGTTTCCCTTCTGATATGTAGGCAAAGACTGGAATATTGCCTCTTAGGTCCATCAATGTGTGGAGTTTGACCGCTGACTTTGTAGAGCGAAACAATGCCCATGGAAAAACGGACATACATAGACTGATAGTTGTAGAATCCAATGCATAGACTGTGTTTTCGAGATCTATACCAAGATCCTCTTCTGCGTATAGAGGGCGTGCAATATTGATTAAAATATGTGCAAAATCGGCGTAAATCCTCCAGTCTCTGACTTTGTTGGCATTGGCAAGTGTATTTCGAGAGATTCCACCACGGATACCCATATGGTATAACTTTTTCTGCTGTGCACGAAGGCACGCTTCTATACCACGCAGACCCTCTCGATGGGTAAGTTGGGCAAAGGTCATACAAAGATATTGATCCAAACAAGTGAATGACTTGATCTTGTGATTTCCATTGTATCGTTTTACACATCGATGAAATCGGTCGATTGGTAGATGATCCATTAACTGAGAGAACACCAGTTTTCCTGTATGCACGTAAATCCTCCAGAAATAGATGGAGTATCGGCATATGAGGGATAAAATCCAATTTCAAATCGACGGTGTTTATAATTTCCATTTAACTCTTAATATTCATGGCGTTATGAGAAGCACATTTAAAAACGTTGGGACAGTAGTGAATTGAAATAGAAAAAATCCCCGTTCATTCCATTGTTCATATGCTTAATCGTGAATAGCACAGAATTTGTACTTGCGGAGTAAGCTAAACCACTTAAGTACGCAAAATTTAGAAATGATGTTGAGTCCTTGTATTTCGATTGATCTAACAACAATGTTAATGAA
>JAERTJ010000138.1 GCA_016844945.1 Fidelibacterota bacterium | reverse complement strand
TCATTAATGAGGTTCAATACGATAGTGTGGGCGTCCGCTATAAGGGAAATAGTACGTATCGAGCCGATCAGACCAAGAACCCTCTGAACATCAAACTGGATTACATCATTGGTGATCAGGAAATCCAGGATTATGGGACGCTAAAATTGGCCAATGTATCGAATGACCCCAGTTTTGTCAGGGAGACCCTGGGCTACGAAATTGCCAGAAAGTACTTCCCAGCGAGTGGATCGAATTACGCCAGAGTGACCATTAATGGAACATATCTTGGTCTTTACACAAGTAATCAGGATGTTGATAAGCACTTTCAGCGCACCCATATCGGAGGCGGTGGAAACGTCAGGTTCAAGGGTGAAATCGGAAGCAATGCAACCCCCGGTAGCATGGGGGGTGTCTGGCAATATTTTGGAAGTGATACCACAGCATATTCTGAAAAATACGCGATTGAATCTGAATTTGGATGGGGTGAACTGGTAGAATTTCTGGATACACTCAATAATCAGAATAATGCCATAGAGGAGGTGCTGAATCTGGATAGACATCTCTGGTTTCTGGCGTTTCACAACTTACTGGTAAATCTTGATGGACCCATAAATAACCCGCAGAACTATTACCTGTTTCAGGATGATCTCGGGCGTTTCAACCCCATCCCCTGGGATTTGAATGAATGTTTTGGTGTGTTCACAAATTTACAAAGTGTAGGTCAGCTGAATGGCTCTCAGTTGCAGCAGCTTTCTCCTTTTATCAACTTGAATGAAAGTGACTATCCTGTTATTAGCAATATACTGGACAACCCACAATACCAGAAAATGTATGTCGCGCATTTGAGAACTATGTTGGAGGAAGTGGTTCTCAGTGATTGGTATTTAACGCGAGCACTTGAAATCCAGGATATCATTGCAGCAGAGGTTGATGCCGACCCGAATAAGTTTTATACCTATGCAAATTTCCTGAGCAATATCTACACAACTGTAGGTTCTGGGGGTCCGCGTCCAGGGAGAACCATAATTGGCATCACCGATCTCATGGATGCCAGAGGGATCTATTTATCAGCGCTTCCTGAGTTTTCAGCACAGCAGCCGCATATTGGGGAAGCTGTTCTTTCAACGGATCAGATATCCACTGGTTCAACAGTGAGCATCAGTGTCACAGTCGAAAATGCCACCTCAGTGGTCTTCCGCTACCGTGAGCATAGTGCCCAGGCATTCCAGCAAATGGAAATGTTTGATGATGGGTCGCATGGAGATGGTGATGCAGGGGATAGCCATTATGGAACGGATGAACTCCTGGTTCATACCAACCTTGACTATTACTTCTATGCCGAAAATGAGGAGGCTGCAATTTTTTCACCTGAACATGCTGCGAATGAATATTTTTCAATCTCAGCTACTTCAAATCTGGTTGTCAACGAGTTTATGGCAGACAATGAAGCTGCCGTAGCTGATCAGGATGGTGAATATGATGACTGGATCGAACTCTATAATAATACCGATACTGAGATCTCATTAG
This sequence comes from Fidelibacterota bacterium, assembly GCA_016844945.1. Lineage (GTDB taxonomy): Bacteria > Fidelibacterota > UBA8477 > UBA8477 > JABMPR01 > JABMPR01. Next base: position 14,271 of record JAERTJ010000138.1, on the reverse strand, counting down.
ATGGATATTTTTTATCAGATGATAGTAGTGATCTGACCCAATGGATGTTCCCTGATACCAGTATTGAAGCCCATGGTTTTCTGGTTATTTGGGCGGATGATGATGAGGAACAGCATGGATTACATGCAGGATTCAAACTTTCAGCAGAGGGTGAAAATATCTATCTGCTCAACGGGGATACGGTAGTGATTCAGTCAGTAGATTACGGGACCCAGGTAGCTGATTCGTCCGTAGGTCGTTTTCCTGATGGCACAGGCAATTTTGTTAGAATGTTTCCTACATTTGCTGCTTCGAATCTGGCCCCATCAGTGTTTGATGATGTTATTGGGGGACCTGAGAGTTTTATGCTCACGCAGAACTTTCCCAATCCATTTAATCCTACCACGACAATCCGCTATCATTTACCAGACGTGAGAGTGGTGTCGTTGAGCATATATGATGTGAGGGGTCGTGAGGTTAAATCTGAAACTTTCAACAGGGCGGCTGGTTGGAATGAGTATCTCTGGGATGGCAGAGATGGACAGGGAAACCCAATTCCTACCGGCGTGTATCTCGCACGGTTACAGTCGAATGATCAGGCTGAAGTCATTAAAATGATTCTGATGAGATAGTTAGTAATTCGCATCTATTGTTTTCATAGTGCATCTAAAAAAAATAGATCGTAAATCCAGGAATTTAGAAAAAGATTCGCTCTGATCGTTTGTAGGGTCAGAGCGTATACCTGCTATTTATCGTCCATTGATTTATGGGTTTTTAGCCAGACCTGACCTTCCTTGGTCATGAAGAAATCCATCCACACATAATACATTTGATTATTGTCCTCAACACTTACACCATGACTAGATCCGCGAGGAATGTGTAGGATATCATATTCGCCAAAGTCACAGTTAATGCCATCTGCATGGACTGTGATTTGATTATTGGATAATCCCAGGAAGAGCTGCTCCAACATTCCATGCTCATGAGCCCCCACTGCATCTGGACCAGGTGCCTGGACAGTTCCCATGGCAACTCTGGGAATATGATCTTTTGGCAGGATGGTCCGACTGACCGTATTCGGACTTTTTATTTTCTCGGTATAGGCTTCGCACTCAAGAAAAGTTTTAAAATACAACTCCCCTCGGTTCTCAGGAGGGAAGGATGCTATGTCCTGGAAGTCTTTTTCTGAAAGCAGTTTCTTAATACGGATGAAGTGTAGCGTTTCCCACCTGGGAACCTTTATCCGGACAGATGTGGCGCTTGTTGCCACCGCAATACTTTCTTTCTCAATTTGTTTTTTTGTATCTCTAGAGTAGAAGGTTCCCTCGCCGGTCAAAAACAGGTAGATTAAATCCTGGATTTCAGAAATTTCCTCATCATATGTAAAAGGACCTTTAAGGGTGATATGATCCACTTCTACTTCTGATATTTCACCAGGTAGAATGGATTCGATGGCAAAATTAGCACCTCGATTGAGATTCATATCCAATGTCTGTATAGGTATCTCTGAACCGAAAGATAGGACAGCCAGAGATAGCATTAGATAGACTAATTTTTGGGTGATACTTTTGCAAGATTGCATGTGTTTGTCTCCGGAGATTTTGATAAATATAAGCCAAGCCTTATTTAAAACAATATACCTCTCCCGAAGCCTCACGCGTAAGGACGATGCAATCCCGCATAGTAGATTGAGCATGCTACAGCATGAGGCTTGTTCCACATCACAGTCAAGCGATAATGGCGGAAAACCAATTTTCATGGAATGAAATTTGCACAAATATCTCCCTTATTTTTAGGCTGTAGTTGCCCAGATCAATTATGTGAATTGTTAAAAATCTCGCCTCACGATGAAGCAATTATACAGGGGAATCGAATTCATGTCTCGTACTCATTCAACCTTGCAGATTATCCTAGCACTACTTGCAATTATTACTTTTGGAAATGCCACGACCTACTACGTAGATGTGAACGGTAACAATGGAAATGGGCTCACCTGGTCTAATGCTAAAACCACACTACAAGGGGCGATTTCTGCATCATCACCTGGAGATGATATTCTGGTGAAGTATGGCAACTATAGCGTAGGCACAGCAATTTCGATCTTGTCAAATCGTCGTATTAGCTCTGATGACGGCACAAATAGTACTTTCGATACAGCCAATCCAGACTCTAGCCTTTGCATTTTCCAGGGTGATGCTACCAGTCGAATTATCTATTTCTATGGATCATCAATTACCAATAATTGCAGACTCAGAGGATTAAAAATTACCGGTGGGAATGCGACAACAGAATCGGTGTGGGCGGGTTCAGGTGGTGGAGTACTGGCAAGGGGCGGTGCCAATCCAATCATAGAGAACTGCTGGATCACAGCGAACTATGGAGGGACAATCTTCCATCCGGGATCTGGATCAGTGGGTGGTGGCATCATGCTAGATGACGTCACCAGTTCTATTCTGATGAATAACAATATCAGCAATAACACAGCTTCAACTGATGAGTATTATGGTGGAAGTGGGGGTGGTGTCTATATCTCTGGAACAGCCAGCGTAGCAGGTAATTCTTTCACCGGAAATATTGCGACACGCAGCACAGGATCACAATGGTATGCAAATGGTGGTGGGGCAATCTATCATCGCGATGGTACTTTGACCCTGCTTAGAAATCTTTTTTATAGTAATTCAGCCGTGTACAGAACAACCACCTATGACAGAGCAGAATGGGGTCCCATGGCTGGTCCTGGTGGAGTAGATCTTGGTAACGCCAGCTCCGCTATTATTAAGAACAACATCTTTCGAAGTAATCTGTCCTTGAATTCACCGAATAGCTCCAGTTACAGCGGTCAGGATGCAGCAGTATCTGCAGGAGCTTTGAGAACCAATGGAAACGCGGTGGTTGAGAATAATACTTTTTGGGGAAATGAGGGTAAGAGTGTCTACGCCTATATGGCCACTGCATCCGTAGGTGCTGCGACGTTTAATACAAATGATGTCGTACGGAATAATATTTTTGTAGACAATGACAGCTACAGCGCTGCAGCTATTAAAACCTATGGAAGTAATATCCTGATTTCTCACAATTCGTTTTATGATCAGAGTGTAAACTATCCGGACGGAACCATTTCGCTAAATGAGGTATTGATTGATCCGCAATTTGTAAATGGAGCAGGTGGAGATTTTGCGCTATTAGAAACTTCACCCTGTATCGATGCTGGAGCAGCTGATACAGACACCACCGGTTTTTGTACGGATTATTCCGGTGGGTATCGGATCAGTCGGGGGGTAGTAGATATTGGTGCTTTTGAGTATCAGTTCCCATTACCCGTGGATAGCATCCCCTCGTTTAATTCTGCAGATACAGCCTACGCTACAGAAGATCAAACTTTTGATTATCAAATTTTAGCCACCGATCCCCGCGATTTAGAATTGACATTTGGTGTGGGTTGGATGCCCCATTGGCTGTCATTTGATGCAGACAGTCTTTTTGGCGTACCTCTCGAAGGTGATCTGGACACATCTTTTCAAGTCATTGCTGCTAATGGCATCGCCAGTGATACATTGGTGGTCACCTTGCTGGTCACGGCGGTTAATGCACCCCCCGTCATGAGTGAAATTCCAAATCAAACCATGATGATGAATGGCAGTATTTCGGGCATATCCTTCACACTGAGTGATGAGGAAACTGATGCAGATGATCTATTTCTGGATTTACAATCATCCAACACAACACTTCTCCCAGCAGAGGGTATCGTAGTTGGTGGATCCAATGGAGCGTATGATCTTAGTCTTATACCCGCTCAGGATCAGTCTGGAGTAACTCAGGTAACCCTGACTGCTTCTGATGGTGAGAATGTGACACCTACCAGCTTCAATCTGCTGGTTGAGCCCCCAAACTCACCACCAGAGATATCACCAGAACCAGGGTTGTCAGCAATTGAAGATATCCTGTATAAATACGCCTTCAATTTGAGTGACCCAGACGGAGACCTCATTACCCTGGAAACACAATTACCGTCATGGCTGAGCTATTCACTGTCATCTGACAACATTATCAACACTATTGCAGGAATCGGATATGCTCCGCACAACGGGGATTACCGCACTGCAGTATCTGCCTCACTTCAATATCCAGCAGGTGTTTGTTATATGAATGATGGTTCTCTCCTGATCGCTGACAAGTATAGCTATCGAATTAGAAAAATTGGGCTTGATGGAAATATCTCGACCATTGCTGGTACAGGATCCTATACGTCTTCAGGTGATGGGGGTCTGGCAGTGAATGCAGGTCTGAATCATCCAAACTATGTCGTCAGCGACAATTCAGGTAATGTTTACATCGGTGAAGATGACGGAAGCAAGATTCGGATGATTGACACAAATGGATACATCTCCACAATTGCCGGGAATGGTAGTTTCGGGCATAGTGGTGATGGAGGTCCAGCAACAGCTGCAGCCATCGCTGGTGGAGGAGCGATTTGTGTCGATCAAATCGGGAATATCTATTTCACGGAACCTGGATATGGTAAGGTCAGGAAAATCGATACCCAGGGGATCATATCCACAATTGCGGGGAATGGAGATGGTGGAACCCTTGGTGATGGAGGTCCAGCCATCGATGCGTCATTTAGTTATCCATACGGGATAGCTATGGACCCACAGGGTAATCTGTATGTTTCTGACGCAAACAATTATCGTATTCGCATGATCGGGATAGATAGTGTGGTCTCAACCATTGCTGGGACCGGACAACCTGGTTTCTCAGGTGATGGGGGACCAGCCACTTCCGCAAAAATAGGTGGACCCAGAGGACTGGCAGTGGATGGGAGTCAAAATGTGTACTTCACAGATGCTTCCAACCACAGAATTCGCAAAATCAATTCTCTCGGTATCATCACCACCTTTGCAGGATCCGCTCCAATAATTCCAGACGAAGATCCTCAAGGTGATTTTTACGGTGATGGAGGTCCAGCAGATTCGGCTGCCTTGTATGAGCCAATGGATGTTGCTATTAGTAATACGGGTCATTTAGCCATTGCTGATACAGAGAATAAGCGGGTCAGGGAAGTTTCACTCCCAGTTCATCAAATTACCGGGACTCCAGGAGATGATCATTTAGGACCGAACGCTGTTCGTCTCATCGCCAGTGATGGTGAGGACGATACCCTACTTGATTTTGTGATCGAAGTGCAGAATGTAAATGATCCTCCCCGTATCACATCCAATAGTCTGATTAACACAACAGAAGATCAGGCAATGGTCTATCATGGCATCGCTGAAGATGTTGATAGTCAATCCCTGGTCTGGCAATTCCAAAACCTACCACTCTGGCTGACAGCCCATGCAGATAGTGTGTTCGGTATGCCTCTTCATGGTGACTCTGATACTTCCTTTGTTGCCGTTGTCAGTGATGGTGAATTCAATGATACACTTGAAGTGATGGTAGCATTGACTGAAGTGAACGATACACCGGTGATATTATCTCCGACTCTGGTTCAGGCTGTGGAAGATGTCCAATTTGAGTATGTGGTTCGTGCTGCAGATGAAGAGAATGATGCCCTGAGCATCCAGGTTGATCAACTGGCGAACTGGTTAAGTGCCAGGAATGACACCATTTCTGGTATCCCTTCGGAAGGTGTCATGGATACCACCTTTATAGTCATTGTTTCAGATGGAAACTCCGCCGATACCCTTGAGGTAGCAGTAGACGTTGCCAGTGTTAACGATCCACCTTTCATTGCCTATCCATTGAATGATATACACATTGATGAAGATGCTGGGGCTAGCGTCATACTTACCCATCTTGAGACTCGCTTTTTGGATGTTGATTTTGGTGATCATCTTGACTTTCAAGTTGAAGCTCTTGACGTTGGTCTGGATTCATTGATCCTGCATAGAGGTCTTGAAGCTGACTCTGTCTGGGTGATAGCATATCCCACAACTGACTTCTTTGGCACTGTGAATATCGCTGTCACCGCCACAGATGATAGTCTGGCCAGCATATCAGATACCTTACTTCTCACCATTATTGCAGTGAATGATGCACCCGTTTTCACTGTAATTCCAGAGCAGAGCTTTAATGAAGATGAATCACTGACCATCACATTGGAGTCACTCTTTCCATATATCTCAGATGTAGATGATGGTGATAGAAGTCTGTCATGGGATTTCCAGGGGACTGACCATATTGAGGTTGCTATCGGTGATGCGAGTTTGATGTTTACAGCAGAATCAGACTGGTTCGGGAGTGAACAAATTGGGGTGAGAGTCGCTGATGCAGGAGGGCTCATGGACAGCTCGTTTATCCTGATTAACGTTCTGCCTATTAATGACGCCCCCATGATTACAGCCATACCGGATACTGGCTTTTTTGAAGATGGTGAGCTACAAATTCCATTGCCAGATCTTTTCGAATACGTAAGCGACAATGAGGACGCCGATACTGTACTGGTTTGGTCATATGCTGGATTTGAGCATATCACTGCAACGACTAGTGATGAAATACTTATATTAACCAGTCAAATGAATTGGTATGGAACTGAAACACTTCAGGTAATCGTCACAGATAGTGAATCTTTAGCTGATACAGCAGATGTAACCTTTCATGTGAGTCCAGTGAACGATGCGCCACAGACCTTCAGTCTTGTTTCACCTATAGATGAACTCGAGATAAACAGTGTTGACAGCACCGAGCTGACATTCAGTTGGGAGGAAGCCTTGGATGTGGACGGCGATACATTACAGTATGTTCTCCTCCTCAATACAGTAGAGTGGGATACGATGATTGGCAGTATTGATACGACTTACCATCGTCTCAATATTGAAGGTTTACCACGTTCAGAGGATATCAGTTGGACTTGTCTGGCACTTGACGCATCAGACAGTACAAGTGCTACAGATATTCGTACCTTTCAGGTAAGCTCTAGTGTTGACCTGGCTGCAGATGGGATTCTCCCTGAGCATTTTATCCTTGAACCGAATTTTCCCAACCCCTTCAATCCAGCCACAACCATACGCTATGGATTACCTGAGGTCTCAGATCTCAGTATTGTCATTTATGATGTGCGTGGTCGTATGATTAAGAGCTGGATTATTGAGTCACAGGCTGCAGGGTGGCATGAGCTTATCTGGCAGGGTCGTGATCAATCAGGACAATCCGTTGCAACCGGTCTGTATCTGGCAAGGCTGCAGGTTGTAAATGGGTCGTACTCAAAGGTAATAAAAATGCTCTATCTCAGATAGATGTTGGTTTAATATACCATCAAGCCCTGGAAATGTATCCGGGACTTTTTGTTAATTCTGACAAACAATCACCTTGTATGTATTGGTTCATTGATGATGTTAATGGGGAAAATTAAATCGCTGAAAATTGCAGGGATATTTTAGTCCCTCTTTCTACGGGGTAAATCTTACAACTACCATTCAGTTGCAGCTCAGTGATATTGTAAATGAGTTTAAATCCTAAAGTGTCGCCTGTTTGAGGATAGAACCCAAGGGGAAGACCGATGCCATTATCAATAATGCAAACTTCGATCTGTCCACTAAAAAACTCAGAAATGTGAACACTTATTTCTCCCTGCCTACCGTCAGGGAAAGCATACTTTAAGGCATTGGTCAGAAGTTCGTTCACAACCATTCCTACGGGTATAATTCGCTCAAGGGTCATTCGTATTGAATCACCCTCAATCTTAAAGTTGATTTGGCCTTGTTTAAAGACATAGCTCGTGATCAGCTCTTCAGCCAAATCTTCCAGATATTCCTTCAGACAAACCTCGTTCAGATTCTTTGATTGATAGAGTTTTTTATGAACCAGGGACATGGACCGAATTCGATCTTGGGTAATTTTAAAGGCTTCGATGGTCTCCGGGTCTGAGCTGTATTGCATCTGCAGATCTAAAAGAGATGAAATGGTTTGCATATTGTTCTTTGTCCGGTGGTAGACCTCCTTTAATAAATCGTCTTTTTGGGAAACCAGGGTCTCCAGTGAATCCTGATAGGACAGGATATCCTGATCATATTTTTTTTGAATTCTGGCAAGTACCAATATGAATATTACCACAATTATACCGATTGAAATGACAGTCAAAAGTTCTGAAGCATTCATTTCGGACACAAAGAGAAATAAGCCAGTAAATACTAGAAATTCGCTGACCAGGAGGACGTGTGTATGTCTGAAGCTTAGTATGTTCGACATTAATAAGGTGGCTATGGTCAAGTAAATCACCGACATGATTAAATCCAATTCGGTATATTTATCAGAAAGAGCGATAACAAAGAAGAGGGCAAGAAAAATCGCATTCATTAACCAGGCAGCAAGAATGTAGTAGCGGGTTGTTGATAAAAAGTAGGAAAACAATAAAAATGGTGCCGTAATTAGGAGGAGTGATTGAATATCGCCAACAGAACGCAGGGCACCACCCCCCATGTGTATGGAAAGTAGCAACAGTGTTACAGACAAGAGCAGAGATTTACTGGTTAGATGTTTGTCCTCACCCTGATAGCCAATCCTCCAGAAAACTGCTGAGAATACTGCTAGCCACCTGCGTATGGGTGAGGCTACCTTCACTAAATATATCCTTTCACAGTTCCCTACTATTTGAACAAGCGAATGAGATGCCGCTCGTTTGTCGGGTTAGTGTAATACACAGTCTTGGAAAAGGAATAGGGTGTAACCCTATTGCCGTCAGGAATATCCCCCATAATGCAAAAAGTACTTCTCTCAAGAATATCTCTCATCAAGTTACTTGGATTCTAGGTGACGCTATTGAGGATTAGATATGAGACCACTGGTTGTTAATAATTGTTCAAAATAGGGATTGATCACCTCACTATGTCCCAGGGAAGTGAAGACAGTGATAATCTTCTTCCGAGAAAGTTCGTCCAGCGAAGGATCATTCTTTTCAAATTGCTGAAAGGGTATACCCCAGTCTTCAAGATCGGACAGGAGCTCTACACTTTCCTCTAGCGTTCCTCCATCGGGTGTGACCAGATTTACGAATCTACCGTTGTACGTTTCTATCCAGTGTAAATAGTTTTCAATTTGTGCATATAACGCATCAAACAAATAAACCTCAGTGATATTCTCAACCAGGCCTCCCCGATTTAAAATGTAGGAGATTACTCGATAGGCACCACTGTGACCTGATAATATGATTTTTCCAGGGGTTGTGGTATTAACTTTCTTTTCAGCTTCCAGGAAGGTAAGAACATCAGTCACCAGTGCCTTGAAAACATCTTTCTCCTCCAGTCTGCCACCAAAGGAATCCTTCGAGTTTTTAGGTCCTTCAGGAAAAATGAAGATAGCATTTTTGTCACTCCCTGAGAATTGGTCAAGAAGTTTGAATTTCTCAATGGACTTTTGAATGTTATTGTCCCAGCCATGGAAGTAAAACACCAGATCTACAGTTTCGCTTTTTGAATAATTCTCGGGAATAAAAATGGCTACAGAGGAATCATTATAGTGTTCCTCAAAACTATACAAACTGTCGCCATAGCGATGACCCTCAAATCTTTCAGGGTGAGGAAAGGGTGAGTGTTTGCTTTGAACGATGGTGAGTTGACCTCCTGATATATCTTGCCACTCAACTGATTTACAGCTGGAAATACTGGCCGAGATTATCAAAACACATATCAAGATAGTTCTCATTTTTCAACCCTGTTCTTTATTAGCCCTGACTGTAGCATAGCCAGATTCGCATTTAACTGATTCTCTAAAATTGAGGTAAATATAGCTGAAATTTGACAGGGTGAAACGCATGATGTCTAGAAAGGTTGAGCTCTAAAGAAAATGGGATCAGCAGACAGTCAAGTATATGGGCTTGGAATCAGGCATCCAGTCTGGCCGCCATTTCGGAAAGCTGACTCCCCGTGCGGGTGATGCTATCTGTTGTTGTTTTAAGATCATCACCTGTCTGGGCAATTTTACCAATATTGGTATTTACCTCAGCGATGTTCTGTGTGATCTCACGAGCAACCTGGGCAGCCTCAGTTACATTTTGCACGACCTCATCCATCCCGATTGTGGTTTGCCCAATATTCCCGGCAATGTCCTGAGTGGTCACATTCTGTTCCTCAACAGCAGTCGCAATGGTATTCACAATATCATTCACCTTGTCGATCACCTGTGTGATTGAAGCTATTTCACCCACAGTACTATCGGTTCCCTTTTGAATGGCATCGATTTTATTACTGATATCAGCAGTGGCATCATTGGTTTGCTTCGCCAATTCTTTTACTTCGTTGGCAACAACGGCAAAGCCTTTACCAGCTTCCCCAGCTCTTGCCGCTTCAATAGTCGCATTGAGTGCCAATAATTTAGTCTGTTCAGCAATCTCAACAATGGTGTCAGTGACCTTGCTGATTTCCTTGGCCGCAACACCCAGATCATTGACTTTATTGGAGGCAGATGCAACATTATGTACAGCCTCATTGGTAATTTCTCGTGCTTGTTCGGCATTCTGGGCTATTTCCGATACAGTGGCGGTCATTTCTTCAGTGGCGCTGGCTACTGAGTTCAGGTTGTTTTGGGAATTTTGTGAAGTTTGAGAAACATTATCCATATTAATTGTCATCTGTTCCGTCGCTGAAGCTACCAGGTTTGATTGCTCGGCAATATTATTGGAACGGTCTCCTATATCTGTGGTAACGATGGCCAATTCCGAAACAACGGCTGATAGCTCTTCTGTTCCTTGCTGTACACCCCCTTGAATTTCACTTTGTGTCTTGGCTTTTTCTTGAAGCGAACCAACAAAGTCGTTAAACCCAACAGATAAATTACCCAACTCATCATGAGAACGAATTTTTAGACGCGCAGTGAGATCACCTTCACCTCTGGCAATTTCATGAATTGATTTAGAGACAACCCTTATGGGAGCAACAACCATTTTATGGACCAAAAAGTAGAGAATTCCACCTATGATTAGGACAATCACCCAGGCTACAGCACTCAACATAAACTGATTGGCTCTGTACCGACTTATCAATTTTTGCGTGTCAACACTGGTTTCCAAAACACCAAAGACCTCTCCAATATCGCCATCATGACAATCCAGACAGTCCTCGCGCAGGATGATAGGGTTATAGTACCCAAGCCGGCCCTCTAAAAGATGGCGTTCGTCCAGCACAGTTTCCTTGGTATTCTGAACTTCCAACAATTGTTCTTCTGTTTCAAAATTCTGGGGCTCGGTACTGGTGTTCATGACCTCTGTCAGGTCAACATCAAATAGTCTGACCTGAAGAATATTTGCATCTTCAGCAGCACGATCAATAATTTCCTGGACGCCATCCATATCACCGATCAACATGGAATAGTCAATGCAGCGATTAATCAGGGTGGCAGTCTGATGGACGTTTTCTTTTTTAACTGTAAAATCAGCTGCCTTTTGCCTCTGAATAAGCAGGAAAAAGGAGATGCCCAATACGATCATCAGGACCATAAATATTGCCAGCGGAATTCTCCGCTCCAGGGAGTTATTTACATAATTCATGAAATTTTTAATCATAATCCCGTCCTTTGAGTCTAAAAAAAAGCGTTTTCCCCAAACCTATTTTCGTCCAGGAGTTCGATTCCTTGATCTAAAATTCCCACATAAACTCCAAATGGTTGACAATAATAAGTGTAGGTGGTTCGGAAGATACAACCCTCGTGGAGAGAGAAGGTGTTACAATTCCATTTAGCAAGTCATTTACCTGATCCTAAACAGAAGCTTAAGTAGGGTTGAATATCTTTAAACAGGATTAAAGAGAATCCAGATCAATACGAGATTAAAGTTGGAGAAACTTATATTGAATTTATATAATTGGTTATGACGGACTTGCATAAATAACAATTGAGCAACTATGATTGTGGGGGTTCCAGTTTACCAGCTCGTGGGGATTCTGTCGGGAAAGTGGGTTGAATCAAATTATAAGCTATAAGACATTTGTAAATATTGTATTGTTAACCATCCTGAGTCAATCAGTCCTTGGAAACATAACACATGCAGAAGGTGTATTGGATCTAAGAACACGGCAGGTTTCTGTGGGAGAGTCAATTCCACTGAAGGAAAATTGGCAATTCTACTGGAACATGTTTCTTGATCCCCAGAATCTCGATAGAAAATTCCAGGGTTTAACCATAGAACACCAGTTCTGGAACAAACATAAAATAGATGGAAAGTCTATTCCTGCGATTGGGTATGGTACCTACCAATTGCAGGTTCTCCTGAATTCGGAGGATGTTGGTCATCAGCTGGCCCTTTACATCAGGGAGAATAATACAGCCTCCCGGTTTTTCATCAATGGCAGGGCAATTGGTGAAGTAGGCAAACCGGGAAAAGACCTGGAAAATTCAACGGGGTCATGGCAACCCACAGTCTTGGGGTTTGAAGCCATTTCAGACACATTGGACATCCTGGTTCACGTTTCAAATTATGAGTTTAGAAACGGAGGGCTGGGACGACCTGTTCTTCTGGGCAGTTTGAGTACCCTCGAAAAACAAAAACAAGGACAGGTACTTAGAGATATTTTCTTCATCGGAATCTATTTTGCTCTTGGTTTGTATCATTTAGGGATCGTGATCCTCCGTCCGAAGGATTTGCCCTCCAGGTGGTTATCTATCGTATTCTTGCTATGGATTTCGCGTTTGTTATTCGCGGGAAACTATACAATCCTCATGCTCGTGAGTTCTATTCCTCTAAGTGTGCTGATGCGAATTGAATACTTGAGTCTATATGGATTGTTTGTCTCTACCCTATTGTATTTTTCTTATGTCTATCAGGCTTATCTCATACCGAGGACGATTACTGGGGTAAAAACAGTAGGTGCTGTTTTTATCCTTACGGTGATGATACCGGACTCTATAATTGTTTCCACCATAGGTGGCATTTTTTTAATACTGATTCCTCTCTTGGCTATTTTTCCATTTATAGCGCTTATCAGAGCAGCCAGAGACGGCAATACTGAAGCTCGAACCACCATGTTAGTAGCCATCCTTTTATTCCTCGGAGTGTTGAATGACATACTTTATACTTTGGATATCATTCATAGTCAGTTTGTCGTCCCCTATGCGTTTCTGGCTTTCATAATCGGCCAGGCGTTTATTATTGCCCGCTCCCATACCAACGCCTATTCTGAATCAATCAGACAATCAAGGGAGAAAGAGGTGCTTCTAAATGAGGTCCACCACAGGGTGAGGAACAACCTTAATGTTGTTGTGTCACTTTTACGTCTGGAGGCACGCAAGGAGAGAGACCCTGAGAACGCAATTGATGCCCTACATGAAAGCGTTCGTCGTATTCAAGCCATGACCCTGGTGCACGATCGTTTATATAACTCTGGAAATTTTGCATCAATCGAACTCAAGCCTTATATCCAGACCTTGATAACCGAGATTTCGAGGACTCTAAGTATCACGCACATTAATTTTAGTCTAAATGTTGAGCAACTGAACCTTGATTTAAACCGAGCTATTCCCTGTGGCCTTATCCTCAATGAGTTGTTAACCAATACAGTAAAATATGCCTATTCCTCAGGTGAATCAGGGGAGGTGAATATCGCTCTGTCCGCTGATGAGAAGACCATCAATCTCATCGTTTCTGACAATGGTCCGGGTATACCTGAAGCTATTCAGTCGGATAAAAGATCGTTAGGCTTACATATTGTTAGTATGCTAACGGAGCAATTAGATGGTCAACTAAAGATTGAGAATAGAAATGGGGCACACGTGACGGTGAGTTTTCCTCAGCAGACCATTTACTGAGCATTAAGGTTCGTCTTCACCTGTAGGGTATTGGAAGACATCCTCAAGTGCCACATCAAACACCTGTGCAATCCTGAACGCCAGTTCCAGGGTGGGTGAATACTTCCGTGATTCAATAGCCAGGACAGTTTGTCGACTCACACCAATTTTATCAGCTAATTCTTGTTGTGTCATCTCATGAGCATTAAAACGGAACTTACGGATATTGTTGTGAATTGGGCATACCGGCATATTAATAACCCCGTCGATAGTATATCAGTTGAAGTGCGTATCCAGCAATCTCAGATAGGATAAAAAAGAACAGAAGGGTGTTGATCAACGCCAATCCGGTAGGCTCAAAATAGATACTCATAATGGTAATCCAAACCCCGACAACCAGAATAAAATGTGCTGATCGAGAGGCTTTTAAGCTGATGAGGTTCTCCCGTTCATCAGGTTGTCTCTCAGCCTCTTTGCGAGAACGGATTGCCAGGGTGACTTGCATGGCTATCTGGATAATGATGATGAGAATAACCACCCCAATCAACACACCAACAGGGCTATTATCAGTCTGTAGTGGAT
>JAERTJ010000137.1 GCA_016844945.1 Fidelibacterota bacterium | reverse complement strand
GTAGCGGGAGTAGGATTCGAACCTACGACCTTTGGGTTATGAGCCCAACGAGCTACCAGACTGCTCCATCCCGCGATGTTTAAAAGCGGGCTGAATATAATCGGGAAGGCAAGGTCTGTCAAGCCCTTGAATTAATTATGTTAAATTGGAACTCAATGGTCCCCAAAGCGTAAGGACTATACAATCTGCTAATACGCAATCAGGCTTTGGTGTCATCCACCCCGACACTGGAGCCTGGTTCTTCTTCTACCCGATTCATATATTTGTTCTTGGCCTCATCAATTGCTTCAATCAGAGCCATGCGCTCCTGGATGATTTCATACATCAGGGTTTTACGCTTTACAAATAAAGTAAAAATTCTGATATGCTGCCGATACCTCTGCATGGTGTCATGGTAATACAGAGCAAAACGTCCCGCTGGCAATAAACTCAAAATGTAGATTGTGGTTAGCGGACCGGAGGCTGTTAAATACCAGACAAGCAAAGTCTGAACGGTGTAAAACAATGCAAAAAGAAAAAATCCAGACAACATTTTGATGGATGATAGGTACTCCAATGAAGTACCCAGTATGCGCACGAGGTGACGGGGTATTCGATAAGGGAGGAAATTGTTAATAACACCCCATAGATACAGGGGGAAACCAGTAATGACACCCAGCAAGCCCATGGCACGTCTGGCAAAGGATCGTTGGCCCCTGGCCGTTGAAAGCAGATCATCTCGCAGCTCCAGACCCTCAACTTTGGCCAGATAGCGATTCATCTGGGTATCCATCTGTTCAAAGGATTCTGGAAATTCTTTGGAATACCAGTTGATGGCATCTGCCATACCCCGGGTCATGGAAAAATCATGCTGCTTCCAATCCTCCTGTAGACCCAAATCTACAGCCAACTCCATCTTGTAAATCTTTTTCAGGTTTTTCAATACCCCTGCTGTTTCAGAGCTATCAACCGTTGTGGTGAGTTTTTCCAGGGCACTTCTGATTCTATTAGTGACTTCATATACAGCTTCATACTCGTCTTTTGCATACAGATCGCCATACTCAGACAATTCAATAGGACGACCAAAACGGCAATGTACATCGCTAAAAAAATCGGTTGGCGATGAGTAATTAATACCGGCTGGTACAATCTGAATACCCAATTCAAATGCGTTTCTCATCTCTGCGCCTAGCCCAATCCTGGCTGTACCGGTCTTGAGCTCATGCAGGGTGCCATCCATCTGACTGATACCTTCAGGCATAATGACCAGGCCGTTTCCCTCCTCCAGAGATTGATAACACTTTTCAAAAACCTCTGCATTTTTTCCCATCTCTTTTTCGGCATCCTGTTTACGATAAACCGGCAGTACATGAACCGCACTGAAGAAGCGCTTGGCAATAGCGGTTTCAAAGAGAGTACTCTTGCCAAGGAAATGGGGATTCCTGCCACACAACAGGCCCACTAACAGGGGATCCATCATTGTGTTGGGGTGATTGGCAGCCAGGATGACCGGACCGGTCTTGCGAACGCGATCACGATGCTCCACATGTATGCGTCTGAAAAAGACATTCACCATGAAGATAAAGAGATATTTAAGAATACGATATAGCATATTAGCCTTCTGGCGAAACCTCCAGCGCTTCCCCACGCTTGACGGGAAGCATGAATAGCAGCGCAATCACCAGGGTTACAGATCCGTAGATGAATCCAACGCCATAATTATTGTTAAAAATCTCAATGATTTTTCCGGCCATAATTGGACCTGCAATGGCTGAGGCCTGCGAGGATAAATAGTAAAGTCCGGTGTAGGTTCCCAAACGGTCCTGTGGCGCCATATCCACCACCATGGGTAGTGAGTTGACCAGGATTAACGACCAGGTAATACCTGTCAAGGGCAGCATGATTTTTACCATGGCCAGGGTGTGAATTGAGAATCCCCAGAATAAAAGAATCGCAAATCCAATAATACCTGCAATAATAATCAAGCGGCGACCAAATTTAGCGCCGAGATAACCACTCAAAGGGGAAAAGAGTACGATAGGCAGTGAGAAGAATGCCAGCAGTCCAGTAGCCTGACCACTATCAATTCCAAATCGATTGACGGCAAATGAGGTAAAGAATACCTCCAGTGCACCGTAACCCAGGAACCAGAAAAATATGGCGGAGAGAAGAAAGAGAGCTGAACGGTCTTTATCCATGACCACAGTCTTAAAACTATCCAGAATTCCAGGTTCCTCCTCCTTAGGTTCAGGAATTGCAGGTTCCTTAATGAAATACAATACTACCGCAGCGCCAATCAGCATGATGATACCTCCAAAATAGAAGGGAGCTCCAACTGAAACCTTGAAGAGCATACCTCCGACAACAAATGCCAGAACAGCGCCAACGCCACCCATAAGATTGATCATTCCATTGGCCTGTGAGCGTTTTGGTGAGGGTGTAATGTCGGGCATGAGTGAGATCACTGGTGTTCTGAATACATCCATGGCGAAAAGGGTTACGAAAATGGCAATCATGAAAGGAATGAGTGAAACATTCAGCATAAGCGGGATACCGATAAACCCGATAAATGCCAGCGGAGCGCCCATGGCAATGAAAGGCTTGCGACGACCAATCCTGGTTCTTATTCGGTCCGACCAGGCACCAATGAAGGGCAGAATGAAGAGAGCAGCGATATTATCGAGAGTCATGATGAATCCGGTTGAAGTAGCACTCATTCCAAATCCATCCACACCAGCAGTGGTGGCGAAACCTTCACGTCCGGCCTGGAGGAAGATGGGGACGTAGGCATTATAAATACCCCAGAGAATTGTGGTACCCATGAATCCAAATCCAAGCAGCAGCAATCGTCCATAACTGAATTTCATCATATCCCTTCCTTAATTGAGCAAAAAATATTGAACTAAAATAAGGCTGCTGAACGATAATTCAACAGGTGTTAATTTCAGGTAGTTTGTGTGCATTTCGATATTCAATATTATTTAATGCTAGCAGAAGCAATTGCGAATACCAGATAGGCGCTTAACTTTGATCATCACTAGTCGCAGATGGGGAAGAGGATCAAATGGATTTCTTTAAACGCTATATCATGTTCATTCAGCTCCTATTCATGAACTGGGTAGGAAAGCTGGGCGTGATTCTGGCCAGTACCGCCTTTATATCCTTTTTCATATTAGAAGGTCTGTCGCTGATCGGCATTTTTCGCAGCACATATACTGGCATTATCACATACTTCATAATCCCCATAATTTTTGTTATCGGGCTGCTTCTGTTGCCCATTGGTTGGCAGGTGCAGAAAAAGAAAACCGGAACCACCTTGCATAATGTTTTCACGGATAAACTTGGAGATGGAAACATTGGCTCCCACAATTTTTGGGAGAAAGTAATACCGGTTGTTTCAATTCTGACTGTGGTCAACGTCCTCTTCATTGTAGCAGCTGGATCCAGTGCCATGCATTATATGGATGATTCTGAATTTTGTGGAACTGCCTGCCACACCATCATGGGACCTGAATGGCAGGTTTATTCAGTATCACCACATTCCAGGGTACCTTGCGTTGATTGTCACATCGGTGAAGGTGTACAAGCCATGGCTGAAGCCAAAATAAATGGTGCCTGGCAAGCCTTTGCAAACATGTTTGAGCTCTATGAAAAACCGATTGGTACTCCGATTCATAACTTGCGCCCCGCCAGGGAAACCTGTGGGAAATGTCACTGGCCAGAGAAGCATTACGGATCAAAATTGGTGAAAATTCAACGCTACCAGGAGGACGAAGCCAACACACTCCAGTATACTACTTTGAATCTAAAAGTGGATGCTGCCAATGGGGTGGGATCAGGTATTCACTGGCACATTTCTGAGGAGAATGAAGTAAGGTACAGTTCTGTAGATGATCAGCGGGAGCATATGATCTGGGTTGAAGTTATGCACCCCGATGGTGAATATAGACGCTTCACAAACCAGCGACTCTCAGACTCTATTGCCCATGCGCCCGAAGCTCGAACCCTGGATTGTGTGGATTGTCACAACCGTGCGACACACATTTACGAGCAGCCCGATGCGGCTCTGGATAAAGCCATTGCTACAGGACTGATAGACACTGACTTGCCCTACATCAAACGCGAAGGCTTAATGGCCATTACGACTGAATACAACGAGAAGAATGATGGTCTGGAAACCATTGCTGAACGTTTGGAAAATTTTTATGAGCATGAATACCCGGGCAGTAATTTTGAAAACTTGAATTCATCCATCGAGGCGGTCCAGGCGATTTATGATAGAAATATTCACCCCGAGATGAAAATTACCTGGAATACTTATCCCAATCATTTGGGACACCGGCTTGAATTTGGTTGTTTCTCTTGCCACAATTTTATGCAACATGATCAATCTGATGGCTGTTTTCGTTGTCATAATCGACATCTGGTAAATGATGCGGGAGCCTCTATTTCAGATGAATGTACATTGTGCCACTCCATCCTCGCGCTAAACGAGAAAGATCCATTGCAATACCTCCTTGATCAGGAATTCGAGACTTTTGAGGAGCACAAGAACGCTTACTTCCGGGAAGAGTATTTGAAAAATTTTTAATTCGTGGCAATCCCTGAAGTTTAGTCCACAAATCATCAGTTGTCGTCACTTGATTCCTGACAGTTTCATATGAGACACTAGAATTCTGCCCTCGGATCGCTTCGTGCATTTTCCTACCCTCGATCACTAAACATCAACGTTATTCAGACGATAGTGTATACAGAATGGGGTCCGTTCTGGATGAGCGTGTTAATTGGGTAAGGGGAAGTTTGGTATGGAAAATGAAATGTTGAATGTTGACCAGAGAATGGCGCTGTCGGAAATGATTAATGTGAGTCTCAATGCCGCAGCTTTGTCACTCAGCGAGATAGTGGAAACTGAAGTCATCATTAATGTGCCCCAGATTAAGGTTTACGCTTCAGGTGATGAGCGGAGCCTGTATCCCATTTTTGGTCCAAAAAATACATATGCCACGGTGAAACAGGATTTCCAGGGAAATTTGTCTGGCACTGCAGTGATCGCTTTTCCACCGGATGGAGCGCTTCAATTGATATCCTTGCTCACAGACCTGGTGGTTTCGGATGAAGATTTGGATATCATACAATCCGGTACTTTTCTGGAGATTGGAAATATTATCAACAATGCCTTTCTGGGTTCCCTTAATAATCAATTCGATTTCCATGTAAGCTATGCCTTGCCTGAATTCAATGAAGTCAGTATCCCCTATATAATTGATGCAACCTTCCGTTCTCAGAAGCAGGGGATGGTGATTGTGACCAATACCAATTTTCTGGTAAAGGCCGAAGACATTGAGGGTCATATACTGCTGCTCTTCAGGGTGGTTGACATTGAGTTCCTGAAGCGAAAGTTAAACCTGTTGTTGGATGTATGATGAAAAGAGTAGATCAATTCAGATTTCGTATTCTTGACAACAGCCCAGAAGGTGTCATCCTGCTGGATACGGATTTGCGGATCATTTATCTCAACAAGATGATAGAACACTGGACCGGACTCACCTTTGAGGATGTTGAAGGAAAGGCCATCACTAAAATTTTCCCCCATCTGGATAAACCTGCCTATCGCAATCGACTGAAACAGGTACTGGAAATCGGATTCCCGCTGGTGTTGTCCTCACAATTGCATCCCAATTTGATACCTTTTGATGACAAACTCAAACCACGGGTGGGTCAAACCACTTTGAGCCGGGTAGAAGAAACTGATATCAGCGAGAAAATGCTTAGGGTCAGTCTAATGGACATGACCGCTGCTGCGGTACAGTATCAAAAGATTACCGAGCTTCAGAAAATATCAAAGCTCGAGATTGCTGAGCGGGGGAGGGCTCAGGAAGCCTTAATGAAAGAGCGTGCTGAGTTGCAGGAGGCCAATGCCTCAAAGGATAAATTTTTCTCCATTCTGGCTCATGATCTTCGAGGACCCTTGGGTGGTCTGGTGACCATGTCAGAGACCATCATTGATGATTTTGATATGTTTGACATGGATGAAATAAAAGATATTGTCAGAATTATGCATCATTCTTCAGACCGCGTGTTTGAGTTGCTCAAAAATTTGCTTACCTGGTCTCGTCTGAATACGGGACGTATAGAGTTCAATCCCTCTTTAATCCGCCTCAAACCAGTTGTTTCTGACATCGAATCGCTTTTTAAAGCTCAGATCGACAAAAAGGAATTGACACTGGAGACTTCCTGCTCGGATGAGTTATTGGTATTCGCTGATACAGCGATGTTGGAGACGGTGATGCGGAATCTGTTGTCCAATTCACTGAAGTTTACACCGCGTGGGGGACAGATAAAGTTCAACTGCTTTATGGAATTGGAGTCAACGGTAATTGAAGTCATAGACAGTGGTGTGGGGATGGCTGCGGAGGTTGTCGAGAAGGTCTTCGATGTCAGCTCAAAATATCATACTCCTGGGACCGAAAATGAGGCGAGCTCAGGTCTTGGGTTGGTCCTGGTAAAAGAATTTGTAGAGCGCAATTCAGGATCACTTTTTGTGGAGAGTACGCCCGGTGAGGGAACTACTTTTCGCTGTACATTTCCACCCCAGGACAACTGATTCAGGCATTTTCTAAAATCAAGTTTATTCACTTGCTCACGGATAGTGAAAATTCTATTTTTGCCCGCCTTCGTGGGCTGTGGCCCATTCGGCGGGTGAACCCGCCAAGGGTGAGTGAAAGAGGGGAAATTATAATTCGTAATTACTAATTCCTCATTGAAAATTCGGCAGGGTAGCTCAGTTGGTTAGAGCACCGGCTTCATAAGCCGGGTGTCGGCGGTTCAAATCCGCCCCCTGCTACAACAAAGATTAAATGGTTCCGAGAGGGGCCATTTTGTTTTTGTAGGGGTGAGATGCAGAGCCACCTGAGCAAAGTGCCGGTCCAGTCGGACTCAAAATGCCAGTGGCATCATGGTGGAGAACAGCAACGCTGAAATCTGCCCCCCTACACAATTTGAATGGTCCAGAAAGAGGCTATTTTAAAATTTGTAAGGGTACGAAAAGAATCTGTAATGCTTACATTTCGACTGCCAAGTACAAGTCATATGGATTCCAGTTACTCTGAAGCAAGGCTTCTAAGGGTTGATCGTGAGGCACACTACTGAGGTTAGTCACTCCTTACAATTGACCTGGGAGGGGCAAATACAAGTCAATACTGTGATAGTGTGGGAGTAAATGTTTGGGTAAGATATGGAGGGAACTCTGGTGAATCCCTATACTGATCAAATGGAATTTACAACCCTTTTAGTCAGAAACATAAATAATGATCAACGACAACTAAAATTCCCGTCCAACGACAGTTATTTTTCCCGGTTCATTTAGCTTTAGTTTCCTTTGATTTCTCCAGCCTATAACTGGGTAGATTCAGTTCAAGTATTACGCTGTGATGAACCAACCGATCGAT
>JAERTJ010000136.1 GCA_016844945.1 Fidelibacterota bacterium | reverse complement strand
GGTAAACCTAAGAAAGTTGGAGTGATCGCTGTGGCCAGAAAACTACTGCTTCTCATCTATTTTTTGTGGACCAATGAAACTGAGTATGATCCCAATTATGCTGCCTAAATCACTTGACTTTAACTACAGTACCTTTGTTAGCAGGTAGATTACTTGATGAACAGTAACTTTCTGGACACTGAATAGCTACCTGATGATAATCTCAAAATATACACTCCACTTGCTTCAGTTGTGAGGTCATGCACTCCGAATTTGATAGATAGGTTTTTTTTATGAGATGGTACTATAAAATTCTGTATTTCTCGGCCTGAAATATCGAAGAGACTTAATTCCATATCCTCACGAAGGTCTGGAAGAATGATATGGACTATTGAGTTGAACGGATTTGGAAAAGCGACAACATTAAAATCATCGGGAATATTCTGATCAGTTTCTCTCAGAGAAAGTGGCGTAAATTCGCCATAATTATCTCCATTGATGTAGCCACCAACAAAAGCTGCGTTCCTAGTTGTTCCAAACGGGAGTGAGGAAATTCTTACTGCCCCAAAATCATGTCTAAACAGAATCTCGTTATTGCTCTGATACATGTATGAGTAACATGCGACTTCAAGATCATCTTCTCCACTTGGTGACCCAACAATTAGCGGGGGCATCAACAACCCACCTCCAATTGCTAATGTTGGAGAAACTCCAATATACTCAATAATTGAAAGGGCAGAATCTCTTACAATTGTGTCCATCTGTGTAAGGTATAGTTCACCTTCAACCCACTGATCAACTTCAATTTCAAATGCGAGAAGACCGGATCCAGATGGAAAGGAATTCTTAACATGGAACCGGTTGGTGGAAATTGTCTCAATTGAGTCGTTTAATTCGGAGATTGAGTATTGCCAAATATTTCCCACTCTGAGAGGAGTCCACTCGGCTAGCCCTGATGGGATTGAGGATCTGAGATGTAACAATTTTCTCGATAAATTCGACCAAGAAACATTCCTCAGGATATATGAAACATATAAATTCTCTGGATTGTCCAAATCGGGGATATCAACTATGATAGGTGGGCTATGGGTAATAGCGTTTATCCATCCAGTTGAGTCGATATAAATTGAGTATTCAGATGCATTCGTCAGAATAGTATCAAGAAGTGATTCATTGAAATTTGTGATCAATGTTCCTAGGGCTATTCGAAATGAATCCTGCTCAATCATTGAATGGGGTCTAAACGTGAAAACGAGAGTATCTATGTTAGAATTGAACTCCATTCCTGAAAAAACGAACTCCAGTCCACCAGGGCTTTCTGAAGGGATCGTCACTTCAGCTTCAAATCGACCCTCCAAAGTCAAATTCAAACCTTGAGAAATACCTTTCGACAAAAGGGATATGAGAATTAGGGGTAATATTCTAATCATGTGTCAGTAATATTCCTTATCCTGCTAACACTCTTGGCTTAAGCTGCTTCTCTGTGTAGCATCGCTTTGTATATTCACTGTATCCATCCAATTCATTTCAGTCTTCCAGTCCCCTGCAAGTGAGACAGCTTGAAGCCATTGTTAGCCGGTATTTTTAAATTTTGTGAACCGCCAATCGAGAAAATCTGGATTTGGTTTTAAAGTTGATCTTCGCGGTGTGATAAGCTTTTTCAAATGTAGCCCCTTAAGCCCATGTTGGAGAACCGGTCCATCTGTTTCACTCAGAATATCAGATCGAATGTGAATCTGGTAATCCGGGGAGATCCCTATGAATAGAGAATCAAAAGCCGCGTGATGTAATTTACAGAGTGACAGACCGTTAGAAATAGTTTGAGTGCTTTCTGGCTCACTATCTGGGATAATGTGTGCCGCATCTAAGAGCTCTCGATGTTTGAGGTTACACACAGCGCAACTCGTACGGTAAGCCTCTAAAACCCTTTCTCGAAACTTATGTTGATGAATCCGTTGCTTAATTATGCGTTGCTTGTATGCCTTTTGAATGCCAGTATCCTCACTCACTTGATAAGCATTGATATCTTCTAGCAATGAGACGCTCTCAGATAAGGACACTTCAAAGGTCAGGGTAATATCATTCGCACTGAGAATATATACTGGCCAAGTAGCAATGTACCTATTCTTAGCAACGCCGTTAAAATAGATAAGAGGAATACAATCCGTCATAGCGCGTTTAAGACCAACATTGTCCCAGAAGTCGGGATTTGTCCCTCGATAGCTGTACCCTAAGATGTCATTTCCAGATATCGTATCTGTGTATGGGCTGTCGGGTGTTGTAGTGATCGATAGCGGGTAATTACAATTTTTAGGTTTGAATATTCCCGTAGCACCAACTAAGGGAACTTTCGTTCCCTGAAAGAGGAATCCTTGCTCGAGCAAAGGTCTACGCTGGAGAACTGGGCCAAAAATTGAGGTTTGACTCTCCATCCAATTGAACGCAGCTATTCGTATTGAACTATCATCCATTTTGCTGCCTCATAATTATCATCCGGCTAACGTGCTTAGGCTTGTACTGCTTCTGAGACAGTATCGCTCAGCACTAAATTTTTATCTCTCTTCATCATTTTCGTTTTCCGAGCCCCTTCGTCAGTCAGTACCAAGCCTTTGTTAGAATTGCGCTCATCGCAAATACACCATCTTAACTACACTCGAGTGCACTCCAGCTTGTAGCCTCGCGAAGTACATTCCACCTGGGACTTGATGACCCTCGGCATCCACACCATTCCATCTAGCCTGGTACTTACCCGCGTCCTTCAAGGAGGAGACCAAAGTCTGCACTTTCCTTCCTGTCATGTTATAGATGATTAGAGATACATCAGACTGCTTAGGAAGTTCGTATTCTATCTTTGTACTGGGATTGAAGGGGTTTGGGTACGGTGGTAAGAGTGTGAATTTATTTGGTGAGTTTTCATAATTTGATTCAAATGAAGCTACTTCTGGTAATAAATAGACATGAGCATACAGTTCATGATAGACTCGACTTTCAAATAGAAAAAGTTTCCTGTCTCGGAGTAGGCACTGATATTTAGGGTAATCAAAGTGTGACTGCAAAGGTAAATATATTTGCTCATCGATTACTCCTTCTGATGGATCAAACCATTGTGCAAACACACTATCACCTTCTTCTTCATTGAAGAGATATACTCCAACCCCAGTTTCTGGGAAGTTGCTGGCTTGCAAGATTTGATGAGCAGGGAGTTGAAAGATGGTCTCAACTTCAGAATCCTCAGAGTAATTGCTCAGTACATGAATCCACGATTCATAAAGGATAGAAAAATCTTCAAGTTCCTCTCTTGTTTTATATGTCAAAATTATATCACTCTCATTCTGAAGATAAAAATTGTAAGTCTCGTAGTTTGCTTCCGTATTTTCCGATATGACTCTTGAATCTCCAATAGGACGACCATCACTTCCCAATAGCAAAATTCTTAGCTGCGAAGTATGCTCAAAATCAGCAATTTTTAAAACAAGCTCATTCCACATTAAGTAGGTCAATCCAGAGCTGGAGTTGGATAACGACAATATTTGGCGCTCAAGCCTGGGAACAATTGTGTCAGATTCTGCCGCTTGGTATATGATGAATTCGTCACCCAAAACTTGGTTGGCTTGACTAAAAAGTTGACCAAATATGGTTGTTCTTTCGAAATCTTCACCTTCAGCCCAGTACAATAGATAATTATCACTATTCAGTCTGACCTGGTTAACATAGACATAATCATCCGGCTCACTCGTTATAATTAGCTCATCACCAAATGAGCTAAGTTGACTATCAAACAGTCGGGTGCGTATACTGTGTTGATAACCGGAATCATTGCTTTCATGATTCTGATACATCCAGGAAACTTGATTGCCTCCAGAAGTAACATTTGGGGAGCCCTGAACAGAGGCTGAATCACGTCGTAGTTGCCAAAGTTCACCTACCGGATTGGCTATACTATCCAATCTGGTCAAGAAAATACTAGATGAGTCATAACTGGGTTCTGAATTCCCATTATCGTGCCACCAAATTCTCTCATATGTTAGCAGCAGTTGGTTATCATCATTAAGGCAGAAATCGTAGGAGTCAAAATTCTCAGCCAAAAGTGTTTCGTTTACCAATTGGGAACTTGCAGACAAGGGAATCATGCATAAAGGAATTAATAGCCATCGCATACAAACCTCACATTATTAGTGTTAAAGACAGCTTTTGCAGGACTGTGAGAATAATACTACTGCATCAGATCAAAACAGAATTACAATAATGTCTCGAGAGCGCTATTCTAACGCTTTAGGCTTGAGCTGCTTCGTGAGAAACAGTCAAAACAGTTCGGTAACCTTGTGTTCGTGATATCAATGTTCGTATCCCCCTGAAATGAGTGTGAGTCAGCTCTAAGCCTCGTATAGTGTCATCAGTGCTGTTTGGACGGTTTAATTTGAAAGGAATGGCAAGGGGAGAGGGAGAGAGATCTAAGCCTCGGTACATCTCGAATGATATCGTAACAAAGAAACATCTCCCCACTCCCCTTTTTACAGTTTCTTCAAATTCTGGACAGTACTTAGAGATCCTGTACTAGCAGGAATCCCGAATAAG
>JAERTJ010000135.1 GCA_016844945.1 Fidelibacterota bacterium | reverse complement strand
GGATATTATGCGCTTGGTGATGGAATCTCAGCCATTCTCACAAGGAATCCTGGCCAAATCAACCCGGTTTATATCAAAAAACACCGGTATCGACAATTAGACCTCAATTTTAACTGATATAACGGGGGAACTTCTATTAATTACTCTATTTACAGGACTTTAGATAGCCTGCAAGTCACAGAATAATGGAAGTGGTTGTCCTGCCTCAGCCACTTAAAGAATCCGACAAACTGTAAAGAAACCTAGGTCTAAAGTGGTTAAAACTGTGACAGGAAAGCAGTCAGATTCTCATCAGAGCTGAGATTCAGCTTTTTGCGAATACGATGACGGTAGATATCAATTGATGTTGACTGGATATTCATCACTCTGGCAATATCCTTGGTCACAAGATTGAGACGTAAAAGGGCACAAACCTTCAGTTCACTCTCCGACAATCCTGTACTGGTCTCGCGTAAACTGCTGTAAAATTCTGTATGCACCTCGGTAAACCACAGTTCGAAATCTTCCCAACCCTGTTGTCCTGATGTCTGGTCTTTTAAAAAGCGCAGCAGTTTCTTCATCCTTGATTTTGATTCAACAGGCAGTGTTTGCGTTATCTCTTCCAGATCCTGTTTCAGATGGTCAACGATTTGATCTTTTTCGTTCAGGTGTAGGGTTTTGGAAAGGAGCTCTCGACGCAAGTGATCCTGTGTGGCTTTTGCCCTAGCCTCGATTTCTTCAGCAAGTTCAGCACTCCTCTGGCGCACCAGTGCCTCCAGTTTCTGATTCTGAAACCTCAATCGCCAGGTTCGCAAACGGATATAGATTATTATCAGGGTTATTAACCCTAAGGATAAGATCATTCGAAAGGCAGCAGTCTGCCAGAAGGGAGGTTTAATGTAAATAGCCAGCGTCACACCCTGTTCATTCCAGACCCGATCATTGTTGGAGCCACGAACTCGCAAAGTATACCATCCAGGATCCAGACTTGTATAGGTCACACTGTTATCATTACCGATACTCACCCAATCCGGATCAAAGTTCTCCAGCTTATAGCAATATTGGTTCAAAAAAGGATTCCAATAATCCAGGGCTGCAAAATCAAACCGGAGAACTTTGTCCTTGTAACTCAGTCTAAGGGTATCAAGATAGCCGATAGCACGATGTAGGATGATTTGGTCATCAACGGCTTTTCCAGGAGTAATTTGCTCATGATTTACCCAGAGGTCGGTGAGAATCACCGGTGGGATGTGATCGTTCACCCCAATTGAGTCGGGATGAAAACGATTTAATCCTCCCACGCCACCAAAATACATAGTACCATCTTGATCTTTGAAACTAGAATGGTAAAAGAAGTCCTGATTCTGGACCCCATCCGAGGCTTGATATGTCCCTAATAATCCTTTCTCAGGATGGTATTTAAGTATCCCAACATTGGAACTTAGCCATAGGTGTCCCTGATCGTCCTCCAGAATACCACTGATCTCTAGTTCCTCAATATCACAATCTAAATCGATGACCTCAAACCACGTCCTGGTACTATCCAGTCGGCAGAGGCTGCCTGCCCTTGTCCCAAACCACAGAATGGAGTTCTTATCCTCATAAATGGTCAGGACATGATTGCTACTTATGGAGTTAGAATCAGGATTGGCTATAAAATGTTTAAATGTATTTGTCGCTCGGTCCATGAGATCAACACCTGATTCAGATGTTGCGATCCAGAAATCCCCTCGATGGTCCTCCAGAAATACACGTATGTTATCACTTCCCAGAGATTCAGGGTTCTCGGGGTCATGTTTAAAGTATTCAAAATCATCAGATTCTGGAAGGTAATGGTTGATGCCTCCCCCTTCTGTTCCAACCCACACTGATCCATCTCGGGTTTGGTACAATGCAAAAATATCATTATCATTTAATTGGCTACCATACACTCGGGTCTTGCGATAGTGGTCCATTTTATCCATATTCTGATCCAAGCGAAAGATGCCTGCTCCAAAACTTCCCATCCACACACGTTGGTCCCTGTCTACCAGGATTTTGTTTGAGTAATTCATACTCCAGATTGCTGGATCTGTGACCTCGGTCCGGATGATACGTGATTCACCTGTTTCAAAATTGACACCCATAACGCCCCCACCATTGGTGGCTATCCACATGTTACCTGATGAATCCTTATCCATTCCAAAAACCGGATTTGCTGGGAGGAGTTGACCCTCCATAGATTGGGACGTACTCATAAGATCAAAACGTAGCTGTTGAGGATTACATACATCAACACCCTGGTCAGAAGAGCCAATCCAGACCATACCCTGGTCATCAATATGAATCTCAGTGACCACTGATATATTAATGCTGTTTGGATTAGCCACCTCAGGTTCAAGATATTCATATTGACCCGATTCTGGTTCCAGGATTGAGATGCCAAAAAGATGACCCAACCAAACCTGGCCATTTGCATCCACATCAACTGCAAAAATGATATTTTTATGGACCATGTGTGGATCATCCGTTCGGGCGCGGTAGGATGTCACTTTTCCCGTCAGTTTTGAGTATTTGAATGTTCCGATGGGAAACATGCCGACCCAGATATTTTCACCATCGGGATCCGCATGCAGATCAGAAATCCAATTCGTACCAAATTTTGAAGGTTTGAACCAATAGTATTTGATCGAGGTAAAATCATCAGCCTCAGGTGAATGATAAAATATATGGCTGCTCCCCGTTCCAAACCACATCGTCCCCTGACGATCAACCTCCATGGCTAAAATGTAGTTGCTGGGAATTGATTTATTGTTGCCTGGATCATGATGGAATCTTTTAAACGAAGTATAGGCAGAGTCCAGACGGCAAAGTCCAGTTTTCGTACCCACCCATAATCTTCCGTTGCTATCAACCTGAAGTGCTGTGATTTCATCATCCACGAGGGATGTGGAATCCTCAGGATTATAGCGGAAATGTTCATAATGATCCAGCTCCGGATCCATCCGTGTAAGTCCACCGTTGTGTGTACCAATCCAAATTTTTCCATCTGGAGTCTCTGCCAGAGTAGATATTCTGGAGTTGGTAATGCTCATACTATCTTCGGGATTGTGATGATAGGTGCGCATGGCGCGACCATCCCAGCGGTTGAGACCAATTCTGGTTCCAAACCACATGAGACCCCTACTGTCGCGTAGGATCGCGGTTACCTCCCCATTGGATAGACCTTGATTGCGATTGATATTGGTGAATCGAAAATCCTGATAACCAGAAGCAGCCCATAGTGTTGAGACAAGTGCAAAGAGAAGCAGGTTGAGGATGTGGGTCGTGCGAACCAATGATACCCCCGGATACATGAATGATTGTGGCAAATTAAGTTAATCGATGTGATTAACAAATGTTCTCTCCCAGCTCACCTCGTCTTCGTGAGTGTGGATTGCCTTTACCGGAGACTGGACATTTCGACACGATCAATGTCCCGGGGAGAGGGGTGTTATTTTAGCAACAGCATTTTTATGGTTTGACTAGATGATTCACTTTCTAATTGACAAAAATAAATGCCAGTGCTCACAGGAAACCCCTGGTGATCCAAACCATCCCAGATGACCTGATGAGTTCCCAGGTGTTGTTCTGAATCGATTAGCGTGAGGACTTCTTTTCCTCGTATATCATAGATGGTGAGTTTGATCCTGGATACACCTGGCAGCGAGTAGTCCAGGGTTGTCAGCGCATTAAAAGGGTTAGGATAGTTCTGATTTAATACAACCTCCGAAGGTACCACACCACTTCGGTTTCCCTCAGAGTCATAGATGAATCCATGTTCGAATGCACCAAGATCAGGTGCGGCTCCCTTAAACATCTGGCTTCCCATATTGATCAACGTATCACCTTCATGAATATACAGGTCCAGCCCTACGTCTATTCCCGGAGATCCTTCATCCAGATAGAACTGAGTATGCATCAAATTTGTAAAACCTGGTTCAGCGTAAATATTCTGCACACCAGGTAGCAATTGCGTATTGGACAATGAATGGTTGAATTGCAGGCTGGAAAGGGGATCAAGACGGTATGCTTGTTCCGTTGAGTTAGCCATAATAGTATTGACTACGAAAGCGGTGGCTCCGCCCAGAGTCAATGTCTTTTCATAACAGGCGATGGCAGTCTCATTTCCATACAGAGTATTCTGATTGAGTATTGCATAAGAGCTGTCCTTAATTGCAATTCCTTCAAGACAATCCAGGATCAAATTGCGCTCAATGGTGGCGTGTGTATTCTCACCAATTGAAATCCCTTTGTCCAGACAACCAAAGATCTGATTATTCTGAATAACTGCACCCCGAGATCCATCTCCAAAATCTATTGCATCTCCATTGACATTGTAAAATTTGTTACCGATGATGTACGCACTCTCAACCTGATCACAATCGATGATATCAACATCTATGGCTTCGGTGCCTCCCCTGAAAGTAGAATTCCTGATTTCTGCATGACCCAACCGTACATTGATAAAATCATCATAGATGATGGGTGTTTGAATTGAGATGTTATCTATGAGCAAATGACTTGATTCGACATAGATTGGCAAAGCAGTCACATCGAGGAGTACATCCTGTAATGATATATGGGCATTTAACCCTGATATGGCCGCTTTTTGGTGTAGAGGATCGCCACCATGTGTGGCACCTAAAATTTGGGTGTGTTCGATTGATGAAGGAGCTGAACTGTTCTCAAAGTATAGTCCACCCCATTGCGTATTATCATGGCTGCGGAGGACAACAGGTGATGTCTCACTCCCTTTCATGTGAAGTGCCCCACGAACGATGAGGCTTGCTTCAGATGGCATAAGCAACTCTACCCCTGCCTCCACCGTCAAAGTGGCTTCAGAAGCGATAATGACATCCCCCTGTGCATGATAGGGTGAATCAGAGCTTCGCAGTGTTGTGCTTTCGACGATCATTTGGGCGATCATACTTTGCTGCAAAGGTTCAAATATAGCAGTCAGCGTGGAATCACCGGATAAGCTGATTGTGATATCACATGAGTCCTGAGATGTCTCCTGCCAACCCATGAATTGAGACCCCACATCTGGTTTGGCGGTTATCCGCAACGGAACATTTGTATAATAAAAACCCGGGGCAGTGGTATCGGTCACCAGGACATCATTGATAAAGAGACTCCCCTGACCACGTCCTTCTGTATTCAGGGTCAGGTTTACAATTCCAGATAATCCAAATTTCTGGAGCATGTGGCGACGGACATTTCGTGGACGACCTCGTGCAAATTCCCGCATGCGTTCCACATTGTTCTCCCAATCTGAAACCGTACGGATGGTGCAAAAGGGAGAGGTCACACCACAATCTCGCTGACACTCCCCGGACCAGGTGGCTATGTCACGCTGTATTTCGGGTTGGATGAGCGCTTGGAGGGAATCAATTGTCGCATTCACTCGTTGGGAGGAAAAGCTGGTATTAAGATGAGCGGCAAAACGATGAATAAACTCATCCCTGAATGTGTCACTGCTCAACAGGTTGTCAAACAGCTCGCGATGTCTTAAAAAAGGATCTTCAATATAGTTGAATGAATTGACGTCATCCCCAGTCCGACCATCAGGGTAGATATTGAAACTTCCCTCAACATCCCAAAGAACCCAGCGCCACTTGCCATCTGCAGTCCGTGGTCTCCAGCATTGAACGTTGAAGTTGCCCCATTCATAATTAGCAATATAAAGTTCCACAATTTGATAATTGATAAACTCGTCCACATCCATCTGAGTTTTGACATATTCATAATTTTCAGGTAAGGTGAGATCCTGCGAATTAATAAAGGATAGCATCTGCTGATAGTGAAGGGCATCGCCTTGATAGACACCCCCATTATAGAGATTCTCCAGGATATCCAGATCATCTTTATTGGTGCCATGATTGGAAGCCAGGTAATGCTGCTTGGTTCGTTCACGGATATTGTGAATTCCCTGATAGTCACCGTTGAGATATACCACTGAGGGCTGACTGGCGGCATAGTCAATATCCATACGATCAGTGACCAGCGCGGCAATCATTTCATCTCTGAACAGGGTCCCAAGATAACGGTTACCGATGCCATCTCCTGCGCCAGGTCTGAGAATCAGACGTTTGAAGGATCCCAGATATTTACCCTTGAAAAACTGATAATTGATTTCATCCTCTCCATATTTATCGCGGGCATAGATACCTACCTGTTTTCTGGGAAAAATGCAACTCAGAGAGCCACGAACACGTAGACCGGTATTGAGCTTGAAAGCCAGGGATCCATCCGGTTCATAATACTCGAAATGCACGGGACGTTCCCAGCCTTTACAACTATTCGCATCCTCAATACTGCTGCAGCTTGATCCATTGATGAATATGCCGACATCATGATTCCACAGGTACTCCGGGTTGGTGGTCAATGATATGACAGGAAGCGTACTAGAATCATCTATGAAATAGGTGTGTGTGATGATTTCTTTTGAAATATAGTCCGGATGAAAACTACGGGCTCTAACCACAGTAGTATGATTTATTGTAATGGGATTCTGATAGGCAGCTGATTCAGAAGTTGGAGTTGAACCATCCAGCGTATATCTGATTTCTACACCCTCCTGGCTAGCTGAAAGTATGAGTTCTTGTATCCCTGAATAGTCCCCCCCCGGCAATGCAAAGCTTGGTGATTGAACAAATCGTTGGGTGAGACTGCCCCAGGTGAGGTTAGGCAAGCCAGGTGTGGGTTCTCCAAAGTTGAGCCAGAGATCTGAACCATCTATATCACGACCATATGACACATCTGAGATTTGTCCAGCAAAACTGATGGAATCTATCAGATTCCCATTGAAATCGTATAATCCGATCTCTTCGCCCGCCTTGCTCAGCTTGAAACTGGTGTGACCGAGAGAATCTGTACCATCAGTCCACACGAGTAAATAATCACCTCCTGAAATGATGGTTCCACTGGGAAATTGCCACTTATCCGGCGCATTAAAATTATCAGTCAGTGAATAGCCAGATATATCCACATCATGATTCTCTAGATTGTATAGCTCAACCCAATCCGTGAAGCTTGAAAAGTCAGGATCAATATTAATGCTGGAGTTGGAGGCAAGAAACTCGTTGATGATGATATGAGGATATTGTCCTAAGCCATGATGGATAGGAAAAATTGTAAGCCACAGGATGAGTATGGTTCTAACGCTCACTTGATCAATATCATCTTTCGAACCGATGTAAATAGGAGTCGGGATGATTTTGCCTCGTGGATATTCAAACGGTAAAAATAAAGACCTGTGCTCATTTTCTTCCCAGAACGATGTAAACCCTGCCAGCTGATACGATGGGATCCTGCCTGTTGAACCTCACTGACCAGCTTATTCACCTCTTTACCTAAAATGTCATAAATGACAATTTCAACATTAGACTGGACGGGCAGGCTATAACTGATTGTTGTGCTTGGATTAAATGGGTTTGGGTAATTTTGATACAATTGAAATGTTAGAGGTAAGTTAGGAACTGGGTCCAAATCAGAGGGTAATCCCAACTGTACAGCCCCCATATCTGGTGCAGACCCGACATATTCATCTTCAGACAGATGCACCAGTGTATCACCACCCCAAACGAATAGTGCTGTACCTGCATTCAGACAGGGTGAATTACTGGTAATGATATAATTGCCACTATCTGGATTGGCAAACAGCGGATCAGTATTGAGATTTCCATTTCCCCAGGTTACCGTGCAATTATTTTCGGGATCCAGAATGAGCGCGTTCTCCCCATTTTCAATATCTGAGTAAGCCATGAGAACAGTGCAGGAATCTCCACCTGTAATTTGAAGGTTTTGATCCGGTGTTCCCCAGACAATGGAATTTACAAAGCGGGGATGGGTCCAACCCTCAAGCCTGAAGCCGTTACTTTCATTTGCCAGAGCAATGTTGTCAGCAATTGTGGTATTAATGAATTCAGGGCTGGTATAATATCCATAAATTCCACCCCCATGATCAGTGGCGAGGTTTCCTGTAATGGAACAATCAATAAATTTTGTTTCAGCAAATTCCAGTGTAAGTCCACCACCATTTCTGGCACTATTGCCATCAACGGTCACCTTGTCAAACACTCCTTGAGAAAATTCACCTAACTGTAAACCACCCCCTGGGCCATCGCTTGAAGAATTACTGAGGATGTTACAGTCCACCATAGATACTACGGATCGGTAACTCCCCAAACCACCCCCTGCCCATACAGACTCATTTTCAGATAGGGTTACATTCTCCATCGTTAACCTGGAATCCAACAACGAGATGCCCCCTCCCCAATCACCAGTATTGGATTGGATAATGACATTCTCCAGAGTTAGGTTTGAATATTCTCGAGCTGAGATTCCCCCACCATTACTTTCAGT
>JAERTJ010000134.1 GCA_016844945.1 Fidelibacterota bacterium | reverse complement strand
GCTAATAAGTGGGCAAATAATGAATGATAAGCAAATGATAGATAACTTTGATCCGGTTACACTGGCTGCTGGCCTTGCAAAACGCGTGAGAGCACTTCGTATTCGTAAGAATCTCACACAGGTCGACCTTGCTAAAAGATCTGGTGTAAGCCTGGGGAGTATTAAGCGATTTGAAACTAGGCATCTCATCTCCCTTCAAAGCTTGATAAAGATTGCCCTGATACTGGATGCTACTGAGGAGTTCAGAAACCTCTTTACTCCAAATGTTTATGACTCTATTGAAGATGTGATCTCTCAGGCGGGTCAAGGAGAACGGAAGCGAGCCCGAAGTGGCTGACCCGGTTAAAATGCTCCATGTAAAAATGGGTGATACCAAAGTCGGTAGGCTTGTACTCACTCAGGACCAACGGGTAGCCTTTGAATATGATAAAGAGTTTCTCAATTCAGGTTTTTCCATCTCTCCTTTCCATCTTCCCCTCAAACAAGGTGTATTCCTCGCTGAGACCTCGCCATTTGATGGAAACTTTGGCGTATTCAACGACAGTCTACCAGACGGTTGGGGGAATTTTATCCTGGCCAGATATCTGGCAAGTCAGGGTATATCACTGGACTCACAATCCCTGCTGGATCGTTTAAGCCGCGTTGGTTCAAAGGGTATGGGTGTTCTTGAGTATTATCCAGAAGGCTCTGTCACATCTAGCATTAGCACACAAGACCTCAATTTTCTGGCAAAGGAGGTGGGGAAGGTTTTGACAGAGCCCACTTATTCTGAACATTTACACCTGCTAGCAGAAAATGGTTGTATACCTGGAGGCGTACGACCAAAAGTTCTTTACTCCTACAATAATGAGGACTGGATCGTAAAGTTTCATTCACCCTCAGACCCTCCAAACATGGGTATGAGTGAATTCGTAAATTCAAAGATTGCCAGAAAGTGTGGCATTCCAATGTCCCCTTCAAGGCTTTTTGAGGGGAAGTATTTTGGGATCAAACGGTTTGATGTTCGTTCGGGTAACCGTCTGCATATGGTCTCGGTTTCAGGGCTTCTAAATGCCAGCCATAGAAAACCAGCCCTGGATTATGTTGATTTGATCAAAGCCACTTTCGTGCTGACTAAAAATATTAAAGATTGCTATCAGTTGTTCCGGCGTATGGTATACAATGTATTGACAGGCAATCGAAATGATCATTCCAAGAACTTCTCTTTTCTTTTTGAAGCAGGGGAATGGAAGTTATCTCCAGCCTATGATATGGTTCCAGATAAGGGTTTAAATGGAAATCATGCAACCAGGATTGCAGGTCATGGGCAGCCTGAGAAAACACACATATTTGAAGTTGCAAAACTTACAGGGCTAAAACCCAGCCGCATTTCAGACATCTTTGACGAAGTTTACACTGGGTGTTCACCTATCAGACTATCTAAGTTTTGATCATACTCCTCGATAGCGTATAACTCAACTGGAATTGGAAAAACTCTCGATCTGAGAGTCTGGGTTCACCGGATATGTAGAAAAAACTATGTTGATTCATTGCTTTTTCGTTTTGTAACATACCAATCATATACAAGTAGTGAAAATTTGATATGAAACATGTCAATTCATGGGATGTTAGCCATCCACAACAGAAGGTGGATTATATCCACTTATACTAAAGCTTTTGCAAATCGCAGATCTTCATGTTCAAACGCCGACTCCATCATATCAATCTCGACCTTCGAAAGACCAACTGAAGTAGCCGAATTTGCCCAGGAAGAGGTAACCATGGAAACCTCCTTGATGATATTCCTTGCTTCATCACCCCTAAGGCCAAAATATGGGGCGACTTCAAGTGCCAAATCAAGTGAGGCTACTGGATTATCGAAACCAATACTTGTAGACAAGATGCGTGGGGATATAAAGCTGGGTGTTGGATTAACATCAAAGATTGGGGATAGCCTCCACCCATCCGTTCCCTCTGATAAAAATCCATGATTTCTCAAATGGTCGTCAGTATTGGATACCATTACAGTGAATACAATCCGTCTCCATAATTCGGCACAGTCTAAGTCAGGTATTGCACCGTACTGACGAATAGCATCAACGATTTCTAGATATGAGTGTACTTCACCATCATTTGCACCAAGCATGCTCATTGCAGAGAGATAAGGTTGACGATTAGAACCTATTCTATCAAACCTATCAATGATTAGTAGTGGTCGTTGATCCACCATAACGAGCTTGTGGTGGGGAACAGAAATTCCAGCATCTTTGGCGAGACGCAGTGTCAGAAATTCCCAAAGAATAACATTATAAGGATCACCATCCCGGGGAATTTTCGCAATACCCAGGCTTCCTCGCTCAGTGAGAATTGAAGCTTTTGGTCTTGCTCCACCAAGTGATGAGCCAGGAGCTAGCAGCAGTTTTATGTCATCGATAGTATCTTAATTGTCATTCACTTGGTCTGCTGCAGCCAACAGTTCGGTCAAACGAACAACTGAAGGTGTTGAATTGCCTGGGGAGTTATTCAAAAATGGTCCATTTTCATCAATGGAAAATCGTAATGAACCCTGACGAGAGATATCACTAACACCCAGTAAGTAATCTACTTCAAGTAATTGCCTTGGTGTCAAACCTTGTTCGATAGCATTCATTCTGGGGGCTCGCTGCATCAACTGGCGACCCCATCGATCAGGAGCTGAATCACCTAATGCAGCAAAAAGAGCCTTCCCAGCCCCAGTATGAAAACCACCCTTTCCTAATTGTGAACTCGGCTCAAGTGCGAATCTTTCTGGATTGTTGAGCCACTTATGATCATACTCGAAGTTTGCGCTTTCCACACCATTCCTTTCTCGAACCCATAAACGCCCAACCAGATGTGTTAGGCCTGTAAGTTCAATGTGTACAAATACTGTCTGGTGCATGATCTTTAGCCTCTGAGGTTTTTATTGGAATGAATACGTTGAGGTAAATGCTCTTCTTCAAGAGCCATCCCCACAATGTCTTTAGAAGCATCAGCAACAACTTGAAGCCGTTCCAGGATACCCAGTGCAAATAGCACACTGGCGTATGTGCCCATAGACACACCCGGATGGCCTCGCTCTACTTTGAGGAGAGTAGGCCTACTAATACGTGCTCTTTCCGCTAGTAGCATAGTTGGTATTCTTCTTCTTCTCCGAGCCGTCTGAATATCCTTCCCCAACTTTCGTAAGGTATGTTGTACCGGGATAGGCATTTTATTGCTTAATACTTCTGAATTTTGGGTGTTTCGAGTTTTCATAATAACAATAAACTTTTACATAAGATGGTTTATTGTAAATAATAATTATCATTAAGCTAACGTTCATTATAGATAAAATTGGTTTTATCCAAATTGAGAATCCTTACGAAGGAAAAAAATACCCTGAATTGGCGATATGTAGTGTGAAGAATACTCACCTATAACTACCTGAAACAATTCATATCAAATACTCGTGGTATTTTTCAGGTAAAACCAATGAGGAATCATTTTATGGAAAATCCACTTGTCCTGATGAGTGATGATGTCATCAGAGAAGAGTTTGTTAAACGCTTTACCTTTGATCCAGGAATTCGGCTGGGGTGTGCGACTCAGGCAGTTGATCATCTGAGAGCTATGTTCACAGACTCCGAGTATCGAGAAAGCTTTGCTATCATCTATCTCAACTCACAGCATGAAGTCATTGATAGTAATATCCTCTTCACAGGGAGCCTGGATACTGCAGCCATCTATCCTCGAGAAGTGATAAAAGCTATTATATTAGAATATCCAGCTACAAAAGCGATAATAATAGCACATAATCATCCCAGTGGTAGTAGCACTCCAAGTCAGTCAGATGAGAAAATCACTAAAAAGTTGAAACTCGCTCTTGATTCGATTGATATCAATCTATTGGATCATATCATTATCGGCAAAGAGTTCTACTCATTTGCAGATCATGGCAAATTGTAGCACTCACCAAAAGCATCACAGAATAGCCCGTTTTACTTAAAACCCAATAACCCAAAACTATAACATTTAAAGGAGGTCATTTCTATGACACTCATGCTACATCGTGGGGCAGAAAGTGCTACCATGAATGAACTCATACAGATTCCGTTACCCCTGAAGACGAGAACTTATCAACCGGTTCCCCATGAACAGCTCGCAACCATGCTACTTCAGATGGTAGCCAGTATATTTCCAAATTTCAGCTATGAGAAAAGTCACTTTGGATTAGCAGCTGAGGGCAATAAAATGTTTGGTATCCACAGCTTCCGTTCACTGGACTCAGCCATGGGCTTATCCATTGGATTCCGTAATAGTTATGACCGAAGCATGTCTGTCGGTATCGCAGTTGGGGCTTCGGTATTCGTATGCGATAACCTGGCAATCTCAGGGGATATAACCGTGTTACGGAAACATACCAGTAATGTTATCAGGGACATGGAATCTCTGGCCCTTCAAGCCATTTATCGCTCTCAGCAAACCTACGCCGAAATCCTGGATGATGCTTATACCATGCAAGCGATGCCCATCGATGATGATCAAGCCTACCGTATGTTGGGACTTGTTTATGGACGAGGGATAATCACACCACGCCAGATTCCAGTGGCTCATCGCGAATGGGAATCACCCACCCATGTGGACTTTTCTGATCGGACAGTCTGGAGTCTTTATAATGCCATCACTGAAGCTCTGAAAAGTGCTCCCCCTCAATCTATCCTGGAAAGACACCTTTCTCTACATCGCTTGTTCGGTGAACAATTCCATTTCAAAGGTATCGAGGGACAAGTATGAACGGGAAAGGACTTCAAATCTTAATTGAGGCTGTCCTGGTTCTCATCGCAGAGGTGATGACATGGACAAGTAATCGATCCAAAACCAAAGACAAATCCAGTGATGAGAAAGCCAGTCAGGATAATGTATCGCAAGACTGAAATCTTGGACAGAATCGAGCTGCGCCAGTCTACTATCAAGGATTGGCTCAGCTGTCCCCTCATGTTTCGTTACCGCCATGTATTGAAGTTAGACCCAAGCTATCGGAGTCTGGCAGCCATCCATGGCAGTGCCTTGCACCAGTGCATTCATGAGTTGCACATGAATGGTTTTGATCAGGACCTGGAGGACCTCTATGCAAAGGCTCTTGAATCGGTTCTGAACACTGAGAAACATATACCCATTAGGTGGAAACATGAACCAGGAGAGGATGTGTTGATACTGAAGATCCATGGGGAAGAAGTCCTAAAGGGATATGCAAATCATAGAAGAAACAGGACTGACCACATTCTGCATTCTGAAGTAAAGTTCAAATTCGGTTTGAATGGATTGAATCTAACAGGAACGATTGATCAGGTTCGGCAACATCAAGATGGAGGTTTGGAGCTGGTCGATTTGAAATCAGGAATGCTACGCCCCAATAAAAGAGCTTTAAATCGAGACTGGCAACTGAATCTATATGCTTTCGCTCTTAGATATGGTGAACTGCTGGTCAATGGATCGTGGGTAAGAACCAGAATGAAAGTAATGCGAACATCGATCTATTTCTTGAGAGCACATGAAATCTATAAGCGGGATGGAAAGTATGGTAAGAAAGGATGCCAGAAGGGTCAACCATGGATAACCTGCCAGAAACCCTCCTGGGAATTGAAACAATTCAGGCAGGAATTAGCAAATATCATTAAGATGATGACTAAGGATTGGCCGTTCCCAAACACCTCATCATGCGGTTTTTGTGCATTCAATAATCATTGTGATCAGAGACTGGAAATCGAATTATCAACTGGTTATAAACGAATAAGTCACCTTATCCCACAATCCGAATTCAAAGCATATAAGAAAGGAGAGCTATGATTAAAGTGTCAAAAGCAAAATTGGAAAGTGCACTTGAGACTTTGAAAGAAATGGACTGGGACATTGACCAGGAACTGCAGCGTCTGGAATCGCATCTTGAGCAGTTTGATGTTCCAAGGTTAAGGATTGACCATAATGAAGAGGGTAAACATCGATTCTTTATTGATCGTGGTGAATCTTATCTTTCTGAAGACAAACAATTCGTTTTTATAAAACATCAGACACTGCAAGTGATTATACTAAAAGAACAAAGTGTGAGAGCACTCTGGCTGGAAGGGGAGGAGCATTCACGTTGTGCGGCAATTGATGAGATTGTCTTGAGTAAAGCGCCAATCGCTTCCTCATGTGATCAGTGTCCTGAATCAATCCCAGGTCTAGGGAACTGTAAACCAGGTATCAGGCTTTATGTATTGCCACTCATTAAAAGGGGATCAAGACCAATGGTTTTCAATATCTCCCCTAGCAGTATTGGTTTGTGGAAGCGTCATAAACTACGTCTTGGTCGTAGTGGTATTCCTCAAATCGCAGTCATCACAACTCTGGAGTTGACGGATACTCAGACCGAGGATTATCGCTGGGCTAGAGTGGAGGTAGGGATTCGTGAGATCGTTACGAAGACGCAACTTCAGAAAGCGCTGGATGCCCGTGAGCAACTACCCCATTAAATTCGACAAATGCCATTGCCCAGTATTTGGCATAGATGAACCCCTGTTGGTTGATTTTTTATAGATTGATCAACAGGGTGAGATGAGGTGAGCGATCCCAGCGGCTGATTGCCTAAACCTGAGATCACTCAAATTCTCTCATCTCACTGAATGATGTAGTACTCCCAGTGAATTCTGTTAAAGTCAATATTGGGATAGAGCCTTGATGGTCCTATTTAGCCAACCTCCCATACCTGTCCATAATTAATTCTGTGTACTTGTCTTTCATTGAATTGGACAAAAAAGAAACCTCAATCATTTTTTCTAATTCATCCTTCTTAGCCACCAGGTTTTTCATTTCTGATCGTATCGATTTACCAGTTAACTCAAGTCTATCTTCCCCATAATATTCAATCAAATCAGTTCTATTGAGCTTTCTTTTTTTTCCTGTTATAGGTAATGCT
This sequence comes from Fidelibacterota bacterium, assembly GCA_016844945.1. Taxonomy (GTDB): domain Bacteria; phylum Fidelibacterota; class UBA8477; order UBA8477; family JABMPR01; genus JABMPR01. The sequence goes on along the minus strand of JAERTJ010000134.1, from coordinate 20,129 downwards.
AATTCTTCGACTGCGTTATCCATTGAAATTGTAGAATTAAGCAAGTCATATGCGGGACTTAGCTCGATCTTATTATTGCGTGTGATTAAACTAAAATTTTTTAGATGCATGTCTTCATTACCAGTCAGGAAACAAAAGAGTACTCTTCGAAACAGTTTCCTCTTTTCAAGCAATGGAAATGTACAGTGATTTTCAATGACGGGTATAAGCTTTTCCATTGACCAATTGTATTTTGTCTCTCTTGTATTACCTGTGAGTTGTGCAAAATCTTCTACATGGTACTTTTTATTTCTACTATATCTGTCAAATCGTTTGATGAAATAGCTTAGGCTTCCATCTTTAGAATACACGAGACCGGTAAGTGGCACTTCAATTCCAAAGGATTGGGCCATTTTCATTGTTAAATCTTCATTTTCCGGGACTTCCTCGAAAATTTCGCTTTGGGGTTTTATTATAAACGTACCATAGCTGTCAACGACCTGGAAGCCCTGGGTTTTGACATTGAGCCTGGCGCTTAGTTTTGGTTGAACACCCTGTATGGACATTTTTCCAGATCTTGAAGCCGCTTCACGCCTTTGTTCTTGTGCTGTTAAGGGGAGGTCGGTTAAATGAGATAAACGAGGTGATAATTTTGAAAGACCAGGTATACTGTATTTGTCTTTGCATTTTTCATATGTGATAGGACATTTATTCATCGGTTAATTCAACGCTTCGATGGTCACAGCTCCGACTAAATCCAGTCCAGTTGCTAACAATTGTGAGAAATAATCATTTTTATCTATCTTGTTTATTTTCAGTAGCCCCTCTAGCTGGATTCCTTCTGGTAGCAAACCATCAAAGAAAGGAGGAAATGATTTAAACTCATATGCAGCCTCTCTCACCGGCATAGTAAGTGATATTGGAGGACCATCGTATTCCACATCATATTGGAATGTATAATGGGAATGGTTTTCTTCTAGTATGCCAGCTCTGGACTTATGTATTATTACTTGCGCTTTTCTCATATTCATCCATTAAAGGGCTTTGAAATTGAATTTTTATATTCAGCGCGTGCAGAATTGCCGCTATTGTCGACCATTTAACGGTCTTTTTGCCTTTCTCAAGGTCAAATATTACAGTTTTACCAACTCCGGCCAATTCAGCCAATTCTTCCCGACTCAGCTTTGCTTGCTTTCTATGGAATAAAATTATTTGATGTAAGTCACTATTTACTGCCATGGCGGTATATTTATGCATTTAAAGTGGTAATTGCAAGCGATTTGCATAACAGTATGCGATAATTACTGTCATAGCGGTAATTGTGGTAAGAATTGATAGAATTTGGTGGCTGATCATATATGTTTGCTAAATATTACTTCTATCGCGGTAAATACAGAGTGATAACCTGCTTATTCAATTAGTTCGTACTATAAGTTTGCACAAGAGCAAGAAAGTTTGTGAAGTGTTTTGCGTTTCACCTGTAACCAATTTAGCCTATAACGATCTTCCAATATTATCAATACAAAGTATCCCGGGAAAGACACCGAGTGTCACGACAGTAAGTGGTGCAGCACGAACGCAGATATCTTACCAAATACCTCGCCTCTCTGGAGAAACTCAAAAGTAGAAAATACATAAAAAACCTGAAAATGCTGATAATTCATTAGTATCTCCCTCTTTCGAAAGCGAATCAATTCGACAGAGGGAAGCTATGTGGTTGATAATAATGCGAATAAGATTGTTTATGAAATTTACAAACCGAGTCTTCGCCCCTACAAACAACAATCAACAAAGTCAATATTTATAAATATTTAATTGATAAATAATAGGCTTGGTTTTGCTGATCGATCATTCCGAATTTATTTCATGTCCACAATGGATGTGAGAATAGATAGGCAAACAGACAGAAGTAAACTGTGAAAGGAAGGATAAATAAATGAAAAGTAAAATAATACCAGATGGGTCGAGCGGGTTGATATCGGTTTCAGGTGCAAATGCGGACAATCAACAAATTGTCACAGATATTTACACTTGGCTAGAGGATGAAAGGATACGAGCTGTTGCCACCGAGCAATTGCCAGCAGAGGACACAATGTATATCAGGTCCGCAAAATGGTTCATTCCAGAATTCATTCAAAGAATCATGTACTGCATGCTAAATATCCACTTGAAATTTGAGATAAGGATACGCTTCCCATGATTGAATCAATTCCCTGGTTTGCAAATCCCTGTAACCTTTTCTTCTCTATCCTGCTTGCCCTTCATTGGGGCTATTCTCTAGCCATACATAAGGAGTACACGTCGAAAGAATTTGGTGTGAATGAGCGAGAGGCACTAAAAAAGGGGATTTTAACCTTACCTGCATGTCCCCTACGCGATTTTCTATTACTAATAGTCAAGTTCATTGAGCCCCCACCAGCTAAATTCAAGATTAAAACCTTTCAGCTAAAAGAGCCAAACCAGAAAGTATTCATGACCCATGAGATAATGGGTGATCCACGAACCTTTATTAGGGTTGCCTCACTGGCTCTGTTGGGCAAGAACAGTTTTGATATTCTTCACAATCTACAAAATCATTTGCTCATTCAGGATATTCAGGAAAAACACATCGCACGTTTTTTAGCTCAATTTTGGCAGGTTGATCGATCAAAAGGCTGGAGAACTCATGACCGGAATGCCCTGCGGCAGGTTTTGCGATCTGATCCATCCCTAAGAGAATCATTTAAGGAAATTATTGAGTATCCACTTTCCGATAAGGACAGAACAGCACTCTTTGCCAGATACGATATACCTATCACGAATGAGCAGAAAAATAACATCTATGAACAAACATTGGTAAATCGCCTGCTCCAGGAGAATGAGCGATCAAAAGACCCTGGGACCATCCAGGACAGTGAACTCAATAATCGACTGATTGGTCTTCAGGCAAAGCAAAAAGAAGACATTATGTATGCAATTGGCGGTGATGATGAGAAGAAACGGCAGGGTAACCTGCTAGAAAGTTGAGCCAGATATGAGCTACAAGAATGCGGACACACATACTCAAATATCCAAAGAAGCGCTCATCCAGGCAAACTTCTGCAACAAGGAGGGCGGGCAAATAGATTTCGAATCACGCCCTTACTGGAGACAGATATACCAGGATGAGAGTCGCTATATCTGTTTAATGACAAGTCGTCAAATTGGAAAAACTCTGTACGAAACGGTCCAGGCTATCACCTCAGCAGCAGGTACACCAGGAAGTTCCATCCTATTTGCTTCAGCGAATTCGGATCAACTTAATGCAGTGAGGAGTGGGTGTATTGAGCCGCAATTCCAGAACAATGAGCGTTTAAAGCGAAGAGCTTTTAAAAAGGGGAGTATAAAAAATGCGCGCCTTATCAAGCTTAGCAACCAGTCAAGTATTCATTTCAGACCCATTGGAAACCAGGTGAAATCCGCCAGAGGCTTGAGTGTGAGTACCATCATTTTTGATGAAGTCCAGGACATTCCTCGAAAAAATGTGGATGTGGTCATGGAGAGTGCAGCCAATTTTGGAGGCAAATCAAGATACGTTTTTGGTGGTACGTGTAAATCTGAATCAAACCTGATGTATCAGTTGTACATGGACACTTGCCAGTATGAATGGATCATCCCATGTGAATCCTGTAATCAAGACAATCTACCCATCGGGATGGAGCATATTGATGTGGAGAGACCCTATCTACACTGCTGCTACTGTAAGGAAGCGATAGATGCAATATCAGGTGACTGGATAGCCCAGAACCCGCATAACCAGAGGGTTGGCTACAGGATTCCGCGCTTGATTGATCCGAATACCAAATGGCGGAACGATGCATACGATGGAATTCTGGATAAATATGAAAGCTACCGGCGGGAAAAATTCCTCAATGAGGTGATGGCTCTTCCTAGTGTTGAGGGAGCTAGCTTAATCACTCGGATGGAGCTGGAGGGATTTTGTAGTGACAAAGAGATGCAGGATCCACAGCAGGTTCCGGAGTCGATCCGCTTACGTCCGGTGATAGCAGCAGTGGACTGGTCTGTGGATATGACTGACGGGAATAGTTCGCATACCGTCATATCCATTTCTATAGTTTTGCCCAATCATATTGAAACTCTATATATGAAGAGATTTACTGGTCCTGAATATGAAGGGATGAATGGACCAGAACGGGTTCAGTCGGAGATACTCGCATTGGTTTCGTCATTTAATGTGGATTGTGTGATTTCGGATCATGGCGTCGGAAATAAAGAAAATCTAAGGCTCAGGGGGCGTATTGGCAACAAGTTGGTCGAAATTCAATACGTAAACAGTTCAAAACCGGTACATTGGGATAGGTCGATCCTCCGTTTTATCGCTCCCAAAACTGAGTCTATTGACCGATTCTATAATCAACTGCGAGTCGGACGTTTTAAATTTCCGAAAGTTGAAATATCCTTGACCTATCTGGAAGATTTGATGAATGTGTATATCCGCTATGATGAGCATAAGCGAGTTCGATACTATGATAGAAGTGGTAAAGGTCCCGATGACTTTGTTCAGGTGCTGAACTTCACACTTATCGCCGCTATTGAATTTTATCATAGCAAAATTGAATGGCTGAAGAAGTATGCATTTAAGGATTAACTTGGATTACCAAAGTTAGGTTTTGTACAAGTTATGGTTTAATCCTTTATGTGACGTACACGGTGGATTGATCAAAAGATCAGTAAATTTAGTAGCTGGGGCACGAGTCAGGGATGTGGCGATTGTGCTGAGCTTTAAACAGCTCCAAATATGTTTGATCAGCATGATCCACATTCAAGGTCGTATCAGATGTTCATCGTCTCGCACGATAACGGGAGTTCAAGTCTCATAGATTCGAAATAGATTTCAATCATCTTAAGGGTTTAGTAAAGTAAAGTGAAATGTTGGTGGCAGGTCACTTTCGACTTTTAAGCCTTTAACTTTGTACTAATTTGACTATATGAAAAAAATACTCCTCACCGGTGCAGCTGGCTTCATCGGCTACCACCTCACTAAACGCTTGCTCTCCGAAGGTTACGAGATTTGTGGTATCGATAGCCTCAACGACTACTACGACCCCTCACTCAAACAAGCCCGCCTCGCAAATCTGAATCCGGACACTGAGGTTGAAACCCGCATCAGGCGGAGTCTCGAAGTGTCCCCTCAGCCAGGGACATTAGACCTTCCGACCTTCGACTTTCGACAAATCGATCTCCAGAACTACGTTGGTCTAACCAAAATATTTACCGACTTCAACCCCGACATTGTCATCAACCTCGCCGCCCAGGCCGGGGTCCGATACTCAATTGAAAACCCGAGGTCATATATTGAATCCAACCTGGATGGTTTTTTCAATATTCTGCAAGCCTCACGCCAGCATGGGGTACAAAATTTCATTTATGCGTCCTCCAGCTCAGTTTATGGCAATAATGAAAAATCACCCTTTTCAGAAACTGACAATGTGGATCACCCAGTCTCTCTGTATGCCGCTACCAAAAAATCAAATGAATTGATTGCACACACCTATAGTCATCTCTATAAAATGACCACAGTGGGCTTAAGGTTCTTTACTGTGTATGGACCCTGGGGTAGACCAGACATGGCCTATTACTTCTTTACCAAAGCCATCCTGGATGGAAAGCAGATACAATTGTTTAACCAGGGGCTTAACCTGCGAGATTATACTTACATCGATGATATCGTGGAAAGCATCAAGCGCATGGTTGAGAAGGTTGACAACTTGAAACCTGCCAAGGAAACCGACCAATACACCGCAACTCAAAGCCCTTACTATCACATCTTCAATATCGGTGGGAGCAATCCGGTCCCCGTACTTGAGTTTGTTGAAACCCTTGAGTCCGCCGTTGGGAAAAAAGCCATTAAAGAGCTCGTGGGCTTTCAGGCAGGGGATGTTTTTAGTACAGAAGCGGATACAACAGCCCTGGAATCCTTCATCGAATTCAAACCATCAATAACCTTGAAGCAAGGTCTGGCTGAATTTGTAAATTGGTATAAAATCTATTACGAGAAATCTTAAACCTTATTAACCATGATAATAGGCGTTGTCATTCTGAGCACTGCCAAGAATCTTGATCCATGCCTGAAGTCGCTGCAATCCCAAGATTAAAAATCATTTCATCATTACCTATTCACGAATCTAGAGTAATTTACAGTTCCACCAAGCAGCGCAATCTGTGAAATCCGTGGTTAGTTCTTCCGACTTTCAACTTTCAGACTGATAACTCTACTGATTTGATATCTCCAGATTTGTGGATATCTTCTTGCATGATGAACAGGTTTATTAATCAATTTAAGGATTACCTTTCCGATATAGATATCATCGATGCAGCTTATATTTTTGGCTCTATGTCCAAGGGTACTGAAAAACGAAACAGTGATGTGGATGTGGCAATTTTGACCAATAATGTAGACCTCGATTTTGAGCTTAAATTAAAAATATCGGATGATTTGGAAGCATTATGTGGGAGGCAAATAGATCTGATCGTTTTAAGTGAAGCCTCCTGTATACTCCAATATCAAGTGATCAAATATGGTGAGTTAATTCTGGTAAACAATAAGGCTGCGTTGAGTATGTTTAAAGTGAGGACCAGTCAAGAGTATATAGATCTTAAACAATTAAGATTGCCGATTGAGAGACATATGAAAGATGTGAGCATATATGGTTGATACAGATGTTGTTCTTGCCAAGGCAGCTATCATACAGCGCTGTCTCAAACGTATTTCCGATGTGACTCAATTAATTCCAGAAAGCCTTGAGGAGTTGGATACTCAGGATATTTTTGTTCTAAATTTACAAAGAGCAGTACAGGCATCAATTGATCTGGCTGGACACATTATAGCAGATGAGGGTTTAGGGTTGCCCCAGAGCTTGAAGGAATATTTTGATCTGCTAGTCCTAAATAAAATTATTTCAATTGACCTGGGGCAGAAATTAAAAGCCATGGTTGGTTTCAGAAATATTGCGGTCCATGAATATCAAAATATTGACCCAATGATTCTCAAAACTATTCTTACCAAACATTTGAAAGATGTGGAAGACTATTATCACACCATTTTAAGATACTACGAATTGTAATCTTACACGACCCCTCCCTCAAACAAGCCCGCCTAGCAAACCTGGATCCGGACACTGAGGTTGAAACCCGCATCAGGCGGAGTCTCGAAGTGTCACCTCAGACAGAGACATTAGACCTTCCGACCTTCGACTTTCGACAAATCGATCTCCAGAACTACGCTGGTCTAACCAAAATATTCACCAACTTCACCCCCGATATCGTCATCAACCTAGCCGCCCAGGCCGGAGTCCGCTACTCAATTGAGAATCCACGATCTTACATCGAATCCAATCTGGATGGCTTCTTCAACATATTGGAAGCGTCCCGGCAACATGACGTCCAAAATTTCATTTACGCTTCCTCCAGCTCCGTCTATGGGAACAATGAAAAGTCACCATTCTCAGAAATGGATTCAGTTGATCACCCTGTCTCGCTCTACGCAGCCACCAAAAAGTCCAACGAGCTAATTGCACATACCTATAGTCATTTGTATAAGATGACCACAGTTGGTCTTCGCTTCTTCACCGTATATGGCCCCTGGGGTCGCCCGGATATGGCCTACTATTTCTTCACGAAGGCTATTCTTGAAGGGAAGAAAATCCAACTATTCAACAATGGGCTGAATCTACGTGACTATACTTATGTGGATGATATCGTCGAGAGTATCAAACGGATGGTAGGAAAAATTGACGAATTGAAACCCAGCACCATCTCAGATCAATATCAAGCCACAAAAAGTCCCTATTATCACCTCTTCAATATTGGCGGGAACAATCCATTCCCCGTCGTTGAGTTCGTTGAAACATTGGAAGATGCCCTTGGGAAGAAAGCTATAAAAGAGATGGTAGAATTTCAGCCTGGAGATGTCTTCAGCACCCAGGCAGATACGACCGCTCTGGAATCCTTCATCAAATTCAAACCCACCACATCATTGAAAACGGGCCTGACAAGTTTTGTAGCATGGTATCGCCATTACTACGGGATACCCCCAAACTAAGGCTCCGCCATCACTACTTTTCGAGCCCAGCGAGAAAACCCGTGCTCTGTACTCAGCTAGGTGCCTAATTTTATAGGTGTCACGCATCAACAATCACTGCAGAACCAGGGTAGTGAAAGAGATTTCTCGTCCGGAGTTCACCCTGAGCGAACGGAGAGAGTCGAAGGGGCTTCGATATAAGGGAACAAGGTTACGAGCAAAGCTTTTACACCCTATATCATTAAAGATTCAGCCCCAACTTTCGACCTTCGACCTTCGACCTTCGACCTTCGACCTTCGACCTTCGACTTTCGGCTTTCGACTTTCGACTTTCGACTTTCGACTTTCGACTTTCATACTTTTGACTTTCAGACCTTTGACTTTAGACTAATTTCAATCGCAAAATTTTAATGAAAGTACGGGATCAAAATTGAAAAAACTTATAGTAACTGGCGGAGCAGGATTCATAGGGTCGAACTTCATCCTAAAGCAAATCGCTGAAACCGACAACCACATCTTAAATTTTGACAAACTAACCTATGCTGGCAATCTCGATAACCTGAGTTCAGTTGCTGAGAATCCCCGTTATCAATTTATTGAAGGGGATATCACCGATGCAGGATTGGTTCAAAAGGTGATTGATGACTTCAAACCCGATGGCATCATTCATTTTGCAGCAGAATCCCACGTTGACCGATCCATCGATGGACCCATCCCTTTTATCATGACCAATGTAGTTGGGACAGCTATTCTGCTGGAGAGAATGCATAATTACTGGAAAGCCCTGGAGGATGAGAAGAAAGATAATTTTCGGTTCCTCCATGTCTCTACAGATGAGGTCTTTGGCTCCTTGGGTCCAGATGAGTTGTTCAGAATTGACACGCCCTATGATCCAAGTTCTCCCTACTCGGCATCCAAAGCAGGTTCCGATCATTTAGTAAGAGCGTGGGGGAGAACATTTGACTTTCCAATTCTGCTAACAAACTGCACGAATAATTATGGTCCCTACCAGTTCCCTGAAAAATTGATCCCCCTCATGGTCATAAATGCTATTTCAGGTAAACCTTTGCCAATATATGGAGATGGATTGAATATCCGAGACTGGCTGCATGTTGAGGATCACTGCGGAGCCATCTACTCTGTTTTTGAAAAGGGAGCTTTGGGTGAAACCTATTTGATTGGTGGGGAAGAAGAAGTAACCAATCTGCGCGTAGTTGAGTCTATTGTAAATATTCTGGATGAAATTCACCCATCTAAATCTGGTAATAGTTATCGTGAACAAATAACCTATGTTACAGATAGGCCTGGACACGATGTCAGGTACGCCATGGATATCTCAAAAATTCGTTCTGAGCTGGGATGGAACCCCTCTCACAGTTTTGAGGATGGCTTAAGAGAGACCATTCGGTGGTACCTGGATAATCAGAATTGGTGGAAAAAATTGCAACAAAAACAGATTTACGAGCAAGAACGATTGGGGGTTAAGTAATGAAAGGTATCATATTAGCGGGTGGGGCAGGGAGTCGCTTACACCCATTGACACGTGTTGTTTCAAAGCAGCTACTACCAATTTATAACAAACCGATGATATATTATCCTTTATCTACATTGCTATTGGCTGGAATCAACGAAATACTCATCATTTCAACACCCACAGATCTCCCCCGTTTCGAAGAGTTGTTGGGTGATGGTAGTCGATTCGGAGCTAAATTTTCATATGTAGTCCAACCCAGTCCAGATGGCCTTGCTCAAGCATTTATTTTAGGTGATGAATTTATTGGTGATGATGATGTTTGTCTCATCTTGGGAGATAATATCTTTTTCGGGCACGGCTTGATTGATATGCTCAAAGAAAGCACACGAATTGTCAAAGAGGAACAAGATGCGGTTGTATTCGCTTACCATGTGGAGGATCCACAGCGATATGGAGTGGTTGAATTCGATGGGTCTAAAAAAGCTTTGTCTATCGAAGAAAAACCAGCAAATCCGAAAAGTAATTATGCAGTTGTTGGGCTCTATTTTTATCCCAATTCTGTTGTTCAAGTGGCCAAAAATGTGAAACCCTCAGATAGGGGAGAGCTGGAGATCACTTCAGTAAACCAGCACTACCTCCAAGATCAGGCACTGCAGGTTCAGATCATGCAACGTGGATTCGCCTGGCTGGATACAGGGACTTTTGATTCTATGCTCGAAGCTTCCCAGTTTGTCCAGACGTTGGAAAAACGCCAGGGCCTCAAAATAGCTGATATAGAGAACCTTTAGTCCAAAGTCCAAGGTCAAAAGTCGAAAAGGGACTGTCAAAGACCTTCGACCTTAGACCTTCCGACATTCGACTAAATCCGAAGGATTTTACATGAAATTTAAAGTTACCCCCCAATCCATCCCCGATGTTCTACTCATTGAGCCGACCGTTTTTGCTGATGATCGTGGTTACTTCAAAGAATGCTACAACCGCATGGATTTTGAAACTTTATTACCAGGTTTGAATTTTGTTCAGGATAATGAATCATCATCAGTAGAGGGAGTTTTAAGGGGGTTGCATTTTCAGTATCCCCCTCATTCACAGGCTAAGTTAGTAAGGGTGGTTGAAGGAAGAATTTGGGATGTAGCAGTAGATATTCGTTCAAATTCACCTACATATAAACAGTTTGTCTGTGCAGAATTAAACGCTGAAAATCATCATCAACTTTACATTCCCAAAAAGTTTGCCCATGGTTTTATCGTGCTCAGCGAGACGGCCATCGTTCAGTATAAAACAGATGATTACTTCCATCCAGAACTAGATGCTGGTGTTCATCCCCACGATCCTGACCTGAACATTCCATGGCCTCTTTTAAAGGATCAACACCTACTTTCTGATAAGGACCGAGGATTACCATCTCTGGCAAGTATAGCCCTTAGATAGCAATTCAGTTAAAGTCTTATATGTCATTTAAGGAAAATACACATGTCTAACATTACTTATCATGATCAATCAATCACACTTTCCCAACGTGAAGAAAAAAATGGACACAAATCCGCTGTCCTCTGGTTCACAGGCCTATCCGCTTCAGGAAAATCGGTTATTGCAATGGCTTGTCAGGAAGAACTATTCAACAGAGGGTATCAGGTCACTGTTTTAGACGGTGATAACGTCCGACATGGATTAAATGCCGGGCTTGGATTTTCAGAAGAAGATCGCAATGAAAATCTCAGACGTGTCTCTGAAGCAGCCAAACTATTTGCAGAATCAGGGATGATTGTCCTGACATCTTTTATCTCTCCCCTGAGAAAAAATCGGGACTATGCCCAGAGTATTATTACCCCCCTGAATTTCTTTAAGGTTTTTGTCAAAGTTTCGCTGGAAACTGCCGAAGAACGGGATCCAAAGGGTCTTTATAAAATGGCCCGAGATGGGAAAATTAAAGATTTTACAGGCATCGATGCACCTTATGAAGAACCACTATCTGCAGATATTGTGATAGAAAATGATACCCAGAGTATTCAGGCAGGTGTTGACCAAATTATCAATTTCCTGAAAGATCATCAAATTATTTAAACTTGACTGGGGGGGATTCACCAGCATCAAAGTTTGATTTTGAAACTATTGATTCAAACCACAACTCTAGAACACCAAAACCTCTATTTGAACTAGGCAGCTATAGGTTAATATGCTTGATGCTTTTTTGGGAAAGATAGAAAATGAAAATGTTGAAGGATTATGAAAAATACTGAATCGTACAGGTTAACCCATCTACAGGAACTGGAAGCAGAAAGCATCCACATCATTCGCGAAGTTGCAGCTGAATTTGAAAACCCTGTCATGATGTACTCCATTGGCAAGGATTCATCTGTAATGGTGAAATTAGCACAGAAAGCATTCGCTCCCGGGAAAATTCCATTTCCCCTCCTCCATGTCGATTCACACTGGAAATTTAAAGAAATGATCGCATTTCGGGACACCTTTTGCGCTGAGAATAATATTGATCTCATTGTACATAAAAACCTTGAGGGCGTGCAACAGGGAGTTGGTCCTTTCTCCCACGGAAGTAAGTTTCACACGGATACTATGAAAACGCAGGCACTGCTTCAAGCGCTTGACCATCACAAATTTGATGCAGCCTTTGGTGGCGCTCGAAGGGATGAAGAGAAATCCAGAGCAAAAGAACGCATTTTTTCATTTCGTGACAAGTTCCATCAGTGGGATCCTAAGAATCAGAGACCGGAACTATGGAATTTATACAACACCGAAGTACACAAGGGGGAAAGCATCCGTGTGTTCCCCATTTCAAACTGGACCGAGCTGGATGTGTGGCAGTATATTCGCAAAGAATCCATACCCATTGTACCACTTTATTACGCCAAACCCCGGGAGGTCGTCAACCTTGATGGAAACCTGATTTTGGTTGATGATAACAGAATGCCTGAAGAAATCGCATCAAAAAAAGAAACCAGGACTGTAAGGTTTAGAACTTTAGGTTGTTATCCCTTAACCGGCGCAGTTGAATCGCCAGCCAATACCATTGAAAAAATCATCGAAGAAATGATGACAGAAACCCAGTCTGAGCGCACCACTCGTGTCATCGACTTTGACCAGGATGGCTCCATGGAACAGAAAAAGCGTGAGGGTTACTTTTAATAAGATGCTTCCCATAGTCGAGAACCCGGAGCTACTACTGTTCGAGTCCGCAGGACGAGAAAACCCAGAGTCTCAGTCTGGCAAGAAGCCCCTATTAATAAGGCATGGTTGATAAGGATCAATATGAGATTTCTCGACCTACGGTCTCGAAATAGAATTACAATTGTTAAATAGTTTTCTACCGAACGAATGAAAATGGAATTATGAATAAAGCAGACACTCTCCCAGTACAAGGAATCGAAGATTTCCTTGCCCAAGACGAAAAAAAAGATCTCCTCCGCCTCCTCACCGCGGGATCAGTCGATGATGGAAAATCTACACTAATAGGGAGATTACTAAACGACTCCAAGCGTCTCTACGATGATCAGCTAGCTACTCTGATTCGGGATTCAAAAAGAGTGGGGAATGCCGGTGAGGAAATTGATTATGCCCTGCTTATGGATGGTTTGAAAGCGGAACGTGAACAGGGAATCACCATCGATGTTGCCTATAGATACTTTTCAACATCGAAGCGCAAATTTATTATTGCAGATACTCCAGGACATGATCAGTACACACGAAATATGGTTACGGGTGCATCCACCGCCCATCTTGCTATTGTGCTCATTGATGCTCGCAAAGGTGTGATCACCCAAACCAAGCGCCATTCTTTTATCATCTCATTATTGGGTATCAAGCATGTCATCGTGGCTGTGAATAAAATGGATCTAGAAGATTACTCTGAGGATGTATTCAATAACATTCGAGATGAATATCTTGAATTCACAACCCGACTGCGAATCCCAGATATCCAATTTGTCCCGCTGTCAGCGCTAAAAGGTGATAATATAGTGGAACCTGGTTCCAATATGTCCTGGTATCATGGACCGACTATTATGAGTCTTCTGGAAACTATTCCTGCAACGGCAGACAGAAACTTCGTCGATTTTCGTTTTCCTGTACAAATGGTGTCAAGACCAAACCTCGACTTTCGTGGATTTGCCGGTCGCCTCTCGTCTGGAATTATTCGTAAGGGTGAAGAAGTTGTAGCGCTACCGTCAGGTCATGCCAGCAGGGTAAAATCGATTGAGACAATGGGAGAAGAAGTTGAGTACGCCTTCCCGCCACAGAGTATCATGCTGACTTTGGAAGACGAGATTGATATTAGCCGTGGGGACATGTTAGTACGTCCGAACAATCAACCTCATGTAGAGAGACATTTTGAAGCCATGCTGGTCTGGATGGATGAAAAGACTTTAGACCTGAATCAGCAGTTCATTATTAAGCATACAACCCAGAAGGTGAAAGCCCGTATTGATGAGATTCGTTATGCCATAGACGTGAATACTCTGAAAAGATGTGAGGTGGAAACCTTCAACCTGAATCAAATGGGTCGTGTCGTATTAACCAGTTCCAGACCACTCCTCTATGATAGTTATCGGAAGAATCGACATACAGGGAGTTTTATCCTAATTGATCCCTTAACACATAATACCAGTGCTGTTGGAATGATCATCGATAGGATGAGCTCTGAGAAATTGCCATCGAGAATCTCTGCTGAAAATAGAGTCAATTCCTCCCGTAGTAGCATTACCCTTGATGAACGCAACAAGCAATTGGGTCAGATACCTATGACATACTGGATCACAGGCCTGCATGCCTCTGGTAAAAATGAAATCGGCTATCAATTGGAGCGCTATCTCTTTGGTCAGGGGAAGACAGCTATTGTTTTGGATGGTAGTCAATTACGCACAGGTCTGAACCGTGAATTGGGGCATGATAAAGCTGATCGTGATGAGAATCTACGACGAGTCGCCGAGATGGCAAAACTGCTTAATGATCAAGGACTGATCGTCATTGCAATCTTTATTTCGCCTGACATAGACACACGTCTTCAGGTTCAGGAGATTATTGGGCGGGATCGTTATAAAGAGATATTTATTGATACTCCCTTAGCCTTATGTAAAAAACGCGATGATAAAGGTTTGTATCAACAAGCTGAGACTGGCAAGTTGAAACATTTTCCAGGTGTTCAAATTCACTATGAAACAGGTTCAGCCGAAATCGTCATAAGCATCCTTAAGGATGTGAAAATATCAGATCTTTTATAGGGAAGGCTTTTGAGTCATTCGATTATGATCCATTTGAAAGCCTCCCGACAAAAGCGATGGTTTGACCATTATCAAGCAAAGGCAACCTATACAGGCTTCGTTCACTAATCCAATCTTGTCCTATGGTATTGAATTTCAACATTTCCCTTTCCTCTCCCATTAGTCCCCAAGCGGTTACTAGATGGAGGAGAATTCGGTCTAAAAATCCTCTGCTATTTCTTGTTTTTAATTCTCTAATCATTTACAATTGCGGTATTGATATAGAGGATTCTATCCCTCCATCGCCACCAAAATGGGTTGAGAAATCCGTGGACACGGAATGGCCTGAACGGGGGATTGATGCTCATGAGTCTAAAGGTATTTATCTAGAGTGGGAGATAAATCCAAATGAGGATGTAATTGCCTGTGATATTTACAGAGCCAGCTTATTGATCGGAAGTGATAGTCTATCCACATTCGAATTTCTTGCTAGAATAGAAGGTGATACAGAGACTAGTTTGATGGAATATGTTGATAGGGCTGTAATGAGGGGAGGAGAATACATCTATAAACTTCGGGCACAAGATAATGCTGAAAATATTTCTGATTTTTCGAATGCGGTCAAATATGGAAGACTTCGAGCCATATCTATAGAACTAATGCATCCCAATGGTGTGAATGTATCTTTACCTGGCGATAGATCATTATCTTGGAGCTATCCCTATAGCATTGAAATGGAGTCCTATTGTATAACAATCTTAACCCAAGCAAACCACTTTATATCAAGAGCGGTTTTTATGCCACAAAATTATACTGGTGAATCTGAATCATGGAGAATTCCGACGGATGTAATTCTTAGTGTGGGTGAGCAGTATCAGTGGAGAATTGATGTGGGTGCAAATTACATTGATGGTAAAGAAACGCTTGGATCCGAATCAACTTGGGCTCCATTTGTCTATCTGCCAGAGTAAGTCATTAATGCTCATGCAATCTCAAGTGAAACATCATGGGTTATAATAGTCCAGCTATTAAAACGATTATATCGTCACTGGATTTAAATTTCAATAGTCCGGTGATTAATAACTGATAAAAACAGCCGTTTCTTTTTAAGATGGGGAGTTGAACAATCAGTCAGCAATGACCTATCTCACTTTCATTGGGTGTACTGACATTGATGTGAAAAAATACATGTCCTGACTTTTAATCCGATTACATTCATATGCTTATGACGTCACCCGGTTGTTGAGGTTAATTCTGACGATTAGACTGGTTGCCGAAGACGAAAATAACCTAGGGGTTGCTAACAATATAATGACATTTAGAAAAATATATTAACATGGATCACACCAATAATAACACAATGAACAACTCTGAGATCCCTCGAGAGGATGAAATTGATCTTAAAGAAATTTGGAGAATTATCCGAAGCTATAGACGAGCTATAGCGATCATATTTACTCTCATTGTCATGGGCACACTATACGTCAGCCTTACAATCGAACCTATTTATGAAGCGACCACAGTGGTAATGATTAAACAGAGCCAGGCAGATCCTGGTTCCCTGGTTTTTGATTTTGGCATGTCAAATTCAAAGCAACAATTGAAAAATGAAATAGAAATTTTAAAGAGTTACAACTTGCATGATCAAGTAGTACAATCTCTTATTGAAGATGGTAGTGCGAATGAATTGGCTCTATTTGGAACACGCTATGTGAGAAAAAGATATCGACTAGTTGACCATTTTTTGCAGTGGATTGGACAGGATATTGATAGTCTCACGGCACCAGAAGATTTGGACTTTAATCAGCGGATCTCAATTGTTGAGAAATCTAGAAATACCACAGATATCGCAACGGTTCGAGATGCTGATGTTCTCAAAATAGCTGTGAATTCTACTGATTCATCTGATGCTGTCTTCTTAGCCAACCGTATATCAACTACATACCGGAATCTAGATCTTGCTGGAGGACAAGGTGAACTTCACTTTGTGCTTTCGTTCCTAGATAGCCAGATTGTTAAATATGAAGAGCGTCTTGCTGCAGTCGAAAATGATTTACGACAATTTCAGTCAGATCATCAGATTTATGCGCTGGATGGATCAGCTTCATTACTTTTAAGAGATCTGACACATTATGAGAGTATTTATTATACTAATATTGCCGAGCTTGAAGTTGCTCAAGAGCGTGTAAATTATTTAAAGAGTCAACTCTCTGATAGTGAACAGGCTCTCATGGATGAAATCACCAATACAAATAATCCGATGATTGTTGCACTCAGGGGAAAAATTGCAGATTTAGAGGCTCAAAAAGTACAGCAGATGGTCGATGAGGGTTGGAACGAACAATCCCTTCAATCTCGGGATTTCAACCGTCGTATCTCCGAGATGAAAACGAAACTCACTGGTATTACGGAATCGATGATTTTATCCGGTTGGAGTGAGGAAGATCCCTTTAAGGCTTCACAAGAGATATTTAATAGAATCGTTGAGCAAGAGGTCGAGGTCCATTCTGCCCGTTCACGAGCCAGCGAATATAAAAAATTGGTTGATCAAATGTCAGGACGTCTCACCGTTCTGCCAAACCAAACCCTACGATATGCTCGACTTGAGAGAGAACTTAAGCTCAATGAAAATCTGTACCTGACGATGAAGCAAAAATACGAGGAATCGCGGATTACAGAGGCAGGTCAAATGGGCAAGGTTCGTATTCTGGATCCGGCACTGGTGGCTGTAAAAGTAAAACCCAATAAAAAGATGAATCTACTGTTGGGTATGATTGTAGGTGCGAGTCTGGGTGTTGGATATGCATTTACACGTGAATTTCTTGACAATACTGTTAAGGCTGTTGAACATTTGGAACGCAAAGGATTAACTGTACTAGGAATTATTCCAGACATGCATCATCAGGATACTAAGCGCACTCTGCAAAAGGCTGAGAAGCCTTCAAAGGGGGGGACAGATTTCCGGAGACGCTTGATTACCTATGAAGATCCAAAATCCCCCGTATCAGAAAGCTATCGCTCGCTTAGGACAAATATTTCCTACGCATCTGCAGACAAGAAAATTAAAAGTCTGCTCGTGTCAAGCCCTCAACCAGGGGAAGGAAAGTCGACGACAACTGCGAATTTAGCAATTGCCTTCGCACAGCTCCGAAAACGCACTTTACTTATTGATGCGGACTTACGAAAACCTGTCCAACACAACGTTTTTGGGCATCCAAGGGCTCCGGGCTTTTCAGAATACCTTGTTGGAGAGATTGATGATTTCAATTCGATTATTCATCCGACTAAGGTTGAGAATCTCTTTTTGGTCTCTGCTGGAGGATTACCCCCAAACCCATCAGAGCTACTAGGCTCAGATCGCATGAGTGAACTTGTTGATGTACTGGAACAAGAATGGGACATGGTCTTGTTTGACTCGCCACCCATTGTTGCTGTTACTGATGCCTCAATGGTTTCGGCGGAAATCGATGCAATCGTTATGGTTGTCAAAGCTGGGCAGACAGATAAATCAGCTGTTGATAGAGCTTTAGACACCGTATCAAATGTCAAGGCACCCTTAGTCGGGGTCATTCTCAATGGTGCTAATCCTGAAACATTGGCCGGCAAGTATTCATATTATTATTCCTATTATAATTATTACTATGATGAGGGTAAAAAAGAGCGTAAAAGCTTCAATTAGCAAAGCAGGAATAAATACTATTAATTATTAATTGTCCTGAACTATTTGAATTTGCAGTTGAGCAAAATAACTACTATTAATGCTGGGCAAATGTACCAGAAAAAAATATTGATGAGTTTGAGATAGAAACCCAAATTTACTCTACGTTGATGGCTGTAACTCGAATCTTGCATGCCTCATTCCGAGATATAAATTCTGAAACTAGAGTTCAAGATTTTTGACCAAAAAAATGAGAAATCCTTGCTTTTCCTGAATGAAACTGCTCTCCTTATCATCGTAGTTGCATCATTTAGCAATATGGCAGGGTTTAATTTCTATCTCAATACGAACAGGCTGATATCTATTCTGGGATTTAATGCAAATGAATCTTAAGCAAAAAGCACTTTCCGGCTTGCTCTGGGATTATTCGGGTCAAGTGATAAACATGGTCATCACCTTTGCAACGGCTGTGTTGCTCTCCAGGTTTTTGGAACCAGAGATGTTTGGTCTGATTGGGATGGTTTCGATTTTTACGACTCTAGCGTATATGCTGACAAACTTTGGTTTTGGCTCGGCTTTGATTCAGGATCAACATGTGAGCAACAAGGATCTATCAACAGTTTTCTACTTTAATATCGTCCTGGGTTTGCTGCTGACCATGTTGCTGTTTGTACTGGCTCCGGTTATTTCAACCTTCTTTAATCAACCGGCTCTAGTAAAATTAATCAAATTCATGTCACTCACTTTTCTAATTTCCTCCTTAAACATTATCCCCATATCGCTACTTTCAAAAGACATAAACTATAAAGCACAAATGTTGGTTGAGATTACTGCAGCATTTGGTGGTGGGCTATTTGGAATTATCATGGCTTTAAACGGTTTTGGTGTTTGGAGTATTGCTACCCAAATCCTTACACTCAATCTGATCAAAACTGGTTTGCTTTGGTATGTACAAAAATGGCGTCCTTCGTTAGAATTCGACATTGATTCACTTAGGCGATTGCTTGGCTATGGATCGAAAATATTTGGTTCTCAAGCCATTGCCACATTTTTTGCTCAGCTTGATAATTTGATCATTGGCAAGCTTTTTTCCGCAAGTGTCCTGGGATATTACACCAGGGGGAAAAGGTTCCAGGAATTACCCGTTCAATCGTTTTCCTTTGCCCTCAGGGTCTTTTTCCCCGTTCTGTCCAAGATGCAAGATGATCAGGATAGAATGCGGTCGGCAGTATTGAAGTCAACAAAAATGGTAGCTTTTCTGGTCTTTCCGATGATGGCAGGAGTCATCATTCTTGCTGAACCCATGGTACGTGTGCTCTTAACCGATAAATGGCTTCCTTCGGTGATCTATATCCAGCTCTTGTCCATTGTCGGAGTGACGAGACCACTAAGTTCACTGTACCTAAATATTGTCCGTGCAACTGGACGAGTTGATATATTAATGCGGCTTGAATTGGTTAAACAATCTATCAGTCTTATTGCTATGGTAGGTGGGGTTTTAACTGCAGGAGTGATTGGGTTGGTGTTAGGGAGAGTAATCTCAGGATTCATTAACTTTATTCTGAATATTCACTATTGCGGTCGAGAGGTTGGAGTTTCAGTAAGTGCTTTCATTGAGGAAATAGCAGTTACTTTGATCCTCACCGTTTTTATGTGGCTTTTATTCTTCCTTTTTCAAACCTCAACAGAATTCGATAATTACACCCAATTTTTTGGTGGGCTATTCGCAGTCCCGCTCGTATATAT
>JAERTJ010000133.1 GCA_016844945.1 Fidelibacterota bacterium | reverse complement strand
CTCTTCCCGACCCGTGTCAAATTCAGCGGTGATTTCCTTTTTACGTTTTGCGTACAATTCACCCTTAAAAACTTTGGGTAGATCAGTGCTGAGACTGGTAATGAGTCGCTTCATCTGCTTGCTGAATTTTAGACCTTCACCCGCTGGCAAACTGAAAACCTTGGGATGGTACTCATCACGGAAATTGAAGACCACAATCCAGTCATCTGGGACGGATTTGGTGGCGGCAAATTTCTGGACCAGATTTTTCACGATTGTGCTTTTTCCTGTTCCCGGTACACCACCGACAAAAACATTATAGCCGGGAGCCAGAAGCTCCAGTCCGAATTGCAGCGCCCGCACAGCACGTTCCTGCCCAATCACCTGTTTGAGACTGGGAAGTTCAGAGGTTGACTTGAATTTTAGTGCATCATCGTTGGTTGTTCTGCAAAGATCTTTCGTCGTGAGTTTCTTCATCATTCAATCCTGATTCCATTTGGTGTTGGGGATTCTAATTTTTGGTGGCCATCTATTTATTAGCAAAATATTTACTGAAAATTCAGAGCACAAGATAAGCTAATTATTTGCCCGTACCGCTTATAATATCTGTTTTGATGGACATCAATTCAGGGTTTTTACCAGTAGTTCTCCGATTGATACGACACCCTGATTAAGGCAAACATGGTAACGCTCAAGATCTAAAAAAGTCTACTAATCAGATACATTCCGTATACATTTTCTGAGCCATTAAAGGGGAGCCCATGGAAACACGTATTCACACTGAAGCCTACAATCCTGCAACTGGAGAGTTGTTAGGAGAAATTCCACAGAATAGTATCGAGGACATCCGAGAAGCGGTTCTGAGGATCCGACTGGCACAAGCTAAATGGGCTGAAATCCCTTTTTCCCAGCGCGGCAAATATTTGCGCAAGATGCAGCGTCACCTCGTGGAACATGGCGAGGAATATGCTAGAATTATTTCCGCTGATAATGGCAAAACGCTGGCTGATGCCTATATGACTGAGGTTTCTTCAGCTGTTTTAGCTTTCGATTATTATATCAAGCATACCGCTCGGGTTTTAAGATCTCGTCGCGTAAAAGGCGCTCATATTTTTAGCCTGTTCACACGCAATAAACTTCAATATGCTCCCATGGGAGTGATTGGTATTATTTCACCCTGGAATTATCCCCTGGCTATACCTATGCACGAAATCCTCATGGCCCTCATGTCAGGTAATGGCTTGCTATACAAGGCCGCTTCAGAGACTCAGATGGTGGGTCAAATCATTCAGAAGATCGTTGATGCCGGTGAGCTTCCCCAGGATTTGTTTATTCAGGTGAATGTCCCGGGTCGTGTAGCCGGCGACGCTTTTCTTGAGGCCGGAATCGACAAATTATTTTTTACTGGTAGTGTCCCCATTGGCAAAAAACTCATGCAAAAGGCTGCTGAGACCCTTACACCAGTATCTCTGGAGCTGGGTGGCAACGACGCCATGATTGTCTGCGCTGAAGCCAACCTGAAAAAGGCGGTCAATGGAGCGATCTGGGCTGGGCTCTCAAATTCGGGGCAAAGTTGTGCGGGAATTGAACGCGTGTATGTCCATCGAGAGGTTTACAAACCTTTCATCAAACTTCTGAAGAAGAAGGTCGAGAAGCTACGCGTGGGTAATCCAGATCAAAAGGACACGCATATTGGTGCCATGACCACCTCAAGGCAACAGGAAGCGGTTCGAGGTATGCTAGAGGAGGCCATCAAGCAGGGCGCTGTCGTTTCGGCCATGTCCCAGATTGATGAAAATGTGGATCAGGCACTTCCAGCAACAGTCCTGACTGATGTTAATCAGCAGATGCGTGTCATGCGGGAAGAGACTTTTGGTCCGGTTCTGGGTGTCATGTCATTCAAAACCATTGAAGAAGCCATCCAGTTGGCCAATGATTCAAACCTGGGTCTCACAGCCTCAGTCTGGACTAAAAACCACAGATTGGGACGCAGAATTGCAGCCCAGCTTGAAGCAGGCGTTATTACCATTAATAATCATCTCATCTCACACGGAATACCCAATCTGCCCTGGGGTGGGTTCAAGGAAAGTGGTGTGGGACGGACCCATGGTGAACTGGGTCTATTTGAAATGACCGAACCCCGGGTAATCGTGAATGATTACCTCCCGCTGAACAAGCAGTTCTACGGAACGCCTGTTGCAGGATTTGTCTATCGCAGATGGGTTGGTTTTATCATGATGGTCGGTGGCACCTGGGCCATCAAACTCAAGGGTCTGCTCAAACTGATCTTCGGTTTTAAAAAGATCTAAATTTTCCTTCATTGTGAGTACGATGTGTCTTGCTGAGCTTGTCGAAGTAGACACACTCCCGCCTCAAACACACATCTTATTTCCAGACAGCTAAAACAGCTCCCATAATCAATAAACCCACCAGATACATAGCAGAATTGATGAACCATAGATAGAGTGATCTTAGCTCAAACGCATGGTTAACACCAAATGAAAAACCAGTAAAACCCAGCCACATGAGCAGACCAGTTAAAAGACCACCACCCAGGGAGTCTACTCCTGCCCAGACCAATACATTGGCCATCATAAAAGCCATGAAAAATGAATTCAATATGGCCACAGCATAGGGAGGCATCATGTTTTTGCCTTCGATGTCTTCCATTTTAATACCGGTTGCTGCCATCCAGGGTTTCCCAAACAGAGGTCCATACCACACAGCCCCCAGACCCATATTCACAAACACCAAAACCACAATTGCGATCCAATTCACATCGAAAGCAAGCATATAATCACTCCTTTTTATCACCCCTGTTTTACTCAGTATTTTTTTTCGATCAGCGTCTAATATGCAATAGTATAGAAATAGTTGCCACTAAATAATGATACCCAAACCCTTTTCTGAGATCAAGCGGGTATCGCTGGATACATTTCTATGATTTGTTAGTAGGGAGGACCGCCTGACGCTTCACTAGAGTCCCTCACCAATCGAAGAGAACGTCCGGATCTACAATCTGCTTGACTAAGCGTGGAAACATACGCGCTGTTGTACTCGAGCATGCGGGAATAAGCCGAACGACCATTCTCTGTGGCTGACCAAAAATACGCATGGCTTCCCATTTCTCGAAAAACACCTTCTAAATCGCGATAACCACCTGGCAGCGCACTATACCCACTTTGATTCGTTGCACTTGTGTTAGGACTGTTCCAATGTTCCGTTCCGATTTCTTTCATTTTGCCGCCAGCAACCTCGTAGCCTGACAAATAGGTTGTCAATGTCCACCATTCATCATCGGTAGGAACATGCCAGCCAACCGGGGCGATATTGTGAGCATCAGTTGCTGCATACCAATTATATAGAATACCATAGGTATCAACTTCGTCTGAGGCATTATTATTATACCTACAATATGCTTCACTTTGGAGGTTCGACCAG
>JAERTJ010000132.1 GCA_016844945.1 Fidelibacterota bacterium | reverse complement strand
CTCTTCCCGACCCGTGTCAAATTCAGCGGTGATTTCCTTTTTACGTTTTGCGTACAATTCACCCTTAAAAACTTTGGGTAGATCAGTGCTGAGACTGGTAATGAGTCGCTTCATCTGCTTGCTGAATTTTAGACCTTCACCGGGCGGCAAACTGAAAACCTTGGGATGATATTCATCACGAAAATTGAAGACCACAATCCAATCATCTGGAACTGGCTTGGTGGCGGCAAATTTCTGGACCAGATTCTTTACGATGGTGCTTTTTCCTGTTCCGGGGACACCACCTACAAAAACGTTATAGCCAGGGGCCAGAAGTTCCAGCCCGAACTTGAGTGCTCGTACCGCGCGTTCCTGGCCAATCACCTGCTTAAGGCTGGGGAGTTCTGAAGTGGACCGAAAGGTTAATGCCTCTCCATCAGTTGTTCTGCAAAGATCTTTCGTCGTGAGTTTCTTCATCATTTAATCCTGATTCCATTTTGTGTTGGGGATTCTAATTTTTGGTGGCCATCTATTTATTAGCAAAATATTTACTGAAAATTCAGAGCACAAGATAAGCTAATTTTTTGTCTGTACCGCTTATAATATCTGAATTCACGGCTGTCAAATCAGGGTTTTTAGTAATTGTTTGCGTGTGGATTCAAGATCCTGATTATGGCAAACATGGTGGCGCTCAAGAATTAAAAAAGCCTACTAATCAGATGCATTCCGTATACATTTTCTGAGCCATTAAAGGGGAGCCCATGGAAACACGTATTCACACTGAAGCCTACAATCCTGCAACTGGAGCGTTGCTGGGAGAAATTCCACAGAATAGTATCCAGGACATCCGGGAGGCGGTTCAGAGAATTCGTATAGCACAGGCTAAATGGGCAGACATTCCCTTTTCACAGCGAGGCAAATATCTGCGCAAGATGCAGCGGCACCTCGTGGAACATGGCGAGGAGTATGCCAGGACTATATCCGCTGATAATGGCAAAACGCTGGCTGATGCCTATATGACTGAGGTTTCTTCAGCAGTTTTGGCTTTCGATTACTATATCAAGCACAGCGCACGTGTGTTAAGATCTCGTCGCGTAAAAGGCTCTCACATTTTTAGCCTGTTCACACGCAATAAACTCCAATATACTCCTATGGGTGTGATTGGTATTATATCACCCTGGAATTATCCACTGGCCATACCCATGCATGAAATTCTCATGGCCCTCATGTCAGGTAATGGCTTGCTATACAAGGCCGCTTCAGAGACCCAGATGGTGGGTCAAATCATTCAGAAGATTGTTGATGCCGGTGAGCTACCCCAGGATTTGTTTATTCAGGTCAATGTCCCCGGTCGTGTGGCTGGCGATGCGTTTCTTGAAGCCGGCATTGACAAATTGTTTTTTACTGGCAGTGTTCCCATTGGTAGAACACTTATGCAAAAGGCGGCGGAAACCCTCACACCAGTATCTCTCGAGTTGGGTGGCAACGACGCCATGATTGTCTGTGCCGAGGCCAACCTGAAAAAGGCGGTGAATGGGGCAATCTGGGCCGGGCTCTCAAATTCGGGACAAAGTTGTGCCGGAATTGAACGAGTCTATGTCCACAGGGAGGTTTATAAACCTTTCATCAAACTGCTAAAGAAGAAGGTAGAAAAGCTACGGGTTGGAAATCCTGATCAGAAGGACACGCACATCGGTGCCATGACCACATCAAGACAGCAGGAGGCAGTTCGCAGCATACTGGAGGAGGCCATCAGCCAGGGCGCTGTGGTTTCAGCCATGTCACAGATTGATGAAAATGTGGACCAGGCCCTCCCGGCTACGGTACTGACTGATGTTAATCAGCAGATGCGTGTCATGCGGGAAGAGACTTTTGGCCCGGTGCTGGGTGTCATGTCATTCAAAACCATTGAAGAGGCCATCCAGTTGGCCAACGATTCAAACTTGGGTCTCACGGCCTCAGTCTGGACCAAAAACCATAGATTGGGACGCAAGATTGCTACCCAGCTTGAAGCCGGAGTTATTACCATTAATAATCATCTCATCTCACACGGAATACCCAATCTGCCCTGGGGTGGATTTAAGGAAAGTGGCATTGGACGGACCCATGGCGAACTGGGTCTAATTGAAATGACTGAACCCCGAGTAATCGTGAATGATTACCTCCCACTGAACAAACAGTTTTACGGGACACCTGTTGCCGGGTTTGTCTATCGCAGATGGGTTGGTTTTGTGATGTTGATTGGCGGCACCTGGGCCATCAAACTCAAGGGCCTACTCAAACTAATCTTCGGTTTTAAAAAGATCTAAATTTTACTTCATTGTGAGTACGATGTGTCTTGCTGAGCTTGTCGAAGTCAACACGCTCCCGCCTCAATCACAAATCTTATTTCCAGGCGGCCAGCACAGCTCCCATAATCAGTAAACCCACCAGGTACATGGCAGAATTGATAAACCACAGATAGGGTGAGCGCAGTTCAAAAGCGTGGTTTACACCAAATGAAAAGCCCGTAAATCCCAGCCATATGAGCAGTCCAGCTAAGAGACCACTACCCAGAGAATCTGCCCCTGCCCAGACCAATACATTGGCCATCATAAAAGCCATAAAGAAGGAATTCAATATGGCCACAGCATAGGGGGGCATCATGTTTTTGCCTTCGATGTCTTCCATTTTAATACCGGTTGCTGCCATCCAGGGTTTCCCAAACAGGGGTCCATACCAGACAGCTCCCAGACCCATATTCACAAACACCAGAACCACGATTGCAATCCAATTCACATCGAAAGTAAGCATATAATACTCCTTTTTTCTCACCCCTGATTTATTCAGTATATTTTTCGATCAGCGTTTAATATGCAACAGCATGGAAATAGTTGCTACTTAATAATGATACCCCAAACCCTTTTCTGAGATCAAGCGGGTATCGCTAGATACATTTCTATGATTTGTTAGTAGGGAGGACCGCCTGACGCTTCACTAGAGTCCCTCACCAATCGAAGAGAACGTCCGGATCTACAATCTGCTTGACCAAGCGTGGAAACATATGCGCTGTTGTACTCGAGCATGCGGGAATAAGCCGAACGACCATTCTCTGTGGCTGACCAAAAATACGCATGGCTTCCCATTTCTCGAAAAACACCTTCTAAATCGCGATAACCACCTGGCAGCGCACTAAAACCACTTTGATTCGTTGCACTGGTGTTAGGACTGTTCCAATGTGCCGTTCCGATTTCTTTCATTTTGCCGCCAGCAACCTCGTAGCCTGACAAATAGGTTGTCAATGTCCACCATTCATCATCTGTAGGAACATGCCAGCCAACCGGGGCGATATTGTGAGCATCAGTTGCTGCATACCAATTATATAGAATACCATAGGTATCAACTTCGTCTGAGGCATTATTATTATACCTACAATATGCTTCACTTTGGAGGTTCGACCAG
>JAERTJ010000131.1 GCA_016844945.1 Fidelibacterota bacterium | reverse complement strand
GTTTTTTGAAAACGAATTTGAATCTGTAGTTTTTCATATACATCCAGAAATTGGCACGTTAAAAAACGAGCTCCAGGACACAGGAGCATTTTTTGCCAGTTTGTCGGGTAGTGGCTCGACTGTGTATGGCATCTTTGATACCCTTGAACAAGCGCAAGCTGCTCAAGCCGTATTTATAAACCGTTACCATACCCAGATCACCCTCCCCGTCATCTGATTTTTTCTTCCGGGATCGTTCAATGGTAGGACCCCAGCTTTTGGAGCTGGTCATGGGGGTTCGAATCCTCCTCCCGGAACACTTTCTAATTCAAGTCAACATGCACCTGGAACCCGACCAAAGTCAGAACCAGGGCGACTTGTTTAAGTACAAACCCAAAACGCCAACACAAAACGGAAGTCGAGCGAATGAAGCCAAAATTTTTTTGTGGTAGGTCTAACCCCGAATTCGGGAAAGCAGTCGCCAGTTATCTGAATATTGAATTAGGAAAGATGACCATCAAGCCCTTCAGCGATGGTGAGTTGTGGATCCGCTTTGATGAAAATATTCGCGGTGAAGATGTCTTTATCATCCAAAGTACAAATCCACCTGATACCAACATGATCGAGTTATTGCTCATGCTGGATGCTGCCAAACGGGCTTCAGCCCGGCGTGTAACCGCGGTGATTCCTTACTATGGATATGCCAGACAGGATCGTAAGGATCAACCCCGCGTCCCCATCAGTGCGAAACTATTTGCTGATTTAATCCAGGCTGCAGGTGCAGATCGCGTGGTATCTATGGATCTTCACAGTAGCCAGATTCAGGGGTACTGGAACATTCCCTTTGATCACCTCTACTCCAAGAAGGTGCTCGTAGGAGCGATTAAGGACCTGGGTCTTGATGATATGGTTGTGCTGGCACCAGATATTGGTTCAGTCCCAATGTCCAGATCTTATGCAAAACTATTAGATGCTAACCTGGCTATCATTGATAAACGTCGGCCGGAACATAATAAGGCTGAAGTGATGCATTTGATTGGTAAGGTTGGAGCAAAGAATGTATTGATCATGGATGACATGATTGATACAGCAGGAACCATGGTAGCTGCCGCTAAGAAGGCAAGGGCCATGGGCGCAATTTCGGTAAACGCTGCAGTGACCCACGGTGTGCTTTCAGGTCCCGCAATAAAGCGTTTGGTTAAAGCACCCATTGATCGGATTCTGGTTACAGACACGATCAAGATCGATCCCAAAAAGCAGATTGAAAAACTGATGACCATTAGTGTTGCACCGGTATTTGGCGAGGCGATCCAGCGGATTCATAATGAAGAATCGATCAGTGTATTATTTGATATTTAGTATATAGAGGTAAAGGAAAAAGAAAATGGCTCAAGCAAAAGCAAAAGAACGTTTTGAATTGCAGATTGAGCAAAGAAGTGAATTTGGTCGGAGAGCAGCAAAATCTCTTCGCAGGAATGGCTTTGTACCCGTGAATTTTTATTCAGGTGGTGAAGAAGCTCAATCTTATGTCATGACCGAAGCACATCTGCGCGAAGCAATGCATTCAGGTGAACAGATTTTTAACATCACTATTGATGGCGAACAACGTCGTGCCATGGTGAAAGATGTCCAGTGGCATCCTGTAACTGACAAGATTCTGCATATGGATTTTCTCGGTGTACGTCTGCGCGACATCATCGAGATTCCCGTATCTATTATTGCGGTTGGAAATGCAGTTGGTGTGCAAGAGGGTGGCGTTCTTCAACAGCCAATCCACGAAGTTGTGGTTCGCTGTAAAGGTGAGGATGTTCCAGATTCTATTGAAGTCGACGTATCTGAGTTAAGTATCGGTGAAGGATTATACGCCAGCGATATTCACAGTGACACCTTTGAAGTACTTCTAGCCAACGATATCACTATTGTTTCAGTTGTTCTCCCACAGAAAATGGAAGAGACAGTTGTTGAGGTTGATGAGGATGATCTGGAATTTGAGGATGAAGAAGGTTCAGAAGAAGATTCTGACGGCGATTCCGATAAAGGCAGTGACGAATAATTAGTTCCCAGCAAAGAGACGCTCAATGCTACGCGCAATCATTGGTCTTGGTAATCCGGGAGATCGCTATGCAAAAACCCGACACAATGCTGGCTTTATGGTCATCGACGAGCTTGCCAGAAGATGGCAACTCAGCTTTCGGCCAGGCAAGGGAAGCTATGTGTTTGCCAAAAGCCCCACACAGGATGCAATCCTGATGAAGCCTACGACCTATATGAATAATAGTGGACAAGCAGTGCGTCATCTGATGGACTATTTTAAAATTGAAGCAGAAGATTGTATGCTCGTGTTTGATGACCTTGATATTCCTTTTCCAGAAATTCGCCTGCGCAAGCTGGGGGGAGCTGGAACACACAGAGGAATGCAATCGGTCATTCAGCATTTAAACACAACTGAATTTCCACGAACACGGATGGGAATAGGTGGTGAACAGGGTAGACGTCTTTCTGAAGATTTTGTATTAGAGAATTATTCAAAGATTGATTTAAATATTCTCCCTGAACAAATGGGTAAAGCGGCAGATGCTCTCGAGCATTGGCTGAAGGGTGACATTGACAACACAATGAATCGCTTCAACGTGAATCCTCGAAAAGTTCAGTCAGAGGATATAAAGGAGGAAAATTAATATGAGTGAAATGATGATCTGGGTTCCTGTTGCGGGTATTATTGCCCTAGCATTTTCTTTTTGGAAAACAGGTTGGATCAACAAACAGGATGAAGGCTCAGATACCATGAAAACGATCGGAAAACACATTTCTGATGGTGCCATGGCATTCTTGAAAGCCGAATACCGTGTCTTGGCAATATTCATTGTAGCCGTCGCCGTTTTATTGGGAATCGCCAATAGTGGTGAAGGCAAGAGCCCCTTAGTTGCAGCATCATTTATTGTTGGTGCTTTGGCTTCAGGTTTGGCTGGTTATCTGGGTATGCGTGTTGCTACAAAGGCAAATTATCGCACGTCGCAAGCTGCTCGCACCGGTCTCGCAAAAGCCCTGGGCGTTGCCTTTGCTGGTGGATCAGTCATGGGCTTGAGTGTTGTTGGTTTAGGTGTCATCGGATTAGGAGGATTGTTCCTCATTTACCGTGAGCTGTTTACCGATATGAGCATGGTAATGTCCGTACTCTCAGGTTTTTCACTGGGTGCCAGTTCAATCGCGTTGTTCGCACGTGTTGGTGGTGGTATTTATACCAAAGCCGCTGATGTTGGTGCTGACCTGGTTGGTAAAGTCGAAGCAGGTATTCCTGAGGATCACCCACTTAACCCAGCAACCATTGCTGACAATGTCGGTGACAATGTTGGTGATGTAGCCGGTATGGGTGCTGATCTATTCGAATCTTATGTTGGATCAATTATTGGTTCAATGGTACTTGGTGCAACTATACTGGTGAGTGGTGCTTTAGCTCCTGAATTTGTATTCCTGCCACTACTCATTGCTGCTGTTGGAATTCTGGTCTCAATCTCAGGTACATTCATGGTATCTGTGAAAGAGGGCGGAGATCCACAAAAGGGTCTCAATATTGGTGAATTTGGATCATCAGCCATTATGGTAATCATCATGTATTTCATGGTCACCATGCTGCTTCCAGCTACCTTTACTCTGGGTGGAGCTGAATATACTAGTTTAGGTGTTTTCTTGGCCAGTACAATTGGTCTGGCTGCCGGCCTGGGTATTGGATTCATCACTGAACATTATACTGGAACAGGCACAGGTCCTGTGAACTCCATCGTGAGTCAGTCAAAAACAGGTGCTGCAACAAACCTGATTGCTGGTCTCGGTGTGGGTATGCAGTCTACTGCTATTCCAATTCTCATCATTGCCGCCAGTATCATGGGCGCCTTCCATTTTGCAGGACTCTATGGTATTGCCATGGCTGCCCTGGGAATGCTTGCCAATACTGGAATGCAGCTGGCGATTGATGCCTATGGTCCTATCTCTGATAATGCTGGTGGCATCGCTGAAATGGCTCAACTCCCAGCAGAAGTTCGTCAGCGTACAGACAAATTAGATGCTGTGGGAAATACCACTGCTGCAGTAGGTAAAGGTTTTGCAATTGGATCTGCTGCTCTGACTGCTCTGGCACTTTTCGCAGCTTTCCGTACAACTGTGGAAGTCATTCGCGGTGGCGATCCAATGAGTATCAGTATTACTGATCCTACGGTCATGGCTGGACTATTTGTTGGTGGTATGCTGCCTTTCGTATTCTCATCCCTGGCGATGGGTGCTGTGGGCCGTGCTGCCATGGCGATGATTGAAGAAGTCCGCCGTCAATTCAAAACAATTCCTGAATTGACAGCCGCTCTAAAAGTCATGAACAAGTATGAAGACGGTCAGGAAATGTCTGCTGAAGACCAAAAGACCTTTAATGCTGCTGATGGCAAAGCCGAATACGGCAAATGTGTAACAATTTCCACGGAAGCCGCCATCAAAGAGATGATGCTTCCTGGTTTACTGGCAATCCTGACACCTGTTGTCGTCGGATACATATTCGGTGCTGAGGCACTGGGTGGTCTTCTGGCTGGTGTTACAGTAACAGGTGTACTCATGGCTATTTTCCAGTCAAATGCTGGTGGTGCCTGGGATAATGCTAAAAAAATGGTAGAGGACGGCGTTGAGTTTGACGGAACCAAATATGGAAAAGGTTCTGATCTTCACAAAGCTGCCGTCGTTGGTGATACTGTAGGTGATCCCTTCAAGGATACCTCTGGACCATCACTGAATATTTTGATAAAATTAATGTCGGTTGTATCACTGGTCATTGCTCCATTGATCGCAACCATAGGTTTATAAGGAGGTTCGCTCTTGAAAAAGTATGAGTGCCTTTATATTGTAAATATCAACTTTGATAGTGAAGGAATCTCCGCAGTCGTCGCAAGAGTGGAAGAAGTCCTGAAAAACATAGGTGGAGAACTTGCCAACACCCAACATTGGGGAAAACGTAAATTAGCCTACGCTATCGATAAAGAACGCTATGGAAATTATGTATTGCTTCATTTCCAGGGTGAAGATCCAGACATTTCTGAATTCTCACGTGAAATGGAAATTGAATCAGGTGTTCTGCACTACATGACAATCCGTCTGGATGAATTCCCTGATTTTGAAACCCTTGCAGTTCCACAGGCTTTTGAAGCAGATCGTGGTAGTAGACGTCCCCAGGGAAGAGATTCCAGAGATGGTGGTCGTAGACCAAGATATGGTGAATCTGCACCTGAAGAAGCAGCTCCTGCAGAGGCAACGGCTGAAGCAGCGGTCGAAGCACCTGTAGAGGAATCCGCTGAAGTAACTACCGAGACACCAGAGGTTGCTGAAGTAACTGAAGAAACAGTCGAAGCAGAGGTCGAAGCACCTGTCGCTGAAGCAGAGGAAGTTGAAGACTCCCCAGAAGAAACACCAGAAGAGGACGCTGAGAAATCTGCTGACGCAGAGTGATCGGCTGGAATAGAGAAAGAGAGTATTCAATATGAAAATGTTCACCTATAGAAAAAAGATTTGCAAATTCTGTGAAAACAAGAAAATGCAAATTGACTATAAGAATCCATCCATGTTGCGTCGTTTTGTGACTGAACAGGGTAAAATTTTACCTCGTCGCATTACTGGTACCTGTTCCCTGCATCAGAGAACACTGGTAACAGCTATTAAACGCGCCAGAAACATTGCGTTATTGCCTTACACCAATGACGTCAAGAATGCCTAAGAAGAGGATCTGATCATGAAAATTATTTTACGTGAAGATATCGAAACCTTGGGTGAAGCAGGTAAAACTGTAAACGTAAAAGCTGGTTATGCCCGGAATTATCTGATTCCTCAGAAACTGGCTTATCCTGCGACCCGCAGTTTCTCCCGTGTTTTTGAAGAAGAGAAGAAACTGAAAGACAATCGTGATGCCCGTGCTACTGCTCAGGCTGAACAATTGGCTGCTAAGCTCGGAAACCTCTCCCTTGAAACCTCAGTTAAAGTGGGTGAAGAGGATAAAGTTTTTGGTGCTGTCACAGCCGCTGATATTGCTGAATTGTTGGTTGCCAAAGGCTATGAAATTGACAAGCGTGATATTCTGCTGGAAGAGCCCCTAAAAGCTCTAGGCATTTATAATGTTCCTGTCAAAATCGCCACTGATATCAAAGCAGAAGTAAAAGTCTGGGTTATCAAAGAGTAGCCTGACGACTTACATCTTATTATAGGATGGGGTGAAAGTGTTGGTTGGTTTTCAACTTTCATTTTCACCCCATTTACTTTTAAAAACCGAAACAAATAACTGATCGTGAGTAATGTCTAAGCGCCCCCTGCATATTTTCCAAACTCGAGAAGCTTATCTGCTTATCGCTGCCAGTATGTTTTTGGGCTTGTTTGTAAGCCTCAGTCTTAGGGGATTGTTTCCTGACATACAAGACAATCCGGTATTGGATAATCTCATTGTCCTTCTGGGTGAGTTCGCAATTGTTATTCCGGTCCTCTTTATTTTAAAACAACGTAAACTCAAGCTCACCGATGTCTTGCCTTTCCATCCAGTCTCTATTGTCACCGTGATCATGTCGATCGTGCTAGTACTGGGAGTCATTGGCTTGGTCTCAATGTTTGAGGTTTTGGTGATCCCCTATTTTCCAATCCCTGATTTTCTAAAACAGCTAGAAGAAGGTTTGTACGAGGGTGGAGTGCTCGCCAACATTATCCTGATTATAGCAGCCACGCTGGTCGCCCCAGTGATTGAAGAGCTACTCTTCAGAGGAATCCTCCAGCAGAGTCTTTTTTACTATTTTGGTTCACTGATTCCAACGCTGATCATTCCTGCAGTGGTTTTTGGCTTATTTCACATTGCCTATCTATTCTATTTACCTGCCATGTTCGAACTCATCAGCCTTGCTATTCTTTTAGCCTGGTTGATGATTAAAACCGGAAATATTCTCATCCCGGTACTGGTCCATGCAATCTTCAATATGTCAGCATTTACAGGACTTTTTATTGGAGGTATTGAAGAAAGTCATACACTGGCTGATTTGGGTATGCCCTGGATTATCGGGTCTATCATATTTTCAGCAGTTGGGTTGATCTATTTTAAATTTATGAAAATGGTTGTATTCGATGATGTCTATCAAGTACCCCTACCCCATGAAGTGGAGAGTTAACGCATGGATCTGAGTAGGATTCTTGCAATTGGTTGCGGTGGATTTCTTGGAGCCATCGGTCGCTATTGGTTGAGCGGAATCGCACAGAAACTGAGCGACCGTTTTCCCTTTGGGACTTTATCAGTAAATCTTTTAGGGAGTTTTATTCTGGGTTTGCTTGCCACCCTGTTTTTAGAAAAAATGATTGTCAGTCAAGAGATGAGACTCTTTGTCCTGGTTGGATTATTGGGTGCTTTTACAACCTATTCCACCTTTTCATTTGAGACATTGAATCTGATGCGAAGTGGTGAGTGGTTGTTTGCTATATCAAACATTTTGGCTAATGTAATAGGTACACTTATCGCTGTTTGGGCGGGGGTTAGCATCGCTAAATTGTGGTGATGAAAATCGAGGTTTATAATGCATGAAGATTACATAGGACTTAAGCTGTGCATATTTATCGGGGAAAATGATAAATATGAAGGTCGTAATCTATACGAACTCCTCCTGGAGGTAGCGCTCGAAAGCGGCTTGTCTGGTGGAACAGTTATCCGTGGTCGCGAAGGTTTTGGTGCCCATGGTGAGATTCATTCGATGAAAATCATGCGCATGGCTGAGAATTTACCCCTTCTCCTTGAATTTGTTGGACGAATAGAAAAAATTGATGGATATGTCCAACGTATCCAGCCAATGGTGAAAGAGGGTCTACTCACCAGAACTGAAGTCCGTATTACCAAATTCAGGGCAACTGAAGATGAAATGGCTGATACAGCTAATCAATCAATCCCGGATGAACCCCAAATCTCGAATACAGAGAATATGGACACCAATCTTGAACCTGAGGTCGATGAGCCAGAGCCAGCAGAGATAGAAAAAGAAGCCTCTTTTGAAATACCAGAGCCCATCATACATGATTTGAATGAAATATCTATTGAGCATGACTCTAGTACCGCATCGTCTGACAAGGAGGATCAAGGAATCAGCGCTGATACTCAAGAGGGTGAGGCAGATATCCAAGAGACTGACTTTCAAGATCATTCGTCAGCACAGGAGCAGCCCGAAATCCTAGAAATGGGTGAACTCGAAGATGACCTATTGGGTGCTGAAGAAGAGAAGGCAATCCCAAAAGCGGAGTCAAACTTTATTGATCTTGAATATCAAAATGAAAACCTGGAAACAGATGAGCCTCGAAGTTCTGAACCTTTGGGTGTACCTGAAATTGATGAAGAAGCCGGAGGTGATGAAGATTCTGAGTTTAAGGATTTTAAATATTCGCCTGAATTTTCCGACACTGACGATACTGAACCCGAAGACTCAACTATTGATGACCCATCCCCTCTCGAAGAGGATGAGGACTATGATTTTGAGGAAGATGAGGATGGTTTTAAAATTCTCCAGTTGACAGAGAAAAGTGAAACTCAACCCGATGAGGGCGAAGACACCACATCATCTCAACCCAAACCAGAACCAAGCTACACCCCCAGTGAGGCTGAGTCCGGTGATGATATTCTGGAGATGCTCAACAAAGCATCGACGAATACTGAGACGGAAACGGAGCCTACTGAAGATCTAGACTCATATCCTGATTTAGATGAGATCGATGATGAGCCAGATGAGAAATTTGAGAACAAGTTTGATGAGATGCTGAAGCAGGCAAGTAAGGCGAGCTCCGTTGAACCTGAGCCTGAACCCGAACCTGAACTTGAACCTGAGCCTGAACTTGAACCTGAGCCTGTATCTGTACCTGTACCTGTACCGGAAGAACCACTAGTGGAAAGTATGGAGCCATCTTTTGGAGAGGATGAACTAGCCGCCAGTGAACCACTAGCTCAGCAGCCAGAACCAGATAAAGCCGATAACGCCGATGAGGAAGAAACTGATTCGAAACTCAAACCAAAGGTTGACACGAGTCACATGGAAGAAGACTTCAAGGACTATTTTTCACGCCTGATGAAAAATGATTGATGAAATGGAGATGAACATGAAAATTTTTTTTGCTCTAATCGTATTGATGAGCTTTACTGGAACATTACTAGCCTCGGACTACCAGACGAATTACTCCACCTCACGGGCCTCAGGAACCATCATGATCGCCGGTTCTGGAACATACGAAACAGACTTGAACAAGGATTTACGAGAATCTTTTTGGAGAATAAATACAGATGCAGCCCTTTTTCTCTTTCCTCAGTTTGCTGCAGGAATTGAATTTGGGTATGGGAAAGACATGCACGAAGAGTTGGATGATGTAGCCATCCCAGAAGATGATCCAACTGTATATGAAACCGTCAGTATGACTGTAGGTCCCCGTGTGTTCATCTTTTTTGGAGGAAAACGCAGTGAGCTAACCCCCTTTATTAAAGCAGGTGCAGACTATCTCATCGATAAAGAATTTATTGATGAGAAGGAGCAGGAGCGCAATAGCAAGGAAATGGGGCTAGTCACCAGCGCTGGGCTGCTATTAAATCTGGCAAAAAATGTTGGTATGACCGTCGAGGCAGAATACAATTTTGAAAAGGGAACCGATGTGGATGAGATAGATACCAAACAACTCCTGATCAAATTTGGAATTCGATCCTTTCTGGGAGAATAATCAAAACCATATCGCAACGTCATACATATATTATGGCTGTTTACCAGAAGGTGAGCAGCCATTTTTTATTGAGAGCACATATGATATCAAATTTTGAAGCATTACATCAACAGGTTCAGGGGGCGGTTCAAAAACGCGTGGCTCTGGTTTCAGCCGAAGATCCAGTATTGATCCAGGCTGCGACCCTGGCTCAAAACGAAGGGCTCGCTACATTCATTCTTGTAGGGAATTCCAGAAAGATTCAGTCCCTGACGGTAGCAGGCGATACGACTTTCGAAATCATCGACTCAGAAAATCCAGCTCAGACAGCCATCGATCTAATTAACGATTCCAGGGCTGATCTTCTTATGAAGGGGAAGGTCAGTACAGGTGAATTGCTCAGGGCTGTTTTAAAAGCTGAGACTGGTTTGCGGCAAGGAGAGCTGCTTAATCATATTGCTGTTGTAGAATCACCTCACTACCACAAACTTTTGTTCATAAGTGATGGAGGTATTAATCTTCATTTAGATGAAGAAGTCTTTGTGCAAATGGTACATAATATTGCCGGCTATTTGCATCTTTTGGGTATCGATCAACCACGCTATGGTATGATGAGCCTCATTGAAACCGTCAATGATAAAATTCCAGAAACTGTTCTGGCAAAGCGAGTGGTGGAGCGACTTTCATCTGATTACATCATTGAGGGGCCCATTGCTCCAGATGTAGCCCTGTCAGAAGATGCTGCCAGCCGAAAAGGTCAGGCATCCAGGATCGCTGGGGAGGTAGATGTGTTTCTCATGCCCAATACAACGGCTGCCAATCATCTGGTCAAGGGTTTATCTGCTCTGGGGGGTTGCAAAGTAGGTGGTGTAATTGTGGGGGCTAAGGTGCCTATTCTGCTGCTCAGTCGATCTGACTCGGCTGAAGCAAAATTTCATTCCATCCTTCTGGGGTTGGTCTAGACACACCAAAATTTCTCAGTTCATGGGACGAGGAAGCGGAGGATGATCATGACACCAGCTATCTCCTTCAAGAACAGTTCGGCAAACTCAGTATACAACTTCAGGAAGACAGCTTAGGTACAGACAAATTAAAGCCCAACTCCTTCATTCTGAAACTGCTGGATTGCATCATGGCTCAACTCATGTTTAGACATAGCAGTCAGTGTGTCATAGGGTAGTGTGAGATGTTTGGCACCTGCAGTAAAAGCCTGGACGGCTTCCCTGGGTGACTTAAGACTGGCAGCCAAAAGCTCAGTATGACTACCGGCCAGAACGTTGGAGAGCTCACGAGTCAATTCAAGTCCATCACCCAATAAACGTGACGCACGATTTACATATACCGCGATATACTGGGCACCAGCTTCTCTGGCAATGAGAGCCTGGGCAGGTGAATAAATAGCAGTGGGACAACAACTCATGCGGGTTGATAGCTCGGCACAAACCCGAAACCCTAAATCATGGGGTGGCAGCTTCACCACCAACTGTTTTTCCAGGAGTTGATGTGCCTGATGTGCTTCTTCTATCATTTCCTCAAAACGGGTTGACATAAGCTGGTAAAAAATTGGTCCTGAACTTAAAGACTTCAGGCTTTTCAATACTTCACCTGCTTTCAAATCTGATTGTGCCAGTATGAGGGGATTTGTTGTTACGCCGGTTACCCAGCCAGATGTCATGGCTGTCTTGATCTGTGACAGATCTGATGAATCAATAAATATGGCCATACAGACTCCTTGATAGTGCCTCAATCTTTCATCTGATACGGTAGAATCAAAATATTATTTGAGTGGCTGACTTGGATTACATTCACAGCATGGAAAGTCAGAACCTACAAAAGCTTCATACACGTAATACCGTTCTAAACGCAACGGGAGAAGGTTTGTGGGGATTTGCCATGGCTTTTCATAATATGAATTCTGTCATCCCTATGTTTTTAGCTCAAATGGGGGCATCAGCTTTTATCATCGGACTCATTCCCGGTGGTTTTATCCTGCTGGTTGCGTTGCCCCAAATACTTTCAGCTACCTTGTTCCGCAATTCGCCTCACATCAAAAAATTGAATGTGGGCTTACACTTTGGAATGGCACCCATTGCCTTCATGATAGGTCTAGCCTTTTATCACTTCGAGTTTGTGGGTCAGACTGGAGTCATGGTATACTTGATTCTGTGGGTGATCTGGTCACTGGGTGTTGGTTTCCTGGTTCCCATCTGGGCTGACTTTCTGGCATCTGTTTCCCTGGCGGGTCGCCGGGGTCGATTTATGGGGATAACTTTTACGGTGAATGCTCTCATGGGC
>JAERTJ010000130.1 GCA_016844945.1 Fidelibacterota bacterium | reverse complement strand
TGGTCTATCCTGAAGCTAAAGATCCACGTATACTGGAAGCAGCTGTAAAGGTTTATGAGCAAGGGATAGCTCATCCTGTCCTGATTGGAAATCCAGACTCTATCACTGCGCTTTCAACAGAGTTGGGTTTGTCACTTGAGGGGATTGAAATTGTAGACAGTAAAACCGATTCGCGACTTGATAGCTATGCTCTGGCTTATGCCAGTAAACGAGACCTTCGAGAAGCCATTGCAAAAAAACTGGTAAGAAAACCACTCTCTTTTGGAGGAATGATGGTGAGTGAAGGTGCTGCCGATGGTATGGTTGCCGGGGTTGCAACAGCAACCAGCATTGTTATTCAGACCGCAACATTAACGGTTGGTTTTCAGGAAGGGCTTTCCACTCCCAGCAGTTTTTTCATTATGATAATTCCAAATTTCCAGGGTGAAGCGGACAAGATTTTCATTTTTGCTGATTCTGCAGTGAACATCCAGCCTACAGCTCAACAACTTGCTGAAATAGCCATTGCCTCTGGCACCAACGCCAGGGCACTCCTCGGCATCGAACCCAAAATTGCTTTCCTGACTTTCTCCACAAAAGGATCAGCCAGTCATGAGGATGCGGACAAGGTTATTGAAGCTCTTGAAATCGCCAGACAGATTAATCCAGAATTTGATATGGATGGAGAGCTTCAGCTGGATGCAGCCATCATAGAAAAAGTTGCAGCCAAAAAGGTGGGTGACAGCAGTGTCGCTGGCCAGGCAAACGTCCTCATTTTCCCTGATCTTGATGCAGGAAATATTGGCTACAAACTGGTTCAATATATGGCCAATGCAAAAGCGATCGGTCCCATCCTCCAGGGTTTCGCCAAACCAGTCAATGATATGAGTCGCGGAGCCAGTGTGGATGATCTCATTGCAGTCTCCGCCATTACATCTGTTCAGGCAAAGGGATAAACAATCCATGAAAATTCTCATATTTAATTGCGGCAGCTCCTCCATCAAATTCAAACTATTCAATATGCCGGAAGAATCACTTCTCGCCGAAGGAGCCATTGAACGAGTCGGCTCAGAAGATGCGCTGGCATCTCTCAGAACCACACACGGAAAGGTAGAATCAATTCAAGCGATCCAGGACTACCCCAGTGGTTTTGCTGTGATCAAATCAATGTTATTAGATAAAGATAATGGTGCACTTGCTTCACTTTCGGAAGTCAGTGCCTGTGGTCATCGTGTTGTTCACGGTGGCGAAGATTTTGGTGGGTCAATGCGAATTGACAATGAACTTGAAGCTGGCATCGAAGCTGTGTTCGAATTGGCACCCCTCCACAACCCACCAAACCTTACGGGTATTAAAGAGTCACAGAAAATGTTTGGCGATATTCCTCAGATCGCCTGTTTTGACACTGCATTTCATCAAAGCATTCCAGAAGTTGCTTTTCGCTACGCACTGCCTGAGGATCTCTATACCCACCACCGTATCCGCCGCTATGGCTTTCATGGCATGTCACATCAATTTGTTGCTCGACGTGCTGCCAAGCTCATGGGTAAACACAAATACAGTGTCAACCTGATTACCTGTCATCTTGGCAACGGATCTTCAATTGCTGCTGTAAGGGATGGTCATTCGATAGACACCAGCATGGGTTTGACGCCCCTGGAAGGTCTTGTCATGGGAACCCGCAGTGGTGACCTGGATCCTGGAATTCTCTTTTACCTCCAGAGAAAAGGCTACGACACTGAAAGTCTTGATGTCATGCTCAATAAAAAATCTGGCTTGCTCGGTGTTTCTGGTACCTCCAATGATGTTCGTGACCTGGAGTTAAAGGCAGGTAAAGGTGACGAAAAGGCCGCACTGGCTCTAGATGTTTTTGCCTATCGCATCAAAAAATATATTGGTTCATATATGGCT
Organism: Fidelibacterota bacterium; assembly: GCA_016844945.1. Lineage (GTDB taxonomy): Bacteria > Fidelibacterota > UBA8477 > UBA8477 > JABMPR01 > JABMPR01. The sequence continues at coordinate 15,350 of JAERTJ010000130.1, read as the reverse complement.
GTTTTGAATCGTGTCGATGCCATTGTGTTTACCGGCGGTATCGGTGAAAATGGTGTCGCCATGCGATCTCGCATTCTGGCAGAAATGGATCAACAGGGCATTCTCATTGATGGACCCCGGAATGACATTCATACTGGTGTTGAGGGTGAGATTCAAGCATCTACCTCACGTATTAAAATCATGGTCATTCCAACCAATGAAGAGCTGGCAATCGCCCGTGATACCTTCAAACTCAGCAACTCTAAATAATCCAATCTTTGAAAACACATATATAAGGACTAAAAAATGACCACACTAGACCGCATTAAAAACGTTGCTGCAGAACTTTTAAAAATCGAAGCCCGTCGGGTTCAGGAAGATTCACGTTTTGTGGAAGACCTGGGTGCTGACTCCATGCAATCCATTGAACTGGTTGCAGCTTTTGAAGAAGAGTTTGATATCGAAATGGATGAAGATGCTGCACTGGGTGTAAAAACCGTAGGCGACGCAGTAGGGTTTATTGATAAGGTCATTGCAGAGGGTTAATACACAGTGGAAACCCTGTCAATACTAAAGGATTCTCATATTGATAAAAGCAGTTATGTCCCACTGTATATTCAAGTTCGAGATATTATAAAAGATCTCATCAAAACGGGTAAGCTCAAAGCTGGCGACCAGATTCCCAGCGAGAATGAGCTGTCATCTGAGTTCAATATTAGCCGAATGACAGTGAGACAAGCCAGCCAGGAATTGCTCCGCGAAGGCTATATCACTATCAGGCGTGGTGAGGGGACATTTGTTAACTCTGTACCACACACTCAGATGCTCCTGAAACTTGAAGGATTCTCGTCTGAGATGTCCAAACTGGGATATCGGAGCCATTCCCGAGTGCTTGATATTGAATTGGTTGAGTCAAACGAATCATATGAAATGGCATATTCAGGACTGGGGAAAGCTCCAGACGAACCCCTTGTCCGCATTCGTCGAGTTCGCTATGTTGAGGACACACCCTTCGCCATTGAAACCTCATTTTTATCATACAATACAGGCAAGGGTCTCATGGAACCACGGATGGCCGATGATAGATCAATCTATAATTACATCGAAAAAGATTTACACATCCGGTTATCTAGAGCGGATCATGTGATACAACCAAGCCTGGCACAAGCTGAGTGTGCAGCTTTGCTGGAGATTGATGAGGGAAGTCCCATCCTGAGGCTCCACGGGACCACCTTCTCCATGACAAACAAACCTATCGAATACCTCGAAGGCATCTATCGAGGTGATAAATATGAACTCAAAGTAGTCATTACCAAATAGGAAGACTTTTTATGAAAGCATCAAAATATTTAGCCTTGACCCCCGAGGCTATAACCATCCTGAAGGGAAACGGTTGCTGGTCCAGGTCATGGTCGAAGGTGATGGTCACCAAGGGATTCGACCCTACTCGTATTGCAGGGACAATTTTTAGAGGAGATGTCCGTATCGGAGATCTAGATGGCGAGTTTGTACCGAGAGACGGCATCAGAAGATATGCTGGTATCTTTGATGCAAATCTGCACAATGTGGTCATCGGGAATAATTGCCATATTTCAAATGTGAATGGATGGCTCTCTAACCTCATCATCGAAGACGATGTACTAATGGAAAATGTAGGCTCCATCGTCTGCCAGGGTGAAACCAGCTTTGGGAATGGTCATACCATCGAAGTTTTGAATGAGGGTGGTGGTCGTGAACTGAAAATCACCAGCATGACCAGTGCTCAAACTGCCTATTTGTCAACCATGTATCGACATGATACTGAGTTGGTAGAGGCTTTGGATAAGATCGCTGAAGACTTTTCCAATAGTGTCCGTTCAGATCGTGCAACCATTGGTAAAGGTGCAAAGATCTTCCACTGCCAGAACATAGTGAACGTCAATATTGGTGAAGGAGCCATTCTACGTGGCACCCAGAACCTGAAAGAAGGTACCGTAGCCTCTGCTCTGAACGCTTCAACCTTTGTTGGTGATGGGGTAATCGCCAAGGATTTTATAATACAAAAGGGTGCTCATGTTTCTGACGGCGCTCTCATTGCATCAACACTTATTGGTGAACACTCAAAAATCGGTAAACAGTTCTCTGCAGAAAACTCAGTTATGTTCTGTAACTCAGAAGGGTTTCATTCAGAGGTATGTTCCATCTTTGGTGGTCCTTATACTGTCACCCATCACCGCTCCACCCTGCTTATTGCAGGTATGTTCTCCTTTTTTAATGCAGGAAGCGGGACAAACCAGTCAAATCATATGTATAAACTGGGACCATTACATCAGGGCATTCTTGAGCGTGGTAGCAAGACAGGTTCATCATCCTATCTGTTATGGCCCTCCAGGGTGGGTGCTTTTTCAGCTGTCATGGGGAAGCATTATGCAAATTTTGATGCCTCAGATTTTCCATTTTCTTATGTCAACGAAGATCATGGGCAGTCAACCCTGGTCCCTGGAATGAACTATTTCACCGTAGGCACCATGCGTGATGGGTTAAAATGGCCAACCCGAGATGGTAGAAAACATGCCGACAAATTAGATCAACTCAATTTTGAAGTCCTATCCCCTTATACTGGACAAAAAATGATTAAGGGTCAATCGATTCTTCTAGAACTATATGCCAACGCAGAGAAGGGCCAGGAGTATGTAAACCATCAAGGAATACTCATAAAGAGATTACTTCTGAAAACCTGTAGCCGATACTACCGCATGGCACTTGAAAAATATCTGGGCGATGCCCTGGTAGCTCACCTGTCAACCATTAATGCGAAAACCCTTGAGGATATACTTGCAACTGATGCATCAGCTCAGTCTGGAGATTGCTTCTGGGTTGATGTCTCAGGTCTACTATGTGCAAAACCGCGACTTGAAAAGCTCTTAGACAAAATCAAAACAGGGAAAGTAAATAGTTTACCTACACTTCAGGAAGAGTTACAAGCCATTCACTCGAGTTACAGCTCAGATGAATGGTCATGGGTGCTAACTGCCATTCCTCAGGTCTTTGGTTTTGATGCAGCTGATTTCAATGGGGAGCATCTGAAAACGGTTCTGGATAAATGGAAAGTGTCTTCTACCAAGCTACTGAATATGGTAGAAATGGATGCCTCTAAGGAATTTGAAGGAAATGTGCGCACTGGTTTTGGTATTGATGGATATCAAGATGAAGATTTTGATAGTGTTCGCGGAGATTTTGAATCCAATTCTTTTAAAAAACAGCTGGATGATATGCGGCAAAAAATCGAAAACGACTTCGATAGCTGTCTGAACATCCTAAACAACATACTTTAAACGGAGCAACTATGAGACTTATTATTCAACCCGATTACGATCGCTTGAGCAAGTGGACAGCCCACTATATTGCAAAAAGCATTAACAAATTTGGACCAACCAAAGAAAAACCTTATGTATTGGGTCTACCCACTGGATCCTCACCCGTTGGTACCTACAAAGAAATTGTAAAGCTGGTTCAGGAAAACAAAGTTTCATTCGAAAATGTTATCACCTTCAACATGGATGAATATGTAAATATCCGTGAGGGACATCCAGAAAGCTATCATTCGTTCATGCGTCAAAACTTGTTCAACCATATTGGAATTCCCGAGGAGAACATCAACATACTGGATGGAAACGCAGATGATCTGGTCGCTGAATGTGATGCCTTCGAAGCTAAGATTAAATCTGTAGGTGGTATTCGTCTCTTCCTGGGTGGTATCGGTCCTGATGGACATATCGCCTTTAACGAGCCCGGTTCTTCACTTCACTCACGCACGCGTGTAAAGACATTGACTTACGACACCAGAATCGCCAACTCTCGCTTTTTCGGCAATGACATCGAAGCAGTGCCAAAACTAGCCTTAACTGTTGGCGTAGGTACCGTTACAGATTCCCTCGAGGTTGTGCTCATTGTAAATAGTCATTCAAAAGCCAGAGCGCTTTATAAAATGATCGAAGAAGGTGTCAATCACATGTGGACTGCCTCTGCCCTGCAGCTACATCCAAAATCAATGGTGGTTTGTGATGAAGATGCCACTTATGAACTCAAGCATGGCACCTATCGGTATTTTAAAGATATCGAGCAGGAAAATCTGGAGCCCGCAAAAGTCTAATACGCGTTTTCCATACATCTGTCTCCATGTGGAAAGAGCCCCGCATTTCGATATTGTCGAAGTGTCGGGGCTCTTAATTTTGGATAAACCATACTATTTCAACAGGAGCAGTTTCTGGGATGTCTTACCTGCAACACTTCTCAGGCTAGCCATATAAATACCACTGGGTAAGTTTTGATTTTGATTATTGCGAGCATTCCAATTCACTGAATGTGAGCCAGCAGCCAACTCTGACGAGACCAGGCTTTTTACTGGAACACCCCGAGTATTGTAGATTATTAATTCGACTGGTCCTGATACGTGAATCTCAAAATCAATTTGAGTCCCGGCATTAAAGGGGTTCGGGTAATTCGACATGAGCACTGGACTCTGAGGAACTTCAATTTCTTCACCTGTACTGGTCGCCCCGAGTAATTCATTGAGCACTGTATTGATTGTGTTGGCATTAAATCCAGATGAATTGTATCGAACGATACCTTCACTATCAATGATCACATTGCGAGGTGTCCCTCCATTTCCATAATCACTCCATATGGCAGTGCTTCTATCATCTGCGATAGCATAACTTGCTCCCAGGTTCGCCCAGGATTGACAGTTAAGCGAGTTAAAATCAATTCCCAAAGCAACGATTTTTAGACCATCTGCGGATCTTAATTGGTGGTAATTCTCCAGGTGCGGAACCTCCGCACGGCAACTGCCTCAGTAGGAGGCAAAAAAGTTAAGCCAGAGGACTCGATTGGGTTCACCCGCTGCTGGGGTGAGCAATTCTCCAATCGTTTCAGTTCCACCCTCATTAGCACAAAAATCTACAACGTGATTACGTGAAGCCTGGCTGATGCTCTGACCCACGCTGTATTGTCCAAAAGCTGAGGTGCTGATTAACAATAGTCCTAGAATGAACGGGATGAATAAATGTTTTATCTTTTTTTCTTGATTCATATGAACTCCATACTTCATGAGTAATCTCCATTTCGTGAATTAATATAGAGAACAGGTATGTTTTTTGTGTCACAAAGAAGACACTTTTTGACATCTTTAACGAATCAGGGCGACTCCTGCTGGAATAATCATTCCAGAGTGAGGGGTTTGTGATGATCCTCCTTCAAGTAAATATCATGTTTTGTTGAACAGATTGTGTGGATAACTTTCATTAAATTGGAATATCTTCTTAAAACTTTAGATAATCGACATATAAATTCCCTTATTTCGATAAAATTTTAGGATATATTTCTGAGCACTTAAATTATTTCAGGAGATTGGTGATGATTGATGATCGTGATATACAGATTCTAGAATTGCTTCAAGAGAACGGACGAGCAACTGCCAGTGAGATTGCCAAAGTTGTGCAGCTCTCTATTCCAGCGATTGGTGAGCGGATGAAAAAACTTACCGAGAAAGGCTTAATCAAGGGCTACTCGACCATTCTCGACCATAAAATGGCAGGTCTGGATCTTACCGCTTTTGTTTTTATTGTCAGCGAACACTCAGACCACTACGATAGTTTTGTCAAGAAGGCTACGGAATCCAAATCTGTTCTGGAATGTCATTCAATCATTGGTGGAGGCTCCCACATCCTCAAAGTACGGGCTCGCAATTCACAGGCGCTGGAAGATCTGCTTTATGAAATTCAGAATTGGCCTGGTGTTAACCGCACCCAATCCAATCTGGTATTGTCTTCTTACAAGGAGAGCACCTCAATTGACCTGACGGAACTTTTGCCTAAGAACAATTAATCCAATTTACAACTTGGTGATTATTGCTTAAATATTTTAAACAATAGTTAATTTATACTTAAATTATTATTGACAACTGGCTTTCGGGCTTGTTAATTGTCGGTCATGATAGTTAAGTATAATAATCAACATTTCATTTTGTAAGGGGAGACCTTCTCATGGCAAAAATTAAAGCTGAATATATTTGGATCGATGGTCATGTACCGACCTCCAAGCTTCGTTCCAAAACCAAAATAATTGATGGACCGGTTACTACGCTAGATCAGATCCCTGAATGGAGTTTTGACGGTTCAAGCACCAATCAGGCAGAGGGTCATGACAGTGATCGCTCACTAATCCCTGTTTCATATTACCCAGACCCAATTCGGGGTGGGGATCATATCCTGGTCATGACTGCTGTCAATTACCCAGACGGGAAAACACACGAAACCAACAAGCGGGATCACCTGGTTGAAGTTTCCAAAAAATTTGCTGGAGAAGAAGCCTGGTTTGGCATCGAACAGGAATACACATTTTTTCAGGGTTTGAAACCCCTGGGTTGGCCAGATGGTGGCTACCCAGCGCCACAGGGTCCTTTCTATTGCGGTGTCGGAGCAGATGAAGTTTATGGTCGTGATATTGTGGAAGATCACATGGAAGCTTGCCTCGTTGCCGGTCTCGGAATCTCAGGTGTCAATGCTGAGGTCATGCCCGGTCAGTGGGAGTTTCAAATTGGACCACTAGGTCCAATGGAAAGTGGTGATCAACTATGGATCGCCCGTTGGTTACTGTATAGAATAGCAGAAGAATATGGTGTAAATGCAAGTATCCACCCGAAACCCGTCAAAGGTGACTGGAACGGTGCTGGTGCACATACTAATTTTTCAACCAAATCAATGCGTGAGGCAGGCGGATATGAGATTATCGAAGCTGCCTGTAAGAAATTAGGGGAAAAACATGATGAGCATATCGCTGTGTACGGTGCTCACAATGAAGAACGCCTTACTGGCTTGCATGAGACTTGTTCGATTCACGAATTTCGTTATGGCGTAAGTGACCGTGGTGCTTCCATTCGAATTCCGCTTCAAACTGTTAAAGATGGTAAAGGTTATCTGGAGGATCGCCGTCCTTCAGCCAATATGGATCCGTATGAAGTTTGTGCCATTTTGTTGGAGACTGTCTGCTCCTAAAGACTTCTCCTTCTTCATTGGGATTCCCTTAAAGCCACCTTTGTCAATAGAGGTGGCTTTTTTCTTTGTTAGTACTAGTGAAAGAATCAAAAACCCTGTTTCTCAAGTGTTTTTAATACCAGTAAAATTGACCTCAATTTAAAAAAACCGCCAGACGCTAGATTTAGATATTTTAATGCAAACAACGTTTGTTAGCTTGCATCCTATGATTAAAAATCGCATTCTGAAATTTCTGGACTATTTATTTGTTCTACGCCCCACGCTATTTTTTCCTATCTGGACCATAGCGCTTGTTGGCGCTTATGCTGCAAAACGCTTCTCTGACTCCTGGGAGCCCATGGGCTTTTGGACTGGATTCTATATCTTTACGCTTTACACCGTGACCATTGGTGCAGTCTATCTGATTAACAACATCATCGATAGACGCAATGATGCTGCCAACAATAAAGTATTTCTCATCGCAGATGAATATATCCCTCCACGAAGAGCAATGGTTTATCTCTCTGGAATTTTAATTGTTGTGTCCATCCTTTCCATCATGGTATCTCTAGAATTATTTGGGTGGTTTGCTGCCATGTTTCTATTCCTGGGTGTAGTCTATAGCGTTCGGCCATTTTCATTGAAAGATCGACCCGTTGGTGGTGTCTTAACCAGCTTCGTTTCAGGCTTTGGTCTATTCTGGTTTGGATGGTATTTATACGCCCCAGCTGCAGAATTAATGGTCTGGTGGTATGCGCTTCCATATGTCCTGGCCTGGGTCAGTATAAGCATGCTAACTACCATCCCTGACAGTTATGGGGATGCCCTGGATGAAAAGGAAACCATCGCTGTTGCATTGGGACACAACAAGACTCAGGATTATGCATTTGTTTTGCTCATTCTTGCTCTAATCTTTTCGGCTCTTACCTGGGATTGGGTTATCGGTGTAACAGGTTTGCTAGCACTTCCACTTTATTTTCTCATGTGGAAAAACCGTACGGTTCAGAGCACGCTCAGGACGATCAGGTGGGGAATTAGCTTTCTATCCTTTGCCATGTTCTATGTCTTTCCTGGATATTTTGTAGCCTGTTTCGTTCTGTTTTTCCTGGCAAGATGGTACTATCAAGGTCGCTTTAATCTTTTATACCCAACATGGAAAACGAAATCTGATTGATTCTCATTAAAGACAATAAATGTGATTTTTGCGGAACTTGTGTTGCCGTTTGTCCAGTAGATGCAATAGAACTTCGTGAGGCTGATATAAGGATTATCCACGAAACCTGCATCGACTGCGACATATGTATCTGGGTCTGCCCCATCGATGTTTTAAAATCAAATGTAAGTGAGCAGAACAATGACTGATTTTGATGTTATTGTCGTAGGGGGAGGACCCGCAGGCAGCATTGCGGCTTATGAGGCAGCAAAATCTGGCTTAAGGACTATCCTGCTCGAGAAGGATAGAGACATTGGTTATCCCGTAAGGTGCGCAGAAGCTATTGGTGAGGATGGTCTTAATCAATTTATGGACGCAGACCCGCAATGGATTGCTGCCACCATAAAACATGCCCAACTAAATTCTCCAGATGACACTACACTTCGCCTTCCGCTCCCTATTGAGAATGGACTTATTCTCCATCGCCGATTATTTGACTTTGCGCTGGCGCAGCGGGCGGCAGAGGTCGGTGCCGAAGTTCAGACCAAGGCTTATGTAGATGGTCTTAAATTCTCGGATGGGATCGTCAGTGGGGTTGAATATCAATATTTTGGAGAACGACGCACCCTGTCTGCCAAAATCGTCATCGGTGCCGATGGTGTAGAGTCCAGAGTTGGTCGAATGGCTGGCCTAAGAACCGCAATAAAACTGAGTGATACGGGATCAGGCTACCAGGTCTCTGCCGCCAATGTGGATGTTGAGCAGGACCTTATAGATTTTTATTTTGGTCAAAAATGGGCCCCAAGTGGTTACCTCTGGATATTTCCCAAGGGTGAGGGAATGGCTAATATAGGTCTGGGCGTAGTTGGCAAGGGTGTTCGCGACGTTGTTGCCAAGGACCTTCTGGATAAATTTATGGCAGACAGGTTTCCAAAAGCAGCAGTCCTTACTGCTGTAGCTGGAGGGATCCCATTAGCCAAGACCTTGAAAAAAATTACCACTGATGGTTTGATGCTTATCGGGGATGCAGCACGTATGGCAAACCCGATGTCCGGAGGTGGCATCATCTCTGGAATGATTGCTGGAAGAATAGCCGGACAGGTGGCTGCCGAGGCAATTCAAGCAGGGGATGTTAGCAACCAGGGTCTAAAGCGTTTTCCAGCCCGTTGGCATAAAGAGGTTGGCAAAAACTATGAGAGAGCCCATCGCATTTCCAACTCTATTCGAGATATCTCAGATGAACAGTTCAACAAAATGGCAAGAGAGCTAAAAGCCCTCCCACCTGATAAATTGACGCTTTTGAAAGTTTTTAAGGCTGCAGCGCATCATAAACCCAAAATTCTAGTTGATATAATTCGGGCATTCGCCGCTCTATAATCAAGAATTCAATATCCCTTTATTGGGCCTTCTAATCGTGGGCGAAGAGGGATCGATACTCTGGATGGAGCCTCAACAAGTCAGAGTGCTGACCTTCTTCATGAATTTGACCGTCCTTGATCCAGACCACACGATCCATTTCAGCGGCAGTTGCTTCACGGTGAGTGGCAACCAGAAACATGGCTTCTGAATAATCACGATTAATATTGTCCCAGAGCCGTTTTTCTGTTTTGAGATCCAGAGCAGATGTGACATCATCAAAAATGTAAATGGGTGTATTCCCATAAAAGGCTCGCGCTAGAGCAACTCTTGCACGCTGTCCACCGCTTAGACCCACACCCCCTTGTTCCAAAACCTTGTCCAAATCCAGTTCATTGTCTATGACTGCAGCATCGATAATGTCCCCAAGAGGACGATGTTCGTCGCGACCCATGGTGATATTGTCGGAAACTGTCCCACTGAAGAGTTCAATATCCTGGGGGACATAGGCAATATTCCCAGCTCTGGATGCATCACTGAGTTGATCCAGGCGAACGCGATTAATTTCTACGGAACCACTAGATGGTACAAACCAGCCCGAGATCAATTTCAGGAGAACCGTTTTGCCAGAGCCCACCTCCCCAACAATACCTATTTTCTCACCAGGATTCGACTTAAAATTGATGGAACTGATGATATCAGAATCATTATCCGAGAACCGAAAATGCAAGTCGTTAACAATCAGATTTTCAACTGGAGGTGTGATATTGGAATCATGGATGGGTTTATTTTCAAACTCTTCAATTTCTTCCAGACGGTCCACAGATGATTCAGCCATTTTTAGTGAAACAAAAAACCAGGATATGGTCCAGATGGGTTCGGTGATGCCTGTCATATATGCAATAAATGCATAAAAGGTTCCTAGTGTGATCTCTCCATGAATAACATAATATCCACCTAAGAATAGAATAACCACTAATCCAACCTGGTTGATCAGACTTCCGAGACTTTCCAGAAAAGACCTGATGTAAACCACTCGTTCTTCAGCCTGTTTACGATCTTCCATGTTAGTTTTGAAAAGTCGTTCCTGAGCATTCTCCATAACAAACCCGATGACAATTCTGATCCCTGAAAATGCACTTTCCAGAATATTATTGGTTTGAGAAATTGTCTCTTGTCGCTTTTTGTAGGCTTCATGTTGGAGGTGTTCAGTTTTGCTCATAGCCCACACGATGAGTGGCAGGGGTGAAACCGCCAGTAAGGTCAATTTCCAGTGGAGCGTCATCATCACGCCAATTGAAAATAGTAATGTGAACCCAGCTTCGATGGGACGCATGATTCCAGAGTTTCCAAACCAGGCCAACTTCACATCACCATCTATGTCATCAGAAAACCGGGTGATGAGGTCACCAGATCGATACTTATTGAAGAATGCTGGATCTTTCCGTAGAAGATTTCCAAAATGGAATAGCTTGATATCCAGACCCAGTATGAGGTTCATGATATAGCGAGAAGAGGGTAAAAGCCAACGAGTGATCGTCCGGGCCAGACCTACCAGAAGAATGATCCATACATAGAATTGGACATCTGATGTGGTGTTTCCCTCAGAGAGCGAATCAATGACATATTTGAAAATGATGGGATACGCTGTACTGAGACCAATACTCACAATGGTAACAAGCATCACCCAGGCTATTCCCTTCCAGCGTTTCCGCCAATAGGGGGCAAACCAACCAAGCACATGTTTTGTAGCACCCATGATAGCCATTAGAGCATCTCCTTGTCAGGATCCACATGGGAGAGCAATTCAGAGTAAGCACCTCTTAAATTCATCAGAGCTTCATGACTACCTGATTCCTTAATCTCACCATTCTCAACAAACATGATGGTGGATGCACGCCGAATGGTACTCAGCCTGTGGGCTACGATAAAGGAAGTTCGCCCTTCAGTGAGTTTCTTCATGGTCGCCTGTATTCGCAATTCAGTTCCAGGATCCACAGATGAAGTGGCTTCATCCAGAACCAGAACCTCAGGTTTGACGGCTAACGCTCGAGCAAAAGCGATGAGCTGCCTTTGACCATAGGAAAAACCTTCTCCACTTTCCTTGAGCAAGGTCTCATATCCTTCCGAACGTGCGAGGATGCTATCATGAATGTCTGTAAGTCGGGCAGCATCTTCCAGATCTGAACGTGAGATATCATCTCTGAATGCTCGCAAGTTTTCTTCAATTGGCGCTGGAAAAAGGAAAAGGTCCTGTAGAACAAGTCCAAATTTTCTTCGGTATTCAGACACATCAAAATCGCGAATATCAACACCATTCAACAGGATACGTCCGGACTGTGGATCTCTAAATCTACAAATCAGATTTATGATGGTGGACTTCCCCCCACCCGTTGGACCGACAAAGGCGACCTGTTCTTCCCCATGAATCTCAAAGGACATATTGTGAATGATCATTTGATCAGCTGAATAACCAAAGCTCACATCTTCAAAGCAAATACTTTCGATCCTGGAGGGAAGTTTAACTGATTGAGGTTTGCTTCTGATATAAGGAGTTTCCTCGAGGGTTGAAAAGATACGATCAGCTGCGCCACCCGCCGATTGAAGTTGGGAGATCTGTTCGGTAAACATGAAAATTGGCCAATAAATCTGAGCGATGTATTGAGCAAAAAGTACTAACGCACCAATAGTCAAAGTTCCCTCATTGACCCATTTTACTCCCAGCATAAGGACGATGACAGTTGCTCCAACTTCCATAAATCCCAGGCCCTGGAAAATCCCATAATTGATGAAGTTCATCTTGATACTGAAGCTGTTAAATTCTTCTGTGGACTTCTTTACCCGCCCCAGAGCCCAGTCAGTACGATCAAAAACCTGGAGTATACTTGCCGACCTTACAAATTCACTGAGCACACCAATCATTTTTGAAAAATTGGCTCTATCCTTCCTGAAAAATGGTCGGAAATATCTAAAGGAGAACCACGCGATGAAAATGACCAACGGGAAAATTGCCAGCGTTATGATCAAAAAGCGCATATCCACAGATGCCAGAATAACAAATGCACCAATGATCATTCCAACTGACATCAATAAACGTTGAGCCATCGTAGAAGTCACAGCAATAATTCTCTGGGGGTCAGATTCAATGCGACTGACCAACTGACCTGTTGAGGTTGATTCAGCGAAAGGCAATCCCAGCGTCAGGGCATATGAAAAAAGGGAAACCTTAAGATCATTTACGGCAAAGATTCCTGCCTTCTGGGCCATCCAGTTGCTGTAGAAGCCCAGAATTGCTGACAGAATCATGGTTAGGAGATAAAGTCCCGCAGACCAGGCCAGGGCTTGAAAGTCACCACCGGGAATATCCGAATCGATAATATGTTTCAGGATGATGGGTTGAAAAAGAACCAGAATGACACCCAAAAAAGCCCAGACCAGGGCAAAAAAGAACGTCCGGTTATAGGGTTTTAAATAGGGGTAGACACCTTGAACCATCTCCTTGAAGGAGTAGGTTTTGGAGTCGTCATCATCCAGGTTAAAATCTTCATCCCACCACATGCTGCTAGGTAAGCCCGAAAAAGGAGTTTTGAAACTTGAAATTGAATTGTCACCATCCTCGTTTAGGAGCTAAGAACTGGCATTTTAACAACGAGTTTTACGAACTATACGAAAAACAAAAAGGATGACACACCTGGACGTTGAGCCTGTCGAAACGACCTGAGTAGTTTATGAAATTTTGGAGATTGCCACGCCCTACGGGCTCGCAAAGACAGTTTGGGGTTACTCCTTTTGCAGACCAGCCAACACTTTGATTCCGTTTTCGTTTTCTGGGTTTAACTCAATAGAACGTTTATAGTTCATGATGGCCTGTTCCCGCTCACCACCGGCTAGCAATGCTTCTCCCAGGCTATCATAGGCATTCCACGAGTCAGGGTATTCTGAAACGTTGAGTCTGAAGATTTCGATTGATTCAACAATTTTGTCTGCAAATAGATATTCATAGCCCAAGGCATTCATAGGCGCCTCAAAAAATATACGGGTTGCAGGCTGGCTTGATATACGCTCATCATACTGCTTCCTAGCAGATTCTACTCCGGCTTTTCTTATGTGGTTTAAAAACTTTTTGCTGCTCTCAATCAGCACGAGTTGCTCTCCAATCAGTTCATTGACTGATTGTGCCCATGTTTTAAGCTCTAGGGGTGTAGCTGGTTTTATTTGCTCCATCCAGGTCTTGATTTCATTCACAAACCTAACTGGCTCATCAGCAAAGATATTGTGGCCAGATTTCTCAAACACGACCATTTTAGCTTTTGGATGCAGTTTACCCATATTAGCTATGCGGTCATCCCTCCAGACAACATCATACTTTCCTTCCATAACCAGAGTTGGGACAGGAGATTCAAGGAATACATGTTCCAGTTCATAGGCAGCCCAATCAGATGAATAACTTGGGTCTGCAACAAAATCATATAATCCATTCTGGATAATTCGATCTCGACTGGGTTTATGGAAATACTGTCGCTTCCAGCCCCCATTGAGGTCTCGATTAATGATGTATTGCTGCATACTTATTTCACGGGCCATCACCTTTTTACGTAAATCATCTATCTTTTCATGCTCAGCTGCTGTATAGAACTGATCACCCCTACCCCCTCTGAATTCTGCACGATTCACCATGGGTACTGAGGCGATAAGGACCTGTCCAATGACACGTTCGGGATACTTTATGGAATAGTATTGAGCAATGCCTCCACCGAATGAATGTCCTGCCAGGATCCATTTATCAATGCCCAAAGCAATTCGTAATTTTTCCAGGTCATCTATGGTTTGCTCGAAAGAGTAGCCTTCTCCAGGGGTATAGTCAGACAATCCACACCCTCTCTGATCATAATAGATCACTTTAAATTCCTTCGCTGCTTCGGATGCCCAGGGATGAAAAATATGATGGGTGTCACCAGGCCCCCCATTGATAAGTACCATGGGAGTTCCAGTTCCTTCAACGGCACAATACAACTTGCAGTCACCTATATCTACGAACTTTTTTTCTATATCCATGGCATCACAAAGCCTGGGGATTTCGGGTGGATCAAGAATGAGGTCTGCTTCAATATGATCTCTTTTATCCAGGATGGTTTCAGGCTTCTCAGGTGTTACGGGAGCAGGGACTGTCTGGCTACAAGTAAAGATAGAGATGACAACCGAAAGGATTAGGATTAATGGTATAAATGATTTCATGACCTCACCTCGAATAATTCATTGATAATTTTCTAGTGAGCTCAAAATAGGTATAAAACCGATTTAGTGTATGGAAATCAGTTTGAGGGTACTATGATTCTGTGAGTGGTAATCACAAGGATAGTATTCAATCCCTCTTCGTAAGGAATCGAACTAGAGTTCTAAAGGGTTGTGCTAAAGCCCCTCATAGTTTGATTTTTTAAGCCCCGGCTTAAAAGCCGGGGTAATTAGTCTTGCCACTAACCCCACATCAATAAGTCTTCGCGGGGAGTGTAACGACGAAGTGATCCCTCTTTTCCTTGTCAAGCTTTGGGGTTTGCCACACCCGGTAGGTCAGCAGAAACAAGAGGGATCATTCATAGGCATCATCATGCACAGCTTTTACTGCCCGTCCTGAGGGATCATTCAGGTTTTGAAAGGATTCATCCCAGGCTAGAGCTTCGGGCGTACTACAGGCTACTGAGGGTAGTGAAGGCACACACTTCGCCGCTGAATCTGATGGAAAATGCTCGGCAAAAAT
The DNA here is from genome assembly GCA_016844945.1 of Fidelibacterota bacterium. GTDB lineage: Bacteria > Fidelibacterota > UBA8477 > UBA8477 > JABMPR01 > JABMPR01. The sequence goes on along the minus strand of JAERTJ010000130.1, from coordinate 94 downwards.
GCTGCGATAGTAATACTCTTCCTTGCTCTGAGGGGTGTTGACAGGAAACTTGAATCTGGCATTTGCCATTTGACGATCTGAAACTTCCGCTTCA
>JAERTJ010000129.1 GCA_016844945.1 Fidelibacterota bacterium | reverse complement strand
CCCCCACTTAAAGCAATTTCTTGAACATTCAGATCTGTATTTTCTTCCCCTGGCAATACCGAGTAGGAAAAAGTATATGAGTCTGAATTTGTGTGAGTACCAGTAATAATTTCCCGATCTGGATCCGTTGCATGGGTTTCCAGGGTCGTCACAATATTCCCGCCTGTCAGTGTAACATTTTCTGAGAAGAGCACCGTGATTTCAGCAGATTCACCCAACTTCAATGTGGATTCTATGGGGACTGATGTGACACTGGTAATGGTTGGCACATCTTGGTCAATGACTATTTGGTTGGTACTGGGTGAGCCTGTTGTTGTGTTACCTGCATTATCGGTAATAATGGCAGCGATCGTTATGGTGTTGGTTTCGGCAAACCCTAATCCCTCAAAGGTCTCAGCATCAATACTAACCTCCTGCAAAAGATCAGTATTTGGAATATTTACAGCATTTCCCAAGTTCCCGTAGGCACTCCCCCCTACTTTTGCACGGAGCTGGATATTTCCACCTTGTAATGTTGCATCATCATCTATAGGAACAGTAACGAGGAGGTGTGTATTGGCATCATTCCAGTAGCCACTCACCACGGGGTCACCGGAAGGGATGACCGTCCCCACTGTAAAATCAGCAGGTGGATCTGTCTCAATCACAACTGCGTTGTTATCATCTAGGTTTTCATTAGCGGGAATAGTCAATGTCGCGTCATTTGAGCGTGCGTCCTGCAGGGTTGCACCATCCTCCAAAGTGATGGAGAGTACCTCTAAGGCGTTACTTGTTTCGCCTGCTTGTACCACGTAAGTAGCATAGGGATACTGATTCAAACTGAATGGTTCTATTTCAACGGTTCGATCTGTACTCCCTGTTTCCAGGGTTAATATCATATTGCCATTCGCCAAGACCACAGGCTCATTAAAATAAATCTGAATATTCAGGCTTCGATCTACGCCAAAAGGTCCATTGCCATCACTTGTCCGAATCTGTGAGATGGTGGGCGCTACTGCATCAACTTCAAGAGTACTATTATCCCTGAGTTCCTCGTCATCTGGAATGGTTATGGTGGCTGGATTACCACTGGCATCTCGCAGGCTCCCTGTTTGAGAGAGATAGGATACATCCAATACGGTGGCTTGCTCGCCAGCCAGGACTGTATAGGTTGCTGTGAATACTCCTGGAGAAGTTTCACTGGCTGTCAAGGTTCGCCCCGTCCCTGTATTCAGATGCATTGAAAGAATACTGCCACCAACATCAATGTCTTGATCGAAGGTAACGCTGATAACAGCATTATCACTTTCTTCGAGAATATCTATCTCAGGATCTGAGGTTACAGAAACAACATAAGGTATAGCCTGGTCAATGGTTAAACTTGTTGCACTTGTTCCCCAACGCTGAGTATTGCCAGCTCTATCTGTGATATCTGCGGTAAAAGTGATGATCTGATTATCAGAGATACTAAGATCATCCTCAAAATCACTTTCTGTAAGTGTAATAATTGTTTCACCACCTGCCAGAAGGGTTGTCGCACTTCCAATAGAGCTGAACGTTCCCCCATTTACGCTTCCATAGATCAATGCGGTACCATTTATGAGCGTGGCATCATTGGTCGGTAGATCAAGGGTGACCTTTACATTCCTATTACCTGAATTCCATTTCCCAGGGACCACAACTCCCTGATCTGTAACCACAGCCCCTACTGTCACAGTGGCTGGAAAATCAGTATCAATCTCAATATTTTTATTTGCATCAAGATTTGTCCCAAGACTCGTCAAATCTGCTCGGGTCCCCACACCATCTATTAAAGTCCCGTCAGTTTCTGAAACTGAGTTCACTTTAAGGTCTGTAGTTGATTCACCTGCCTGCACCTCATAGGATACATTGACAACGCTGGTATTGTTAATTTCGCCGAAGGGTACTTGAATCGTGCGATCTGTTCCAGATGCACTGGTTTCAAGCTCTACATCCAGAGACCCACTTGACATGTTCACATTCTCTGAGAAGTGGATTTCAATGGCAATGGTTTGTCCTTGACCATAAAACCCATTCGCAGTTGATGCGGTGATATGGTCAATTGATGGACCGATGGCATCTATCACAAACCCATGATCACTGGCCAGGTTGGATGCAGGGAGTGTTGAGAAATCTGCATCATTGCCATTGACATCCAGAAGACTGCCTGCAGTAAGAGAAATACTTTTCACGTTGAGATCAGAAGATTCTTCTCCAGCATTCACCTGATAGCTAACTTGAAACTCATTAGCAGTTGAAAGTGGTCCTGTAAATGTGAGTGCGCGATCAGTGGTCCCTGTTTCCAGAGTAACTACAATATTCCCCCCTGAGAGTGTCACATTTTTATCGAAGGTTACATCAATGAGAATAATATCATCCTCAACCTTTGTTGTAGCATAAGATGTTGTGGATGATACATCCGAGATTGCCGGGCGGGCTTCGTCAACCGTCAGTGTGGACCCACTGGTTGATCCGTTTGTCGAATTTCCTGCGTTATCAGTTATGACACCTCGAAACGAGACAACCGAATTGGTTCCATATGGTAAATCATCGAATTGTGATCTAGGGATGGTGATTGTCTCGTCACCAGCACCTGATATGCTTACCGCACTACCAACATTAGCAAAGGAACCATCATCAATTTTTGCTTGAACCTGAATCTGACCATTGATAAGCGTTGCATCACTAGACGGTACAGTAACCACAACGGTTACATCAGTATTGCTGCTATTCCAGTATCCTGTTTTAAAATTTCCACCCAGAGTTGTTACTGTGCCAGTGCTAAATGCTGCCGGAGATGTAAGATCAACCAGAAGTGTGGTGCCACTTTCGTTATACGATACGTCAGCGTTTCCGGCAATGTCTGTCACGACGGATCTAAAGTGAATTGTGTTTCCATCTCCATAACCAGCCAATCCTGTTATATCTCCACCATTTATAGAGATAGATTGATTCGTATTTATGGATGAGATAAGCGCACTTGAACCTACATTAACCCATGAGCCAGAGCCAGAACCATAGGCTTGAATCTGCAATGATCCGTCCTGCAGGGCTTCATCATTAGGAATAGGTGTTGTAACCTGAACACCAGTATTTGTATCGTTCCATCGACTGGAATAAACGCTTCCGCCTGTTGTGTTTACACTGCCTGTCGTTCCGGTGGCAGGAAGTTCATTATAGACTCTAATTTGGGGAGAAAGCGTGGCATCATATGCATCCAGTGCAATCTGGCCCCCATTTCCGAATACGACTTTAAACTCCAGTAGAGCACCCTCAGCAAAATCATCTACACCTTCCATCTGTCCATTGGTTAATGCTGTAACCTTTGTAGTATTGATTTCTCCCGGTGCAATACTTGTCCATAATACTGGAGTATCCCAAACACCTGATGTTGTAGCTTTTGCTTTGATCTGATAAAATTCAACTCCGCTATCATCGGGAACATCAAAAGAAATCGTTGCCCCGCTACTGGTTGAGTTCCAATACCCTGCAATCTGGGTACCACTACCAGTGACAGTAATAGCATCGGCTGCAATTACCGGCACTGAGATTAGTAATAACAACATCATTTTGGTCAGTCGGGACCTGCTTCGTTTTAACCTACCAAACACATTTTGCATCAATGATATGAAATTTTTCATAGCTCAAGTCCCATAGAAAGTCTGAGTTCAGCCCACCAGGTCGCACCCAGTAGCTCAACATCTGTGATTAAGACACCCCGTGTACCCACCCTGAAAAAGGAGTTGGTGGTGGGGCGTAATCGATAATTTAGTTCTAACATGCTGCCCATAACGCCATCCCAGCTTCCAAACCCGATGGCTGCACCGGAATTCTCACCAATGATGGAGGCCTGCATGATATATGATATCCCTGAAAAGACTCCCCCTTCAGGATATGAATTCTCAAAACTGAATGTTGATATCTCCAGCAAAATAAAAAGGGGCAATGACTCAACATAAATTTCATAGGGAAACTTATATATCATGCCCATGTCAATATATGAATACCATGATTGCATTTGAGAGGCCACGACAAAAGGTGATGAGGCATTAAATGCAAGATGAGACCCATTCAGACGGCTGTTTTTGAATAAACCTGGCGCTGGTCCAACCTCACGACGGGTTTTCACCTTTTCGTTTGCAGATTTTTCTGCTTGAGATGATTCAGTCTTCTGTGGCTTCTTTTCTTCTTCTCCGTAAAGCTCCTTTACCAGTGCTTCATAATCGATATCAGAATTACCATCTCCACTAAAGCCCTCTTCTACGGTGGTAACGCTATCCGATTCAGCCTGTTGAGCATCCTCAGTTTCCTGTGTATATGCTTCAATACTCATCATCAGGCAAAACATAAGAGTGATGCGCAAGAAATGGTGTGATATAAAGCTGATTTTGAACATAAGATAAAATAGAGGTTTCAATTACCAGAGTTTGACACCAGCAGTGAGCCGCGGTTCCAGCCACCAGCTTGATCCAATGGGTTCAATATTATATGCCCAGTTCCACCGATACCCGGCAGAAAAGTATAATGAATGATATTGATAAGCGTAACCAGCACCCAGAAGCATCCCAAATGTTGGATAATACATACCCAGTCCTAATTCTACTTCCGCTCCAAATGATTCGGCGCGTGCAATGGGCATGACTGACATACCTCTGAACTTGCCGCCCTCAGGAAAGGAGTTGTCAAAACTGAAGCTTGACATATCGACCATAAATGAAATGTTTACTGGGTCAAAGGTATAGTGCCAGGGGAGTTCGGCAGTCAAAGAGAAATCCATAAATGAGTACCAGGTATCGAGATTATCACCAACCGCTTGAGGTGAATAAAGGGATAGTGTTAATCCTGCATTCTCCAACACTGTGCCCCTGAAATGCTTCCGAAAGTCCAGTGGGTGATCCACTTCTTCCATGAGCACATTTTCCTCACCATCAGCTGTTCGAGTAATCAGGCTTTCATAATCAGAGGAGGTATCCAACCCCCAATCATCATCAGCTGCAGTTGTATCAGTCCCTATCTCTGATGAATCTTCCGCTGTTTCCTCATCATCCTCAAAATCGAAGGAAAATTCATCATCTGCAGCATCGGTACTTGTTGTATCCTCATCGTCATCAAAATCAAATGAAAAGTCATCTCCACCCAGGTCGAATTCCTCTCCAAACAACAGACTGTCATCCTCAGCACTGCCAAAGGGATCTGCGTCTTGTCCAAAGAGATTAGGTGGAAATAAAAATAGGAGAAAGAGACCTGTCCGCACAGTTCTTAACAAACAATTCTGAAACCTGATTTTCTTCGAATACAAAAGCATATCACCCTGCATCAAGTTGGTAGCCTGAATGGCTAAATTTTTATTAATCGTGAAATTTATGATAACTCAAGTTTGAAACAAGTCTTTACGTGGGGAGTTAATCAGGCGAACGCATTGGTTTTCAAGCGCTAATAAGCAATTGCTTCAAGCGATAGATGTATTCTAAATGGAGAATTATTAATTGAATAAACAGGGATAGGATTCAGGATGCGGATTTTGCTTTTGCGATTCCTGAGTCAGTAAATATATTCCCCGCCGCTATGAATGAATAGCAGTTGACAAAATGGAGAGGTGGCCGAGTGGCTTAAGGCGCACGCTTGGAAAGCGTGTGTACGGAAACGTACCGTGGGTTCGAATCCCACCTTCTCCGCAAACCTGCGTTAAAACTTCGGTTTGCAGGCACCTTTTATTGGAGCCTGCGAATATTTACAATAACTCATGGAAAATCATGTGGTATGTATACTGTTTAGAAAATGAATCTGAGGATTATCTCTATGTTGGTTCAACGTCTGATTTAAGGCGAAGGCTTAACCAGCACAATGCTGGATTATCTCCAGCCACTAAGCCATACATCCCGTTATCTGTGGTAGCATACATCGCTGTTACCAGTGAATCAAAAGCTCGCAGGCTTGAAAAATATCTCAAATCCGGTTCTGGTAAGGCCATATTGAAGAAAAGAATTTTACAGACCAATGCATAGATGAATGTCTACCCACCTTCCCTGCCAGACCGAAGCATTTGCACAAACCTGCGCTATAGCTTCGGTTTGCAGGCATATCTTAAAAAAAACACCCGTATTGATTCGGGTGTCAGGCTGTTGAAAAAGCTCTCGCTGAATAAGCGGGAGCTTTTTAGTTTGTCCAATGCTAAAAGAAAAGAGATTCCTCAACAACAAGGTAGAGTTGGTCACTCTGGATCAGCTTGTACCTGAAGATCATCTGTTACGCAAAATAGACAAGACGGTGAGTTTTCGTTTCATCTACGAGAAG
>JAERTJ010000128.1 GCA_016844945.1 Fidelibacterota bacterium | reverse complement strand
TGGCAATAAAAACGATCGTGATGATTAAGTGTTTTGTAGGAACTTCTGAAAATGCAGTTCAGATAACGATTTGGACAGCACTCTTCTCCATCCTGATCCTGAAGTACTTGAAACAAATAGGAAAATACAACTGGTCAATGTCGAATCTCATCGCTTTCCTACGAATGAACCTGTTTGTTAAGATAGACCTGACAGAATGGCTCAATCATCCCTTTGAGGAGAGCTCACGAGCGGAGAAGCCAGCACAGGAGGTCTTCGCATGGTGACAATTAGGGGATTAAAATGAGAATATGGCTAAACCTGTCCAAAAAACCTGATTTAGACTGGCCTACACCTCAACTTGAAAACGTTTTGGACAGCAATGGTGTTACAGAGAAAGAAGGCTTAGTAGTACTCAGTGTAAAAGATGATGGCAAGGGATTAAACACTCAAGCCCTGGGCAGGAAAGCTGTTTCATTGGGGTTGATACCAGCTGGTACTGAACCGGGCGAAGAACAAATCATTGACCTGCTATTTGCATCTGGTGTTTCAACTGCATCCAAAGTTACGGATGTATCAGGACGTGGTGTGGGCATGAATGTTGTGAAACAAAATATTGATGAGATGAATGGACGGATAAATGTTATCAATCAATCAATCTGGGTTGGGTTGCGAATTTATCATTTCACTGCCTAGCTCTGTTACCACGCAAATATTAGTTGGGTTAGTCGTGGTTGTTAGAGACCAACAATACATAATCCCACTTGATATCGTTGAAAGATGTCTTCGTCCAAGCTGGGAAGCTGTATCTACTATTATGGATCAAGGGGAATGTATTCGTGATGATGAAATTATCTACCCAATTGTCCGTCTCGGAAATGTCTATGCTGAATCAAAAGATAAGGTAGAGACGGGTAATGAGGGGATCCTTGTGATCGTAAATGCTAAGAAGAAGGCGTTAGCATTACTTGTAGATAAAATTCTGGGTATCAAAAAGGTTGTAGTAAAACAGAAGTTCCCCCGTTATATCAGTTAAAAATCAGGTCTAATTGTCGATATCTGTGTTTTTTGATGTAAACCGGATTGATTTGGCCAGGATTCCTTGTAAGAATGGCTGAGATTCCATCGCCAAGGGCATAATATCCAAAATCTGGTATCCCGAAGACCCTTTTGGCAGCAGTGAAGACATGTCCAGCCAGGAGTTTTAATTTTTGATTATCATTCAGAACGACAGCCAAGAAATAAAAAACTAATAAGACCAAAGCCATCATGTTCTGTAAACACACATAGCGTAAGACTCTGATATCTTCAAGATCATAAGTCTGCTTGATGAAGCGAATAGTTTCTTCAATACTCCAACGCTTGATATAGGATAAGAACATCTTTTTCAGAACCTGCCTGTTTTTCCTCAAAGGTTCCGTGGTTAATATCATCATGGGTTTCTTACCAATACCTTTAACCACCAACAGCCACAGATCGTTCCGTGGGTTCTCTGGCAGGCGCACTTTGCGGTAACCGTATTCGATCTGATAGACTTTCTCTTTGCCATCTTTCATCCTCACAATGGTGTCATTGTACAAGCTGGGGCAGGTCTGAGCTAGTTGCAGAGTTTTGATCAAGGTCTTGCTGTATAGAACCTTACGATCTCCTTTTTGCCGAATAATGAAACGACGTTTCTCTAGAAGTAATTTATGGTAGAGCGTATTTCTATCACCACCTCGATCAATGACCCAGATACCCCGTTTCTCCGTATACTTACCAACCATATGGATTGCTTCCAATATCTGTGTGTTCTGGCTACCAAAGTCTGGGGCATCCTGTGAGTGAAGGGACTGATAGAGAGGTATTACCTTCTGCTGGTTCAACTCTGCTGCATTGATATGGATGGTCCAATAGCCTGTACCAATCACATCATCACTACCATCTCGTACATAGGCCAAGTGCTCCATTTTCTTGGCGTACTTCTTTTGGATGTCGCTGGGGTCTAGCACGAGCAGGGTGTCCTTTTTGACATGGCTGGCAGCTTCTGACAATAGGGTCTGTTGAATGTTATCCCACAAAACCGGCTTGGCTAACTGCCTGCAGAAACGTTCCTCTATCTTTTTTAAGGATACATCATTCTCAAGGGTTCTGCCCATCTTAGTGAGAACCACTGACTGGCTCACAAGGATGCCGTATACCGATTCAGTCACAAAACGGGTGGCAGTTTTTCCTAATCCTTTACAAAGTTCCCCCGAAAAACGGGTAACTTTCTCTCGCAATTTCCTGGCAACCTTACTATAATCCATGAGCGCCCTTTCTTTGAGCCCCTTGTTGAGCTCGGTTTTTCGTAGAACCATAGGATAGGGCGCTATCCTTTTTAAGACAACACGAAGTACCCCCGTTTTTTTAACAAAAACAGGCTCCGCCACTTGCAGAAACCTGCAAACGGTTACTCAATAATACTTTAGAGACTTTTTTACTCAGATTTCGGGGGAACTTCTGCAGAGATAATGTCCAAACTGCTTCCAAAGGGGGTCATTCAGGTGAAACTGCTCCCGTAATCGCTCTAAAGTTGCCTCATCATACCGCTCTCCTACCATTGATAAAACAGGGTCACCAGGAACGATATACATCAAAATGAATGTCAATAGAATGATACCCAGAATCACTGGCACCAGCTGTGCAAAGCGTTTGATAATATATTGAAG
>JAERTJ010000127.1 GCA_016844945.1 Fidelibacterota bacterium | reverse complement strand
AGGGATGAAGCATATGATGACTATCGTCTCCGTGAAACTGGTGAGGATGAGAGCATTAGTACCGAACATCAGCTGAATCTATTTATTTCAAAAGCTATTTCTCAACGGCTGACTGTAGGTGCCAGACTTGGTGTGGTAAACGCAAGAGTGGATGGCAACTACCGTAACTTTCAATACAATGATCAATTCGGCTGGTCTGATGAATATGAAAACTATTGGGATGATGATTTGGAACGCGTACAAACCACCAGCATGACGGATATCAACCTGGGTATTGCCTATACTTCACAGGCGGAAAATCGGTTTGCCCTAAATGGGGGTATCATTAATGGGAGCCTTGATCGAACCTTCAATGAAATGGATACCAGCCGTTATTTATCAATTTCATTAAATCCAGATGGTAACGCTACGACAGTCGATAGTAACATCTATCGATCTGTATCGTACTACAAAAGTGACAAGGCATGGTTATATGAGGGGAGTGGATATTATGTCAGATTTCTGGCTGAACTGCCTAAAGATGAAACACTCATGTTCAGATATGGTGGATTGGCAGAATGGCGTTCAGCAGACCTCACAGAGTCAGAAAATATGATACGTCGCAGCAACTATTTTAATCAGTATTACGCCCACTGGGATGACGTATGGCGAAATTACTCATCCATTTCCAGAGTAAATATGGATCGTGAGGGAACAGGGAGTTATAAATCATCTTTTTACCAGCTAAGTGGTGGTGTGGAGTGGCAACTTCAACCAGCGCTTAACTTTTATGGTGGACTCTACATGGAGCACTATAACAGGAGTCAGGACGCTCGCGAACCCTTTACAGGTTACAAATATGCCTATACATCGACAGATGGATATGGGTACCCCTATCAGGAACATGAATCTACTCAAAACGATGTAAAGACCTTCGCCTGGCAACAAGAGCAATGGAGGACAGTCATTGCCGTACCTCTGGGAATAGAATATAAGGTGCTGCCAGCTATTGGTTTACAGGCGGGGCTGACAAAAGTTTTCAGGCGCATGCGGATTGAAGAATCCTACGATGTGATTGTGGATCAATACCACCTGGTTGAGATCGAGGATGGTGTGACCACCCGTGATGAGACTGATAACCCGCATGTGGATGGGTATGAGTACCCAACTATCAAGGATTTTAGCAATAACTTCGATTTTAATGCTGGATTGAATATCCGGTCCGGAGATAAGCTACGAGTCTCCGTGGTACTTACTCGCGCATTTCAAGAGGAATATGCCATCAAGGTGGGGGGATCCTTAAGCTGGTAGACGGATGCAAACACTTGGGATGAAGAAGGTACACAATACAGGTCTGGAAAATAATTCACTCGTCTATTCTGTGGCAGCTATGGGTGGTTGGTGGTGATTAATGAGAAATGAGGTTCTCTAAAAAATCAAACTGCTTGGGAGCATACTTCTTCCAGAAGGTCCAATTGTGAGCTCCTGGATGTTCAAAATATTCGTGTTCCACCCCCTCCTCATTGAACTTGTTGTGCTGCCATCTCAACTCTGACAAGACCTCATCATCTTCGGTTCCAACATCGATCCGAATCCCTTTTCCAGCAAAGTTGGTGAATTGCTCCATTTGAGTGTAATGAGTACCACTGAGTGAACCACAACCTGAGAATAGGGAGGGGTGCTCACTTAAAAGGAAAACTGCTCCTCCACCTCCATTGGAGATACCGCAGATCGCACGTCTGGTTGAGTCTATGTCCAGATCGTATTTATTTTCCACTTTGGAGATGACCTCGAGCACATAGTCTTCATAACTCTCATTCGAATTGTTCGGGTCATTTGCATAGGTGTTTTCACCTGCGCTCATTGAGACAAATATGATATCCCTATCAAACGCCTCCTGTGCCAAATCCATTCCAGATCCCCAGTTGTATGCGTCTGTTCCCCATCCATTTAGAAGATAAATGACAGGGGTGGAAGTCGTATAGTCCTCTGGGTAGTAGATCAGTACCGTTGAGAGGTGACGAATAGATGAACTGATAAATGTGTAGGTATCAGATTCTCCTGTATCAGGATCAAACAAGCCACAGGTAACCAGCGAGAGTAACATTGTAGCGAGCATTATTCTAGGTGTTGAATTTTTCATAGGTTCGTGAGACAGGCTGATTGTGCTTTACTATCCCCACCCAAGTTATTGTGGTCCCAGTATGATAGGTATAAAAATAAATAGAATAAAACCTTTCCCTTAGCACCATTAAATAGATGCTAAAAGCCCTAATGAAAACCACACTCTAGCTTTGAATACTCCAATGTTTGTTTAAAGGCAGTTATTGGATTATATTTGCAACAATCTAAAAAATGTTAAGACCTGATCCCATTGATGCAGTAGCTCATTTGTAGGGAGGCTTTCAAAAAGGACTTGAATGTTCTCTGAGTGGTAGACTTGGTCATTACTTTTCACACCTTCGTTCTGAAAATCGAGATAAAATTCATTTGTCTGACGTCGAAATGGAGTAGCGGTAAGCCTTTTTGATTAGACAAGAAATAGAGCCAATTACTCACCTCATATTGAGGGAGAGGAATGGCTAAGCAATGAGTCAAAACTAAGAGAGATAAGGGGGTTTGTGTGAAGACATTAAATAAGCTTTTTAAGGTTTTACTAATGTTAGCTGTTGCTACACCACTTTGCTTTACCACTTGTGAGGATGAAGATGATTCTGACCCAACAGATTTATTGCTGGGAACCTGGTATTTAGAAGATATGGACTCCTATGTAGAGGTCAATTCCAAGATCGACCAACCTGCGGTATCTATGCTCTCCGCAGGTGAAGGCGCTATAAATCTAACGGGTTTTCACACAGTGAGTTTGCAATATCTATGGCCGAATGCCGAGTATGGCGGAGTGGTGGTAATGAATGGAACGGCTTTTATGGATCAAGGAATGGGTGAAAGTATTGGCTATATGCTCATGATAATAGAGCAAGATGATTATAGGTCAGCTTCGTTAATGGTTGATTATGGCTCCGATTCATCAGGTTATTGGTCCACAACTGAGATAGACTTTACTTACGATTCAACCAACTCCTCTCTCACTATTAATAACTCAGTCTTGCATCCCTTTCTATGGGGGACCAGTTTAGATTCCTCAGATGTTATCTACATATCTGGCACACTTTCTAATCAGGTTATTCAGCTTGGAGCGAATGTTACTACACATATTCCCGCTGAATTGCTCATGACTTCTGACATGAACTCCATTGCTGTATTTGCGGGTGAGACATTAACGCTATATGATGAAATGGGAGAGTATAAGGATACTACTATTTTTCAGTGGGAAATATATGAAAATCAGTTAATGCTCACTGACAAGAATGATAGTCCAGATGTAGAAGATTGGGATTTGATGTATGTAGATTACAGTGTGTCCGAAAATCAGCTTGTACTATCCTTTAAGGAAGATTGTGAGTCAGATGGTTTATGTCTGGATGAGATAGAGGAGATGTTTATACTGGATCAAGGCTCTCTCAACTCAGGGGTAATGATTACAACAGCCACCTTTACTCATCAGGCTCCAGCGATGAAATTGGTCCCAGGATTTGATAAATTCTACAGGAATCAATCGCTTCTAGTAAATAAAATGATGAGCCTGAATTTGTAGTCTGATCAAAAAATATCTGGTTGTGGCAAAAACATTGATAAAGGAAATTTAGTAAGCCCAACCGCGTTCTTCTGAGATACTGCAACTCAGACTATCAGTCACATTGTCAGGTGAGAACCAGGCAAAAGTAATGGTTACCTTTAAATAATCAGGTAGTGTGGTGTCATCTGGGGCTAAACCATCAAAGGGATCATCTACATGATTAACATATGTAGAGCGATAACCTTGTATACCATTCAAAGTAATGGGGTTTGACTTCTCAGACATGCTGTCTGTTAGTGCATGATAATCGAGCTCAATTGCCGTTGCCATCCGGGTTGCCATATTGGTCCATGCAAGTTGGGCACGCACACCATCATCTGCATCCCAGCGGTTTACATAGAAATACTGTAAGGTTCCCAATACGACTATAGAAAGCAGGGCAACAGATAGAATTCCCTCGGTGAGGGTATAGCCACGATTTCTCATTTTCTTCTTATATTGACACTTCTCGTTTATAGTCTCTTAAATGTCAAATTTACCCAAAACGCAAAGCCATCATGATTGGGGAGTATCTGTGTTCAAAAGCGAAATTGGTGGAGGGGAGGGGAAATAGATAATTCTCTCAACTTCTTACTTCGAGGTACGAGTGACTTCCACGTAGACCCTTGTTAACATTGTACCTGAAAGTCATATCCTGGTATACACCTTTTCACAATCATGATCAGCGGACAATCTATGATCAATCCAGTCCATTTTCTATCTCTAAATTTGTGAAATCATAAGCCAGGAAAGCCTTAGAATCTGAATTAACTCAAACCTCTTATACCAGATTCTCGAACGAGAATGGGGGTGATACTTTCCCAGCCAGTGGGCATAATATGAATACCACGAACTCCTGTGATCTGCCTCAGCTCAGCAATAATCTCCAGGGCAATTTGTAGACCCTCAGATTCTGGGTCGGATGTATCATTCATCCGTCTAAGATATGCTTTATCGATACGTATACCAGGCACTGAAGAATTTAGGAATTCAAGTGTTTTAACTGAAGCTATTGGCATGACCCCCGCCAGAATAGCAACTTCTTCGTGGAGGTCCATTTTTACCACCCCCTCCATCCAGCGCAGAAATAGATCCAGATCAAAAACAGGCTGTGTCTGTATGAAGTTAGCTCCAGCTGTAACTTTTTTTTGCAGTCGTATCAAACGCATCTCAAAGGGCTCAGCGAATGGGTTGGCAGCTGCACCTATGAGAAAGTTTGGTGGGACTTTCAGGTTTTTCCCCGATAACAATTGCCCCTTATTCATTTGATCAACGGTGGCAATCAGCTGAACTGAATCAAGATCAAACACACCTTTAGCCTCAGGTTGGTCCCCAAATTTTTGGTGATCTCCTGTAAGACATAATACGTTTTGAATCCCAAGGGCTGCAGCACCCAAAAGATCACTCTGAATTGCCAGACGATTGCGATCACGGCAAGTCATCTGCATGATAGGCTCAATACCTTCATCCAGGAGAATCTTCGCTGATGCGATACTCGAGAGTCTTACAGTGGCAGTTTGATTGTCAGTGATATTTACAGCATCTACGGCGTCTTTGAAATGGCGCGACTTTTTTATTAGCGCCTTGCTGCTGGCACTCCTGGGGGGACCAATTTCTCCACAAATAATGAACTTCTTTGAAGCGAGTTTATCCCTGAGTGTCACGAGACCCTAACTCCTTAAGCTTTTGCATGGTATTGCTACCCTTCATGACCGGTGGGTCTATCCGTTTTTTAAACACATTCAACCAGGCTGATGTACCCTGAAGATTCCAGTTATGGATTTTGTTAAACTTGTAGAGCAAATTGAGGCGATCCAATCGCTTTGATCTGTGATAAATCTTATACCAGACACAATTCATTTCCGGGTCTACTTCACAGGAACCATCTGAACCTGTACCACCACAAGGGCCATTTCTTAGCTGTTTGGGACAGCGCTGGCTGCAAATATATCCCGTTGATGAGAGGATACATTCACCACATCGTTGGCATCCGAATAGAGGTACCTTGATCACATTCTCAAACCAGAGAGCAAGACGCGTAACCTTTTTCTCAACCGGACCGATAGGGGGATAGTTTTTAGAAATCAGGTTTTTAATCATCTCAAGTGGGTATCAGTTGAGGGAACTCATTGATCAGGAATAGAAACTCATTAATCTCATTAATACATCGAATCCTTCTAATTTGAGGATATCCTTCAAACATATGAGTGCTGGATGGTCATCTTCAAGGATTCTATAATTTCGTCGTACTGAGCCGATGACTGTGTGTAACCCCAGGGGCATAGCCAGGGTTAGGAACGCACTTTCCAGTGAAGATCTGACAAAAAGTCCTGATTCAGTTTTCTTGGGGAGCATGACTGAAAAATTACTAAGCCCCACTGACATATCCATTCCCTTAAAATCAGCATCTTTGTGGATGAGTGTCATGGTATCCATAAGACGCTTGAAATTTCCTTCAGAATCACTTGCAATTGGCATGATGCCGGGATCAAGGATCAAGGAATCATTAGAAACACCAGGTATTTTATCTCTCGCAATGGCAACCAGAGACTTGGATGTTGCATAAGTCTGCTCTGCAGTTTTGTTCATGACGACTTCACCACTTTCATCCAGTCCTTCTGTGATCAGAAGAACGGGGGTAAATGGCTGAACACTATAGCCATCGAACATTTCCAATCGAGCCTCTGAAATCGAATTCAAAATGGGGATTTTATTGCCAGCCAGGTCTATGTCATAGGCTTCAAGACCTGCCATGGCAATGGCTGGATCAGGCGTATCAATAGAAAGGGGTATATGGATATGCTTCTGGATGGCTTTCACAGTATCAGCCATGAATGCAGGGGAGTTTAGACCGACATTTACATCGATGTACGCAGCCCCTCTCTCAGCTTGGGTTCGGGCTATTTCAACGACGCCATCAAGATCATTAGCTTCAAAAAGTGCATGTGTGGAGGGCACTGAATCATTGATGGATTCACCGATGATTCTTAAATCTGGAATACTCAAAGTCTAGCTCCTAAATATATGTTCACAGCGGTTCATTGGGTCGTATTCGTTAAGCATGTGAAAACCTATCGAGGCAAGTTAGATTGATAATTAAAAGTTCCAATATTGTTCGCAGAGTTGCACGGGGCTCTAGAGAATGGGGAATACTGGTAAGGATTAGCCATGAATAGTGCAGGGGGCTTTGGTATACACCATGCTCAATTCTTACACACTAAACCGTACGTACCTATCGTGAATCTCAATTTTAAGGAAAGATGAGTATTGGACATGATCGGTTAGCAGTTTACCCTTTTTTTCATGTCACCGGATTCTGTGGATTCTCTACCAATAAACAATCATTGGATAACATTGAGGTCACAGCAGTAAGATTTATTCATTAGGAGATTTACTGGAAAGTGGCACTGTGGCGAGGTGGGGCAATAGAAACGTGTGATCACAATTTAATCCTCACCTTTATCATGAGTTGATAGCTCGTAAAACTCGTTTAACTTGAAAACACCCTGGATTGAAATTGGGTACACAAATAATCTGAAAATAGCCCACCAGCTCAAATCAGACTGTATAAATAGAAAAGGGATACGGGAATGTCAAGTAACGTCGTCATAGAAGCCATTGCATATGAACTACCGCCCCATGGCATTACCTCGCTGAGTCTGGAAGAGCAAATCTCAGAGACATTGGAAAAATTTGGGATTCAACTAGGAAACCTTGAACGTCTCACCGGCATTTCTGAGCGCAGATTCTGGGATCCTGGTACCGCACCCAGTGATGTTGCTACGATTGCTGCCAGAAAGGTAATCGAGGAAAGTGGAATCGACCCAGAAGAGATTGGCTGCATTATTAATACTTCAGTGAGTAAAGACTATATCGAACCATCCGTTGCCTGTCTGGTCCATGGCAACCTGGAACTCTCACCCTTTTGTCGAAATTTTGATATTGGGAACGCCTGTCTGGGATTTGTTGACGGTATGTCTGAGTTAATGATGATGATCGAAGCTGGGGTTATCAAATACGGTCTCATTGTCAATGGTGAAAGTTCAAGGGAGCCCATTGAAGCAACCATCAAAAAAATGCAGGATCCCGACCTCACCATGGAAAGTTTTCGTGAAAATTTCGCCACGCTTACACTTGGATCCGGTGCTGTCGCTATGATCATGACACATAAAGACAATTCAAGCTCAGGGCATCTCATAAATGGTTCTGCCAGTATGGCGGCTACTGCATTTAACCGCCTCTGTGTTGGTCAGCGCGATGGTGGGATATCATATCCGCATGAGTTATTGGTTGCAGGAGTAGGGTTGGCTATCGAAGCCTGGGAAGTGTGTAAAGAGAAACTCAAAAATTGGAGTGATGAAACTATTGATCTCTATGCACCTCATCAAGTGAGTATACCCCATATAAAAATGCTCAGTGAAGCACTGGAAATATCTCTGGATAAGGTATTTCTAAACGTTCAGACATTGGGTAATATTGGTCCGGCTGCCCTGCCCATTACCCTGAAAATGGCAGAAGAATCTGGTCGTCTCACCCGAGGTGATCATGTTGCGCTTCTAGGAATCGGTAGTGGTCTGAATTGCACGGGTATGAGTGTTACCTGGTAGGATCAAGAGCAAATACACGCTAATCACGTTTCAAAACAAAGTAAACAACAGATCAAAGTCTGGGCTTTCTAGGCTAATCATTTCCTCCCGAGAGTTGGGTTAAACATTAGTATTGTTTAATTTTCAGACCATGATTCTCACAACTCCCGTACTATCTATAATTCCTTAGATTAAGCCATTTCAATGGCTTAGCAGTTCGTCACTTTAAAAGATTCCAATTAGTAAAAAAAATTACAATCCTCACCGAAAGTCATCTTATTAGGCTCTTTTTCAGATTAGCTTGGATCGTTCAGAGCGCTGGGAGTAAAAATTTTACCTGGGCAGTGATAAAAAGTGTAAAGGGTTTCAACCATGAAAAAAATTGTGCTTATGCTCATTCTTCTAAACAGTATTGCTTATTCGGCAATCCCACCCAAACATGAATTTAGAGCTGTATGGGTCACCACTGCCTGGGCGCTAGACTTTCCACGCTCAAATTGGTCCACATCAGCTATGCAGGGAGAAATCCGCACCATGTTGGACAGTCTGAAGAATAATGGGTTTAATGCCGTCATTTTTCAGGTGCGACCGGGTTGTGATGCATTCTATGACTCAGCCTACGAGCCCTGGTCCCACCACCTGACGGGTACATCAGGTGCTGCACCTTCCCCTTATTATGACCCCCTGCAAACCTGGATCGATGAAGCTCATGCGAGAAACATGGAACTCCATGCCTGGTTTAATCCTTACCGCGTTTCCACAAGTGGTAGTCCAGCCTCTTTACACTCGTCCCACGTCTACCACCAGCACCCTGAATGGTTACTCTCCGTTGCTTCAATGGCTGGCGTTAATCAGGAGGATCCTGCATCCGATCCATTCTCAGGTGTACGAGATCTAAGGGAATCTCTCATTCTGGATCCAGGCAAAGCTGCAGTTCGTAATTATGTTACCAACGTCTTTCTTGATGTGGTCAATAACTATGATGTAGACGGTGTACATATGGACGATTATTTCTATCCCTATGGGGGAATGAATAATGAAGATGAAGCTACATTTGCAGCTGAGTCACGAGGATTTACTGATGTGGCAGATTGGCGAAGAGATAATGTTAATCTCCTGGTTGCAGCCATTTATGATAGTATTCAGGTTGTAAAACCATGGGTGAAGTACGGGGTTTCCCCCTTCGGTATCTGGAAGAGTGGGACTCCACCTGGGATCATAGGAACCAGCTCATATTATGATTTGTATTGTGACCCTGTTGCATGGTTTCAAGCGGGCACCATTGATTATCTCACACCCCAATTGTATTGGGAATTTGGTGGGGCTCAGGACTATGGAAGTCTTATGCCGTGGTGGGCTCAACGAGCAGTAAATAATAATCGTCATATGTATCCTGGTCATGCACCCTACCGCATGACGGACTGGCATAACTGGCCAGCAGTAGAACTCCCCAGACAGGTACGGCGTAATCGTGTGACAGAAGGATGCCAGGGAAGCGTCTTCTTTCGCCTGAGAAGTGGCATAGTTAACAATCCCAAGGGTTTCCTGGATTCACTTGACAATGATCTATATCGTTATCCAGCGTTGATTCCTCCCATGAGCTGGAAGGATGACATTCAACCCTTGCCTCCCACCAATGTTTATTTTAGCCAATCGGATGAATTGTTGATTACGTGGACAGCGCCTGGAGCAGCTGAAGATGGTGATACTGCAGATCATTATGTGATATATCAGAGTAATACTGAGCCAGTTGACATAACAACCAGTGAGAATATCTTAGCCATCCTTTCTGATGAGGAACAGAGTTATCCAATTTCAGCCGAGTCTGAACTATACTATGCTGTGACTTCGCTGGACAGACTGGGGAATGAGAGTGATGCTGTTCAAGTACCCCCCGTTTCTACTATCGCTCACCTACTACCAGATGAAGTAAAATTGCTAAATAGTTATCCCAACCCTTTTAACCCGAGTACATACATCCGATATGAATTACCTGATGATACTGAACTCTCAATCACCATTCATAATGTTAGGGGAAGGCAGGTTAAGCGACTGGTGGAAGGGTCACAACCTGCAGGATCATATCAGGTCCTATGGAATGGTCAAGATGAATCAGGATTAAAGATTGAGGCAGGTATTTACTTTTGCACATTGCGGACGGGAAATTTTACTCAGACTCAAAAACTGACCTATCTACGCTGAGTAACTTCCAGTGGAGGTAAGCAAAGTGGGAGGGTGCTATTCTCTGTGCCTTGCGAGCAAAGGGTGAATCGGAATCAGATCATCAAAGCATAATTGAAAAGCTTTGAAATGGAGCTGTGAAACATTCAAAAAACTAACAATTGTCCTAACAAGATTCTGTTTTAGATTGCATCCAGGTTGGAAGGTAGAGAGTGTATAATTTTGTAGGTGTATAGTGGGGGAAATCCAATTAAATACGACCAGGATGGCTTGGTACAAACCAGCTGTCACTCAATATGCCGAAACCAGGGTGAATAGAGCACATCCTCCAAAACCAGTTCACAATCAATCAAAACCGAATGAGTCTCAAACCATCGAAGATGCTGAGTTCACAGACATTCCATCAAAGAAAAAACTAACCACAATAGATATATACGTTTAAGTCCTATTTGTAAGCCGGCTTGTGTAGTTAGTTTACTCCGATTGCTTCACACTACGCCCCAGAACTGAATCCATAATCCAATTGGTTGTTGCTGCAGAATGACCGGTGCTGGGACTACTTCCTTTTCCCCTTAACTCGTCAACAATTAATTGTATGAGTGGTTGTTGAATATGGATAGGGTTGGCAATCTTAAATTGTTCTTCATCCATGCCGATCATTAGTGTAACATCATCTTCGCCGAAGTGACTGTAGCTTACCTTCCCTTTTGACCCAGTTATTTCTGTCTGATCCAGGTCCTGGTCGGCATTAAAATTCCAGACACCCTTCCCCTGAACATCATTCATAAACGTGAAGCTTGTTTCCACATAATCTTCAGCAGGATAATACCCTCCCGTATTCGCAATTATCCCACTGGCCTGGATGATATCTCCTAGCAGGAACTGACTCAGGTCGAAAATATGTGAACCCAGGTCACAAAAATAACCGCAACCGGAAATTTCAGGCGAAACTCTCCAGTTCTCCTGTCCAAGGACATCGATCTCCTTTGGTCGCTGCAATAATTGGATGTTGACTTCATGGATCTCCCCCAGATGACCTTCATCCAGAATTTGTTTGACTTTCAAAAACCTGGGGAGTGCTCTACGATAATAGGCGACAAAGAGTGGTACTTGTTGTTGCTCGCAAATCCTGACCATCTCAAGACACTCTGCATAGCTGTTCGCCATTGGTTTTTCAACATAGACTGGTTTCCCGGCAAGCGCTGCCATGCGTGTGTATTGAAGATGGGTATCCGGTGGAGTTGCTACATATACTGCATTTACATCAGGGTCCTCCACAAGGGCACTGGCTTGATCAAACCATTTGGGTACCTGGTGTCTATGGGCAAAATCTTTGGCCAATTCTCCTTCGCGTCGCATGACAGCCACAAGTTGTGAATGCTCAACATTCTGCAGTGCAGGTCCACTTTTTACTTCCATGACATCACCACATCCAATGCTACCCCAGCGAATCTCTTCCATGATTTCCCTTTCTGAAGCTTGTACCCCTACCAGCTACGAGCTAGATTTGACCTCTCAAGTGTTCCAAGGACTTACTTGCGTTGTGCAGGTACAAATTAATGGAGAAATCAGATGCATCGAACTAAAATCAAGCTGCTTCTCATGGTGTTGATATTACTTCCCCTGGCAATTATGGGAACCGAAAAAACGGTTATTGATCTTAAGGTACCTCTTGCTGAAACTGCTGAGCTGGCTCCGGCTCAGGCGGGAGCAACGGTTTATCTCATGCAATCTGATTGGGCATCTGTATCGGAGTTAAAGGAAGATGTTGCGGTATGGCTGACAGACTATGACCGCAAAAAGAACTTAATAGGACAACAGGTTGTATCCCTTACTCTGGAAGTTAGAGAGCCCTCTGGAATCAGGATTGGAAATCTTCTTGATAAGAAAGATATCACTGTTCGATACTGGAATAAGAAACCAGATACCACTCGGTTCAAGCAACAAATTCTCAACGATCTGGATGATTTATCACAAGATTTACAAATAGAAGCATATTTCCTGGGGGTTAAAATCGAATCAGTTTTGCATTCAATTTTGAAGTAAGTTTATGGAAAATATTTGGAATGAAGAAACAGCTCACCTCAAAATGAAGTGAGCCATTTGCTTACATTCTTCCCGGGCAAGGGAGAAGCGTTATGGGATCCATTTTTACAAACCCCACTACAAAACGTTGATGCAACCAACCCAATTCATTACTTCCAGGACTCTGTATGAAAAACCAATCACCAGATTGCTCAATGATGTAACAATGTCCACTGGGGGGAACATGTCCAATTACTTTGGGAGTATGTCTGATGGTGTCAGCAAAGATTTCAATCTGATAATTATTGAGTATCCATTCCTTGGATGTCCCCTTCCGCTTGGCAAGCTTTGAGGCTGAGATCATAACTGCATAGTCTTCACAATTCGCCATGGATACATCGTCAAAAGTATGTGTTCCTGACTGTTGTTTTTCACGTGTGAGCAATTTGCTAAACCCTGAATTCTGGGATATTCGGGAGATCCAGCCGAATAGCGCCACCACACCAAGCATTATTATGATTGCTTTCATTTTCATCTTACTTCGATTATCGTGGGATACAGAAGAACTTTAGTTGTGAATGCTAGAAAGTGCTACTAGTCCTGAGGTGGATAAAATAGGAACTCATAGGCTTTAAGCTGATGTCGATAGTCGTGTGTTTCTTCCCTGCCGAGTATCTCGTAAAGAATGTTCCAGAATTGGGGTCCATGGTTCTTTTCATGGGTGTGGGCAAGTTCATGGAGCATGATATAATCACGTAAATGATCAGGGAGGTAGTGGAGATTCTGATTGAGATTAATGTTATTGGACGTTGAGCATGACCCCCAACGGCTTTTTTGGCTCCGAACTGTTAATTTTTTGTACGGCATATTATGTTTACGTGATAGCTCATCAAGTCTAGCAGCCAGAATGGGTCGGATCTCCTTTCTGGGAAGAGGCGGGTTGTCAGAAAAGTATTCCTTCGCTTTCTGTTCAGTGGAATGAGCCTGTGTGAGAGCGCTGCGAATCCAGTCCCTTTTTCTCTCTACAAAAGCCTGTGCTTTTCGATGCGGAAATTTGAGCGGAATGCTGACCCGAATACCTTCGAAAGGTTTTACAGAAATCCTGATGGACCTTAACCTACTTTTTGAGATGAAGTGAATCTCCCCAAACTCTAAATCTTTTTTGACGGTTTTGTTGTGTTGAGTTGATTTAGTTTTGAAGTAAATGGTCACTCACCTGGGTCAGTTCACGCGTTTTTTTAATGATGGATGGGTAACTAATGTCAAGAATTTTTGCCATTCTGTGTTTATTGTAGCCATAGCGTTCATAGAGGTAATGGATCATTTCCCGTTCAAAGATACGGTTTATTTCATCCCAGCTTAAGTTCTGATGTTCTTCAAAAAAGGGATTTAAATCGTGGGGGGAAATTTCAGTAGAACTGCTTACTTCGTTTAAAGTGAATCCTTTGCCTTTCAGTCGATCCTGGAGTGAGTAGAGAGTAGAGGGGGGCATATCCAGTTTTTTTGCCATGAGCTTGCTAGTTTTAATGCTCTTTGCGTGAAAGGAAACGAGCTGGTGGTGAAAGATATCTTTTATCTCGCGCCATGATTTTCCTTGCGCAAAGGCGAAAGGGTCAAGTCTAGTCACTTTGGGAGGTTGAATTGTAGAGCGCTCTTTTTTTGCCATGAGGTTTACATAGGCATTTACGACATCTTTTCTGTCACCAGTGAGGCTTATTCCGTGAGAGGCATAGCGCATGGCGTGATCATATCCCATTTTGTAATAGTGTTCTGCTTGTTCCAGATCTTTATAATGATTCTCGAAGGTTGAACCCAGAAAGAGATATTCTCCAGGCACTAGTGATACCATATCCAGTTCTAAAGAAATTTTAAGCGCATCCTCAACCAGGGAAACCGCCAGGTCCATTTGTTGGCGGCGTTCGGCGATCAAAGCCTGGTTCTCATATAGGATGGGGCGTAGGTGATCAAGGATAGAATCAAAACAAATTTTCGAATATAACTCTTCTGCGAGCTCAAGCTCCCCCTCAGAAAAATAGCAATAACCTTTTGCCATTTGAGTGTACTTAAGATTCAGAGGTAGGCTACACCCTTTTGCTAAGGAAATTCCTAAATTGTATTGATAATGGGCTGATTTATAGTCTTTTCTGATTCGATATACAATACCCATCATTCTGTACCCAACACAAGATAGAACGAATAGCTTTTTTTGGAGGAGTCTATCCATAATTGGGAGTAGGTCACTTATTGGATGATTGTTATGACGAACCTGATGAATCAATAGTCGATATTCGAACGCCAGCTTAAAATTTGTGATTGAAGTTAAATTCATTCCACTAGATAGAAGAGTCTCAGTATCACCATGGGCGGACATTTTTTCCTGAAGTGCAGTTAGGACATAGCTAAACAGAGAAAGAACTTCTGAAGTATAGAATTCTGTATACTTGTTTGATGAAGAAAAAATGACCTTTTGGACTTTTTGTAAACGGGAATAGCTTTCAAATTCACGGCCAGCCAAAGTTAGGTACCTGGCTTCTCCAATTTCAAGAAGTGGCATTCTCCAATCAGTAGGTTGTATTTTATTTCTTAGGTTAGAATAGAATTGTCGGGTGTTTTTCAGACTACCGAATCCCAACATAAGCAAAAATTCCCAATACTCTATATAGGGTGATTTCCCTTGGAGTTGCTTTTCAGATTCAATTGATTTATCAGTTAAGATTTCTAGTAATTCTGATTCGGCCACTCATCAAGTTAAAACAAAAATAAAAAACGAAAATAACTATCTTATGTAAAATAAATCGTAGTTAGTTATCTTGATTGGGATCAAACGAAAAAGGTGACTTGAGGTATTTGTGGGGGACAACGGCAACGAGTTGATCTGCATCATCCCGGTTGATGATTTCACATTCAAGTTTCCGGCCAACGATTTTTTTCTCCAGCTCCAGTTTGGCGAGAATCCCAGAAAGTGTTGAAACTGCAGGCTTATCCATCCCATGAATGCGAATCTTTTCAGTATGCTTCTCAACACCATTTTCATCATTCTCATCCTGGACACTGATCTCAAATGTATTCCCATCTACGATACTCGTGACCAGACCATAAATCTTCTTGTTTTTCATAATAGGCATTTCCTGTCCCAATCTGAAGGTAGATTGTGGGGGTAGATGTTGCTTGTGGGAGTTGAGTGTACGCACGATGAATGGATTCCTAACTTAGGAGCGGTTTTGTTGGATTCGAAATGAAATGGTTGACTTCATATGCAGTTAAAATCTATTCATCCACATCAAGCTGGTCAATAAAAATATTTATATATTATAAAAAATAATACACTTCTTGAATTCTTTTTTTATATTGGCGGTGAGGATACACAAAAAGAGGAGAGAGAGATGAGAGTTTTTGTAAGTGTTTTATTGGTGCTGTTTTTATTAGTCGCGTGTGAAAGTCCCCAGGATACAAATGATACACAAACCCTGTATAAGGGCCGAGTCGTACAAGATAATCGTGCCCCCTTCCTGGTAAATCCAAATAGCTTAGCAAAACAGACAGATGGTCTTCTTATCATTGATGAAGAAGTATCCGCTGGTACAGTCTATGGCTTAGAAGCAGATACAGCTGTATACGCAGCTGATGGTGGAGAGACACTTCCTCCTGAGACCTGGATTGATAATCTGTCAGAAGAACCCATTGAAGTTGATGTTCAAGCTAAACTGGTGATTACCTTTGAGACGCTCACTACGGTGACCCTCATAGATGCTGAGGATGTGATATACATTGATGCCAATGGGGATGAAGTTGAATTTTCAGGAACTGGGGTCATTTCTACAACTGAAATTGAAACCCTAAAACATGGTTCAGTTACGCTCATTTCCACAACAAAATTCGCAATTGGCGGAGAAGGTGGTGAAAATGGTTAATTTAATCATCAAAAATAACTACATTGAAATGAGCAATTTAAGGATATAGAATGCATAAGTCTTTAGTTCCAGAGAAAAAGACAAATGAATGGCTGGAATTTATTAGCCGTTTAGGCTTAGTAAGCATCAGTGATGCTCGCAATATATTCTTATCGGGGGATTATACTCAATTACCAGATCTGGGGCAAAAATCGCTCTATACAGCTGGAAAAGGAAAAACCCTGAGCCTTGAGGGAAATCTCATCGGCTCAAAAATGACGCTGGATGAGGCATTGCTCCTTGCGGAGACCCGTAATGCCGAGTTGGGCTTTCCAGTTAGAGATGAGGTTTTAGCGTATGTACAATATGAACGAGGAGTGTTCTTAGAAAAATTTGGGGAATCTTTCAATGGACTGAGCCTATATAGGTCTGCCAAACGACTTGCTGAGTCCAAAACGCTAAACGCAGTGGTAGACTATCAATTGTCCGCCCACGAGTTGCAAAAGGGTACAGGGAGCTCTATAGCTGAAGCACAATCTTGGATTAAGTATTTCTATCGTCATAATATGCACATTATGGAACTAGTAGCCATTAGAAGATTGGCGACCTACCATAGAGGGCAAGAAGAATTCAAGGAAGCAGACGAATTATTGATGCGTGCAATGGATTTAGGAAGTCAATATGATTATCCCTTCATGGTCGAGCAGTTTAAAAATTCTTATGGATACTTAGTATATAGTCGAGGGAGCTTTCTAGAAGCCCGCGAAATTTACCATGACCTTCGACAGGGCTTGCTAAGTAAATATCTGATGGCAACCGTGTTGGAGAATTTAACACTCACTTATTATGATGCTGATGAGTTTGATGCTGCAAGTAAGTATTTAAGTGAAGCGCTGGCCCATAGTCAAAAGTATGACATCCTGTCCCGGATTCCTGATGAAGGCCTGTTCATGGGTGATATGCATCGTGATAAGCTGCAGCAGCCTGAGCTGGCAACACACTATTATCAAATTGGTTCTCAGGCCGCACTCAAGATGGCTGAATATGGTTTTAGTCTGACGGGTGAGCGTCTAGAAGTTGTAGAACGATTTGAAAATAGACCTAAAGCTGGATATAGTCTCCCAGAATCAATTGGAACAGACAAATCCAAAACTTTTGCCTTTGCATTGGGGCAGACCTGGAAACAAATAAATGACCTGTTCCAATTTCTCCTCCTGCAAAAACATCTGGAATCTGGTGTCGGGATTTCAGAACTGCCTGCAAAATTGGAGTTAAAAACTAGCACGTATTATGCGATTAAGCGTCGCTTAAGTCAACAAGGTTATAACTTTGAGAGTATACCGGCAGTACTTCCCCAGACCTATGTCAAGCGTGATATGGTTGCACTCATCTCTTATGTAAATGGGTTGTTATCCCTTTCATGGTCTCAAGCCAATGAACAATTTGAGAAGGAAATAATCGAATATCTATTTAAACAGGTAGGGTATCAGAAAACTAAACTCGCTGAAAAGTTGGAGATCAGTTATCCTACTGTCCTCCAAAAAACTAAATCCCTTAAAGCAGGATGAGGGTGACTCAGCATATTTAAGTAAACGTCTCAATAAAAAGATCCTCATGCATCCTCTCGAGCCTCGTTTTTACGAGGCTCATTTTTTACAATTAACTCCTCATAAGGCACATTAATGAAGCGGTGTAACACGATGTATCATACTGGCATTAAGCTATTTTTATGTTTAAGTTAATCAGAATTTGCCGAAGATAGGAGTGAAGCCGTTTTAGAGGTCTCTTTTGCTCGCAGCCAGTACAACGAATGTAACGATCGGATAATATAGAATATGCGCTATTACGAGTTAATCGGATTGAAAAGAGAACCATTCTCAATGACCCCAGACCCTGAGTTCTTTTTTGAGTCAAAAGCGCATGGTGAAATTTTGAATCGTCTGGAAATTGCTCTGCGGCTCAATCGTGGACTTTCAGTGATTATGGGAGGGATTGGTACCGGGAAGACAACCTTGTCACGCCTGCTTCTCAGTCGCTTCATCGATTTCGGTAAAGATTTTCAATTTTATCTCATCATGGATCCGACCTGGGAAAATACCCGGGAATTCCTGGTATACCTGAAACGCTTGTTTGGATTGAGAGGCAGTTCCCTCTACCAATCAGAAATGTTGAACCAGCTGGAAAACTTTTTAATTGATACAGCAATCAAAAAGGGAAAGCAGATTGTTCTCATTATTGATGAGGGTCAAAAGATGGGGACAGAGCAAATTGAAGTTATCCGAACATTGCTCAACTTTGAGACCAATAGCCGCAAATTAATTCAGGTTGTGATTTTTGCCCAGCCGGAGTTTAAAGAAGTTGTGGCTTCCCATGAAAATTTCAAAGATAGAATAGCCTTCGGAGCTACGATCCCCCCCTTGGATCGTGAAGACACAATTGCATTTGTTGATTATCGTATTGCTGAAGCTGGGTATGAAGGTGATGAGCCTCTGTTTTCCCAGGAAGCAAAGGAAATGATTTATCAGCATACAGGAGGATACCCACGTAAAATCGTGAATATGTGTCACCACTTAATCGTGGATATGCTGGTCTACAATAAACAATCCGTTGATGGTGCGGCAGTTTTGAAT
This sequence comes from Fidelibacterota bacterium, assembly GCA_016844945.1. Classification (GTDB taxonomy): domain Bacteria; phylum Fidelibacterota; class UBA8477; order UBA8477; family JABMPR01; genus JABMPR01. Next base: position 14,519 of record JAERTJ010000127.1, on the reverse strand, counting down.
CGCATCAACAGCGACGATAATAGCTATGCCGGCTGACGAAAAAGACTCGGCGGCTACCAACCGACTGCTGGATCTACTCAGATCTCAGCAGACAGGAAAATCCACCACTGAAGGAAACGCCAGTGGGACCCTGGATGCAAACTCATCTGACGATCAAGTAGATTCACCCCCGGTAAAGACTGAGCAACCACCTGCCATAAGTACCAGTATTGTTCCAGATACTATCATTGATGAACCACCTCCACAACCCGAAAAGTCAGCACCTGTATCCTCTGATGAAATAAGAGCTAAACTTGGGAATCTGGTTTCAAAACAACCTGAAAAACCGGTAGAAGAAGCGCCTGCCACGTCTGAGGTTACTAGTGATGTGCCCCAGGGAAATGCAGCTAAGCTGGTGGAACCAGAGAGCTTTGAAGAACCTGGCCAAGAGAGCATCCCAGAACCACTAGAGGAGGATGTAAGTGATATTCCTCCCGAGTTTGATGATGAAGCTGAAGCAAGCGTTGCACTCATAAATCCAGATCATTTTGAGCTACATCAGGATGTTAAACCACCCAATAAAATGGTCGATTTACTCTATGAGTTTAGTAACTGGGCATTTGGCATTCGCAAAAAGATTACAATTCAGTGTACGACAAACTCTATTCGCGTTCTGAAGATGGTCTCGGCTGGGGCACGCAATGTTATCGAAAGCATGGAGGAATATCCCCTTCCCTTTGAGTTTGAGGATAAAAAAATCACCCATCGTGATGACCTATTGGCTCACATACTGGATACCTTCGATCCAAAGTTATGGAAGAAGGATACAATGTTCCGGATGTACTCTTCCCATATAGAGACTCACACCAAGGTTTTCAAAGCGCCACCTGTTAAGGGTAAAGAAATAAACGAGCTCATCACGTGGACAGCCAAAAAGAACCTGCCCTTCAGCAGTGAAAATGTCAATATTGACCATAAAATTTTGGATGCCGAAAAAGGGGAGCTCAAAAAGAATATCATTATTGGAGTGGGCAATAATGAAACCATCACCTATCTATCAGATCTCTTTAAAAAGAGGAAATTTGAGCTCCAGAATGTCACTACAATTCCATTTTTAGACTGGCAGATATTTCAACACTGTTATCCTGACCGCCTGAGAGGGTGTATTGCCATTGTACATATGAATAGCAATGAAACGACAATCACCATGGTGAAATCAGGTCGCATGGAATTCAATCGCGAGATGGCAGTTGGTATAAAAGATTACCAGAAAGCATTGGTTCAACGAGTGATGGTGGGAAATGACGCAGTCAATATCACTGAGGATATGGCAATCGACTACCTCATGCGCTATGGGAACCCCTTGAACAAGGATGATGAAATTCCAGAAAATGGAATTAGTCTCTACAAAATATCCATTTTTCTGAGGCCGGTCATTGAGAGGATGACCAATGAAATTAATCGATCACTGGATTATTTCCGAAAACAGGTTGCAGATGTCGAATGTCAGGAAATTTATCTCACTGGACCTGGAGCTGCCATCCCCAATCTTGTTGAAACATTTGCCACTCAGCTCGAGCGGACCACTGAGCATTTAAATCCTCTGAGGCAAGGTGACTTTGAATTTAGCGATGACTTGCAACTGGATTATCAGCTCATCCCTAAGTTCGTTACGAATTTTGGATTGGCTCTCAAAGAGTCTGCAGGAATCAATCTTCTCCCTCCCCAACGAAAACAACATTTCCAGTTTAAGGTTTTTAATAAACTCGCTATGTTCCTTTCTGTCATTCTATTACCAATTTATCTATTGCTGGGGTATTTATCTTCCATGGAGAAAGGGGTAATGGAAGAGAGTGTAGCCAACATGAATAAGCAATGGATGCGCCTCTCTGAACAATCTCAAGAATATTTTGTCATGATGGATGATCTTGGATATTTGAGTGACTATTGGGGGTATTTAGCCAACGATCGCATCAATTCAGAAAATCAGATTAAGTTGTTGCGACTCATCTCATCAGAGATTCCAGATAATATTAAAGTAACGTCCCTGATTTTTAGACCCGGTAGTTCAAAAGATGATGGCTCTGTAATCAAACAGGAAGCTCATGTCGACAGGGTTGCCCTCAGTGGTTTTGTTCATGCCCATGCGGGAATCGCAGATATTCAGCTGACTAATTTTATCATGCGGCTTGAAAGCTTAAACATGTTCACCTCAATTAATAGAGAAGTTCAGGGGAATCCCAGTTCAGATGACACTCGTTTAATTTTCACCCTCGAGATGGGTGTGGGGGTAAGATGAGTAGGAATATCTTTTTTGGGACAATCACAATGCTCCTTCTTTCAACGGTCGGGTGGTTTTACTATACCATTGCAATTGCTGGCTCAGCGATTTCAGAATTGGAAATTGAGTTGGATGAAATCAATGGCAAATTTAACGAGCTAGCCATGGTTTCCGAAAGCTATGATGATTTTAAAGTCAGGTTTAATGAAAAGGTAGAGGCCTTTGATACCCTCAAAGCTACCATTCCTGATAATGTTGGCTATGCAACTGTTCTAGAACAAATTCGTCAGATCTCCGAGCAACATAAATTGCAGATCACGGGCTTGACACCTTCTCTGAACGATATCTATCCTGCCCTGTACACTGAATTAAAAATTCCTCGGAATCATGTGGAATGCTATCCCGTCCAGCTGAATTTCTATGGAGATTATCTTACCATCGGAGCTTTTCTGGATGATTTGATGAAGATGGAAACTCGTGTAAATATCGCCAACATCAAGTTAGAAACTGAAATGGAGCACGGCGGTATGCTGACCTGCGAGTTAAATTTGTACACTTACATTTTTATAGAGGGGGCATAGCAGATTGTTCAAACAATTTAATGCTCGCTCAGCAATCCTCCTGGCAGTTCTCCTGTCTCTCATGGTCTATGGTCTATATGATGCAGGTATTATTGGTTCAGGTGACGGAGATGTAGAAAATCTTTTTGGGTTGAATAAGAGTAGCTCATCTGCTCCTCTATCTGCTCGAGACGCATCAAAATTTAGAACTGCTGTACCGCTGAAAAATTTGAAATGGGACGGTGGTTGGGTATCAGATCCATTCTTTTATGCAGAAGCTGAAACCACAGATGCTCTGGGCGGGGGAATCCTCGGTTCTCTATTCGGGAGCCTGGAAGGGGATGAAAGACCCAGTTTAACACTTTCAGGAATTTCATGGAATGGAAGTATTGGGATGGCATTGATTAATGGTGATATATTGGAGGAGGGTGACAGGGTCTCTGGTTATCAGATCACCAAAATCGCTTTTGATCATATTATCCTGAGAAAGGGAACCAGTATCGTAAAGGTCAACATGAATGAATAGAAGTTATCGTTCCTACATTTTCCTCACTCTCCTTTTTAGTGCACTGAACCTTTCTGCTGCACCCAAAACTGTCTTGAACTGGGTTTCAACATTTGTCGCAAATGGTGAGGCTGGTCTTGAAATTTCACTTTCAAATCGTGTAGATTTTCAAGAGAGTGTCGGTCAATCACCACCAAAAATTACGTTAACATTCCCCAAAACCCACCTGGCACAGGACAACTTTACCCGAACAACGAATGTTTCACCGCTCATGAGATTATCAGTGAAAAAAAATCCCCATGATGACAATGAGGTCATTGTTGAGATGCTTTTTTCAAAAATTCCTCAATACACAACCCAATGGTTAGGTGACGATCTTCTATTGGTCTCCTGGCCTGAAGTTCGGGAACGGAAAGCACCCCGGCGAACCAACCGTCGCGCGGATTTACCCGGTGCAATCAGCATGAACTTCAAGTCTGCTGACTTGATAGATATCCTTCGACTTTTATCGGCTCAGCATCACATCAATATCCTGGCTGGACCGGATGTTGAGGGTGAAGTCACGGTCTCACTTAAAGATGTAGACCTGTGGGCAGCCCTTGATGCTATTCTAAAAGTCAATGGTTTTGATTGGTTTCAACAGGGCAATATTGTTGTAGTAAAACCTCAGGATGAGGAAATGGTAGGAGAGCTGGAGACTCGGGTCTATAAAATGGATTATGTGGATGCCAGTGCCATTTCATCCGCGTTAGGGAGCGTGTTAAGTGAGAAAGGATCCATTCAATTATTTTCACCAGTCATGGCAGGAGCTTCAGGTGGCGCCGCAGGTGGTGCCGGGGGTGGAGGAGATGCTGCTGGCGGAGGTGGAGGTCTTGGCGGAGCAGCCGCTGCTTTAGGGGGGGGAGGCGCTCCAGCTGGTGGTGGTGCAGCTGCAGGCGGTGGTGCTGGTGGTGGTGCTTCTGGTGCTGGTGGGGTATTCGATCATCTTGTTGTTACAGATCTTGCTCAGAATTTTGACCGGATTGAAGCCATCATTAAGGAATTGGATAAGAAGATACCTCAGATCAATATTGCTGTAAAATTTATTGAAACTAAACTGAGTCTAGAAGAACGTCTGGGTATTAATTGGGATCTGCGGACAAGTCTTACCGGTCCATCCATTGAAGGTGATGCCAGTGCAGCAGAAAACCTCCTGGAAATAGGAACCACTCTACTCAACAGCGGCAATCAGTTGAGATTGGCGACACTCACACTCCCCATGTTCTCTTCCTTGATTGAAATTATGGGGTCTGATGCAGATACAAAACTACTCCAGGAACCTCAGGTCACCACATTTGAAAACACAACAGCAGATATTGGTATTGGAACCAGTTATCCCGTAGTGATTCCACAGGAAACAATAGTGGGCGAAGGAACCTCTTATACATTTGAGGATGTGGAAATTAATGTTTCCCTCAGCGTTACCCCACGTATCAATGAAGAACGATATGTAAGTTTGAATCTAACAGCTACGGTTCAGGCATTGGTGGGTTTCGCAGGTCCAAATTCAGACAGACCCATTGTATCTGATCGCTCCACAACGACCAAAGTTATGGTAGGAAACGGTGAGACGCTGCTTATCGGTGGATTGATATTTGATCAGGTGAACGAATCGACGACAACACCACCAATCATTGGTAGTATTCCATTTTTGAAGAGGTTTTTTACCCATACCAGAACGTCGACAGAACAACGAGAGCTACTTATTTTTATCACCCCTAACATCGTGAGTCAATAAAGAATATGGCTATGGAATTGGAAATACTGGACTTATTAATGTTTATGCGAAGCTCAGGTGCTTCAGATTTACATTTACATCCATTCTCCAGACCTATTGTACGCGTGGATGGGGAGATACGTAAAACCGATTTACCAGAGATGCTTCCTGAAGATTTGCATATCCTTATCTACGGTATTATGACCGAGATTCAGCGCAAAACCTTCGAAGAAGATATGGAGCTGGATTTTGCGGCGGATTTTAAGGGGATTGGACGTTTCCGGGTAAATGTTTTCAAGAGCATTCATGGTGATTCTGCCGTCCTTAGAGCCATAAATGAGAAAGTTTTTTCCTTTGAGGACCTGGGACTTCCAGAACAGTTGAAAGACATGGCGCATATGGACAAGGGACTTTTTCTTGTCACAGGGCCTACAGGTAGTGGTAAATCTACAACCCTTAATACGATCATTGACTATATCAACCGCACCCGCAAACGACATATTATTACCATTGAAGATCCTGTGGAGTTCACCCATACCAGTCAACAGTCCCTCATAACTCAACGTGAAGTGGGCACAACCACACATGGATTTGCACAGGCTCTTCGCAGTGCACTGAGGGAAGATCCAGATGTCATTGTAGTGGGGGAGATGAGAGATCCTGAAACCACAGCGTTGGCTGTCACGGCTGCAGAAACAGGGCACCTGGTTTTTGGAACACTCCACACGGTTAATACAACAAAAACCCTGGATCGAATTATCGATCAATTCCCTGCAAATCAGCAAGACCAAATACGCGTTATGATTAGTGATACCATTGTGACTATTCTGTCTCAAATGCTACTAAAGAAAAAAGATGGAGGACGAGTAGCCGCTTTTGAAGTCTTGACAGGTACTCCGGCTGTGGGCAACCTGATTAGAGAAGCAAAAACATTCCAATTGAGATCTATCTTACAAATGGGGGCTGAACACGGAATGATGACTCTGGAGCAGTCTTTGGCATCACTGGTTAAAAACAACCTGGTTGATCTTACGTCAGCTAAACAAGTTGCTGCCTTTCCTGAAGACCTGGAAAAACTGGTGGGGGGCTAGACGATGTATTCACTCCAGGATTTGCTGTCTGTTATGGCTGAGGCGGATGCATCTGATCTTTTTGTCTCTGTGGGAGCATTCCCCATGGTCAAAATTTCTGGAACAGTGTATCCCATCGAAAAGGAAAAACTCACGGCTGAAAACCTTTCTGCTCTTAAAACCGAGATGCTCAACGAAGAACAACTCGTCGAATATCAAACCAACAAGGAGTTGGACTATACGCTTAGTCTGGCAGGTGTTGGTCGTTTCAGAGTCAACTTTTTCCGCCAGAGAGGTACTGATAGTTTCGTCGTCAGACAGATTATCTCTGAGATAAGAACCTTATCCGAACTGGATTTACCTCCCATTTTAAGTGAATTAGCTTTAAAGGACAGGGGCTTGGTTCTGGTCGTAGGTTCTACAGGCTCAGGAAAATCTACGACTCTTGCCGCCATGATTGACCATCGAAATGCCAATAAATCTGGTCATATATTGACACTGGAAGACCCCATAGAATTTTTACACCCCCATAAAAAGAGTCTGGTTAACCAGCGAGAAATCGGGCACGATACACATTCTTTTACAAAAGCGTTAAAATCAGCTCTCCGCGAAGCACCTTCAGTTCTCCTCGTGGGGGAAATTCGAGACCGCGAAGCAATGGAATCAGCCTTGAATTTTTCTGAAACAGGTCATCTCGTTTTCAGTACGCTTCATGCCACAAATGCTTCGCAAACCCTTGATAGAATCCTTAGCTTTTACGATAGACCAGAACAGGATTTGGCTCAAATGCAATTGAGTCAGAATTTATTGGCAATTGTTGCGCAACGTCTGGTCCCCATGGAGAATGGGAAGTTAACAGCAGCCCTGGAAATTTTGATATCCTCGGCACGCATAAAAGATTTGATACAAAAAGGAAGCATTGACTTGATCCCACAGGCATTACGTTCAGGTGCATCTGAAAGTATGCAGCTATTTGATCAAGCTCTGTATAAACTGTATAAGGAAAAAAAGATTAGCGAATTCACTGCTATAGATTTTGCTGATCACCCGACGGACTTGAAATTAATGATCTCATCCACCGAGCAGCGTGAAGCTACACAGGAGATAAATCTCCTGGAGGATGAGAGCGAATCGTAAGAGGATAACATATGGCTGGCAAACGTATTCTAATAGTTGATGATGAACGCTTTTTTATTGAACCTGTAAAACGCCTCCTGGAGAGCCTTGGGTATGAAGTATTTGAGGCTTATGATGGTATCTCAGGCTTATCAAAAGCGCGAGAAGTCAAACCAGACCTCATCATGCTAGATCTCATGCTTCCAGGAATGAATGGTTACCAGGTGTGTCGATTGTTAAAGTTCGATGAGCAGTTCAGGGACATCCCTGTGATCATTGTTTCTGCCAAGGACGGGGACAGAGATCGGGAGGTCGGTACGCAGAGTGGTGCCGAGCTTTATCTGGTGAAACCTCTGAATTATCAGACGTTCCCAGCCGAATTGGAAGCTTTACTCTAAACAAATTTTATGATTACATTTTTCGTAATCCTTTTTGGACTCATCATTGGGAGTTTTCTCAATGTTGTTATCTATCGGTTCCCCAGGGGCGAGTCTTTGGCTTTCCCTCCCTCGCATTGCCCCAAATGTGATCATCAGATCAAGCCATATGAGAATATACCACTGGTAAGCTATCTTTTCTTAAAGGGGAAATGTTCATCCTGTAAAACCAGCATTGCAGGTCGCTATCCCATGGTGGAAGCTTTGACGGGGATCGTTTTCTATGTGACCTATCTAAAGTTCGGACTCAGCTGGGATCTGCCCGTGTTCGCCCTTTTTGGGGCACTATTGATTGCTATTGCATTTATCGATATCGACCACATGATCATTCCAGACTCTATGATTATTATTGGCCTCTTACCAGGATTCTACATCTGGATCGGTGGCGATGGTCAAATGTTTTCCTCTCAGATCTATGGTTTCCTGGGTTTGGGTATCATCTTCTGGGCGATTCGCTATTTTGGTGAGAAGGCATTCAAAAAAGAAGCTATGGGGTTTGGTGATGTAAAATTTGCCGCCATGGCAGGTTGGGTCCTTGGTTGGGAGGTTGGTATTGTATCTATGTTTCTAGCTTTCCTTTCCGCCACTGCACTGTTCACAGTTTTAATTCCCACCAAGGTAATTAGCCGCAAGCAACAGGTACCATTTGGTCCTTTTATCTGTATTGGCATTTGGCTCGGGCTACTTTGGGGGTGGAATATCATTGATTGGTATTTGGGAATGTTCATCGTTGCATAGATAATTACTATGGCTGCTGAAAAAAAACAAATCGGACAACTACTCCTTGAATCAGGCTTGATCAACGATGCTCAGCTAAACGAAGCACTCGCCTACCAAAAAGAAAATAACCTGGTGCTGGGCAAAGCCGTTGTATCCATGGGGCTTGTGGCAGAACGGGATTTGCTAAAAGTCCTTGGGGATCACTTAATGCTCCCCAGCCTGGATATAACCAAATACAATATTCAAGATGAAGCACTCATGGTGGTCAGTGAGGATTTTGCCAGAGAATACTCAATTATCCCACTATTCCTGATCGAGAATACACTCACCATTGCTACAGCTGATCCCATGAATATCGATGTTATCGATCAGCTAACCCGAGATACAGGCATGGAAATCATGCTGGTACTATCCATTGAAATGGATATTGAACGATCCATTGATCTCTATTATCGCTCCACAACTTCCCTGGCTCAGAGTCAAGCCGCTGGGGATGATGTCCGGGTTGTGTCCCGTGAGATTCATGAAGATGCAGAAATTATTCAGGTTGTGGATATGCTGCTTTTCGAAGCGGTGAATATGGGAGCCAGTGATATCCACATTGAGCCTCGAAAAAATGATGCTCGGATTCGCTATCGCGTGGATGGAGTGCTACAACAATACTATTCAATCCCTTCTGAATCTGTTTCACCCATGATATCCAGAATCAAGATATTGGCAGATATGGATATTGCCGAGAACAGACGACCCCAGGATGGTCGTTTTCATTTCTCGCTAAAGAATGTTGAAGTGGATTTGCGTTGTTCAACCTTTCCAACGCCTAATGGGGAAAAGGTTGTCATGCGTATTCTCGATGAAGCCAAGGGCAAAATTGACCTCCATAAACTGGGTTTTGAAGGTGAAATTCTTAATCAATGGCGCAAGACAATCAAGACCAGTAATGGAATTCTGCTTGTAACTGGTCCCACAGGTAGCGGAAAAACCACAACCCTTTACGCGACCCTGAATACACTGAATTCGGTTGCTGTGAATATTATGACTGTGGAAGACCCTATTGAATATTCACTTGAAAATATTAATCAATCCCAGGTCAACGTCAAAGCCGGACTCACCTTCACTTCCGCTCTAAGAACGATGATGCGTCAAGACCCGGATGTCATTCTGGTTGGTGAGATGCGAGACGTGGACACTATTGAACTGGCAATTCGAGCTGCCTTAACCGGTCACCTGGTCTTCTCAACATTGCACACCAATGATGCAGCTTCAACTTTTACCCGCTTAATGGATATGGGTGTGGACACTTACCTGGTCAGCTCCACAGTACGAGCTGTTCTGGCGCAACGCTTATTGAGACTGTTGTGTCCTCGCTGTAAAAAAATGGTAGAAAAAACAGATGAGATAAAAAAAATTGTTAAAGTTGACGAGTGGCCGGACTACACCAGCCTCCATGAGCCTGTGGGCTGTATTCACTGCAGAAACTCAGGATACGTCGGGCGGACAGGTGTCTTTGAGCTCCTCATTCCCAATCAAGCAATTAAGGATTTGATCATCAAAGGGGCTGATGCCGGAGAAATTCAAGAAGCAGCGGAAGCTGGTGGCATGTACTCACTCAATCAAGCCGCTAGGGAGTATGTGCTGCGTGGACAGACCTCAATTGAAGAAATAATGCGAGTTACCCTATAGGTTTCAATGACTCACGACTTTCTCATATTAACACCCAGAAGGCGCTCTGATCCCCTTCCTGAAAAAGCCCTCCTCAAGCATGTAAAAAAATACGGAAATATCACAAAAACCAGCGACTGGGTTTCCCTCTTTAATTATTCCAGTATTAACACCTATTCTGCCATCTTTATCTCATGCGCCGCTTTTGCAGATGAGCATCATATCTGGGTGAAGGACCTCCGTCGTCTCCATCCCCATCAGTCCATAATTCTTTTTAGCGCCCAGGATGATTTTAATGTCCGAATTATCGGAGAGAGCTCCAGATTATTCGGTATCCTCAGACTCAACAATATTGAAGACTCCCTGGACACCCTCATGGGACAATTAGAAAAATATCTGGAATTTTCCAGGAGCCTGGGAAGTAAAATTTCAAAAAAACTATTAAGACCGGGTGGCTTTGGGCAATTCGTCGGCAACTCAATACCCATGTTGGATGTGTATAAGCAGTTAACACGAGTTGCAGCCAGTGATTATACTGTACTTGTTCGAGGTGAGAGTGGGTCAGGTAAGGAACTGGTTGCGCGAACCATCCATGATCTCTCAGATCGTCGAGCTAAACCTTTTATCAGTATAAATTGTGCTGCCATACCAGAAAATCTGCTTGAGAGTGAACTCTTTGGATACGAGAAGGGTGCCTTCACTGGTGCTTCTCAAAATAAAGCCGGTAAATTTGAAATGGCCAATGAGGGCACACTCTTTCTGGATGAAATCGGAGATATGCCCTTAGAACTACAGGTGAAGCTTCTGAGGGTTCTAGAAGATGGCAAAATTCAACCTCTGGGTAGTGTGAAAGAGAAATCTGTTAATATCCGGTTAGTCACAGCAACCCACAGAAACTTAACTAAACAAATTGAACAGGGGCAATTCAGAGAGGATTTACACTATCGATTAAATGTGATCCCCCTTGAACTCCCGCCATTACGTGCCAGACCCACAGATCTAAATTTATTGGTGCTATTTTTTCTTCAAAAGCTGTTAAAGGGTGAAGATCAACCCGTACAAAGAGTGGGGTGGGAGCTACTGGACAGACTTTCAGGGCTAGATTTATTTGGGAATGTGAGAGAGCTGGAAAACCTTCTCACCCGAGGGGTATTTCAAACCGATGGTAAATTACTGGATGCAAGCACCTTAGCAAAGCAGGTTGAAGGACAAGCTACCAAATCGATCAATCAAGGGGTAGATGTGAAAGTCTCAATACGTCCATTGTGGGAAATTGAGAAAGATGCACTTCAGTATGCACTTGTAGAGCTCGGAGGAAATATCAGCCAGGTTGCATCCAAATTGGAGATATCCCGAACAGCGATCTACAGGAAAATCAAGAAATACGGTTTAAACTTTACTGAAGGCAGTTCGGAACCCGGGAAGGATGATGCTAATGCCTGAGTTTGCCTGTCGCATCATGAGTGACTCTGGGACTGTAGAAGAGCGGATCGTTACTGCGGACTCAAAAATCGAGGTTTTTACCCAGGCTGACGACCGGGGTGAGATGCTCCTTTCAGTGAAGGAACACAAACCTGGGGCGCTGAAAGGTGGCTCAATATTCAAACGAGGGAAAAAAGTTAAACCCAATGAAATCGAGAATTTCACTGTCCAGCTAGCTATCATGTTTCGCTCCGGAATTCCTCTCATCGGTGCACTGGAAGCACTGGAAGAGCAAGCTGAGACAGAAACTATGCGTTCTGTAGTAAAAGGATTGATCGGAGATGTGAGTGGCGGAAAATCACTCTCGCAAGCCATGGAATCCTATCCTGGGGTGTTCTCACTATTATATGTAAATATGATACGAGCAGGTGAATCAGCCGGTGTGATGGAGCAGATTTTGGAACGTTTAGGCACGTTTATCAAACATGACCAGGAAGTGACTCGTAATGTGAAATCAGCATTGCGTTATCCTATGATTGTGACCTCTGCACTTGGGTTGGCATTTATTGGAGCCATGATATTTATTGTACCAAAGTTTTCTACCATGTTTGAGTCGAAAGGGATGGATCTGCCAGTCCCAACAGTGATCATGATAACCGCTAGCGATTTTCTTATAAATTTCTGGCCAGCATTGTTGGTGGGAGGTGTAGCTGCAGTTTTCGGCTTCAAAGCATTCGCCAAGACAGAGAATGGCAGATATAGTATCGATAAATTCAAATTGGGATTGCCCATTTTTAAGGAAATCTTTTTAAAAACGAATATTGCTCGTTTTGCTCACATGTTGGAGACTTTAAGCCGAGGTGGAATTCAAATCATCCGGGCATTGGAGACTGTTGAAAAAACAGTGGGGAATGTGGTTATTGGCAAAGAAATAGCCAATGCACGTGAAGAGGTTGAGAAGGGTGTGAGCCTGGCAGCCGCTCTGGGTAAAAGTTCATATTTCCCAAAAATGACCGTTAAGATGATCTCGGTGGGTGAGAAGTCAGGTGCCATGGATGATATGATGGCGAATGTAGCCGCTCAATATGATACTGAAGTTGATGTGAAGATTGAAGGGTTAAGTGGTGCTATAGAACCGCTAATGACTGTATTCATGGGTGGTATGCTTCTGTTCATGGCTCTGGGTATTTTTCTGCCGATGTGGAATATGTATGGGGCGGTTAAATAAGTTAGGAGTTAGGCGTTAGGAGTTAGGAGTTAGGAGTTAGGAGTTAGGCCAGTACAATAGCTTGATACTGGAATGACCTGAAGATAATTCGAGACTGGGAGCGGATATGGCAAAGGAAAATGGAAGTCAGGAGAACCAGACTGTGGAATCGTCTAATGGTCGAAAAGGTTTTCGCTATCAATTTATGGAGCGTCAGTATCCTTCCTGGCTTTATACCATTGCCATCTCACTCTTTGCACTTGGTTGCTATATCTGGATAGAATTCTTTTTGGTCGTGGGATACTAGGGTTTAACTGTAGCATTACGGTACAAGCAGTTGTTTCAAAATGATACACATTAATCATCTGTAAAAACGTAAGTGGCTGATATACAGGGAGTTATCTTTTGGCATGTCAGTTGCATTAGGTAGTGCCATGAGATTTGAAGCAACGAAATGGAGTTTTAACATGTTTAAGAGAAATACAGCTGGGTTCACACTGATGGAGTTGGTGGTTACTGTGGCTATCATTGGTACACTGGCAGCTTTTGCTGTGCCAGCCTATCTGGATGCACAGCAAAATGGCAAAGCCAATAAGGCGCTTGAAACCATGAATACCATTGGTTCAGCCATTGTAAATAAATACACATCGGTTTCTCACTATGGGATTGGTACAAGTGCTCTTGCTCAATTGGTGTCAACTGGAGGTAATGATTCATATATACCCTTACTTGATGATACCCCACTTATTACCTATGACCGAGGTGCTGGTCCGGTTATCATTACTGTTTCTGATTTATTCAAGGATGGCGTTCCAAAATCTCCGTTTGGTGCTGGTTGGGAATTCGCCGTAGATCCTGATTCAGTCGGTGGTGCCAGCTGGGGTGGTGATCCACCGGAGTTGGACATGACCAGTCACCCCATGTTCAAAATCAGGGATGTAAATCAACCACTGATCCTTACAAAGTACACACTTTAAAATTGATAAACAAAAACGTATCAGGAGGATATGAAATGAAAACAAACACATCAAAAGGTTTTACACTAATCGAACTAATCATGGTTATTGTAATCCTTGGAATTCTAGCCGCAGTGGCAGTACCTAAGTTTTTCTCAATTACAACTGAAGCACATACCAAAAACAAGGAAGCTGTAATCGGAAATGTCAAGTCAGGTTTACAGCTTTTTGCTGCCAATAAGCTTGTTAAGACTGGGTCGAGATCCTTCCCTATGGGTGATACAGCTGTACTTGACTCGATTTTAGATGAGCAACCTGATGGCTGGACGTACAACAGTGCTGACTCTACCTTGACCTACGATGCGGACGGTACTACATATAATTATAACGGTCCTGCAGGTACAATACAATAAATGCTAGCCGATTGATTGAGTAGGCGACTATTTTAGATCTAGGATTTGAGATAATAGCTGTTTGAAAGTTGATCTGGTTATATAAATAATAAATCGGAGGTCGAAGTTAGACCTCCGATTTATAGTTTTAGATGTGCCGGAGCGTAGGAAGCTCGCTGTTGTTTTCTGTGAAAATCAAGATAACTCGAGTCAAATTGTACCACACGTTATGGCACGAGTTTACTCTTTGTTTACAAGGGCTGAACAAAGGTTCTTGGTTGGGGTAGAAGAAGATGGTTTATAACTGTGGAAATTTAATCGTTAACCGAGCAATATAGGTCCCATAGTCTTATATCAGATAATTCGTCCAATGAAGACTCACAACCACATATCAATTCTAAATCAAAGTAAGTCCCTTCTCCAAAAGGGTTTTACCTTAATGGAGGCTATAATTAC
>JAERTJ010000126.1 GCA_016844945.1 Fidelibacterota bacterium | reverse complement strand
GATTAAACATCTCCTTGGCTTCAGTGCTATTGATGTAAAGTTCGCAGGCAATATCTTTTTTATTGCTCCGAAGAGTAAAGGTGAAGTTTGCGGTGCTTATGCCCATACTCACATCATACCAATGACCGATGTGCGGTTTGCGTTTGTTGATTGGGACGTTGTTTTCAGTAATGTAATTATTGAACTCTGACCAAAATTGTTGTTTTATAGAATCCCATTTAGACAATTTCTGTTTTGAAGCCCTTATTGAACGAGTCCATTCATTCGGTTTGCTAACAATTTTGAAATTTGGAGCGTATGGGGAATCCCCAATCTGAAGTAGCTCTATTTCAATCCCAAAGAAATCTACATCCTTCACTGTGACATCGTTGAACCAGTCAATTGCTTGGCGATGTTCTTCCCTGAATTTCTGGGCAATCCAAACAAGGGTTGAAGCACCAAAAGAAGCGGCATAAGTAAAAAGCTTTCCAATGTGGTCATGATTGGTTGGCTCTAATTGGTTTTCAATCACAACGTATTGCTCACTCAGAATATCCTTGGCGACAATATCAGCCCTGTAGCTACCGACACTTACTTCAGTATCTTCTAATTCTAAATCCATCCCGAGTAATTCACCCAGCATGGAGAGTCCTTTTTCACTAGACAGCCATGGTGTAAAATCACGAGCCTCATCAGCCCATTGCTTGCGTAATTCAATTCGTTTTAAATTGCTTAATGACATCCTAGCTCCAATTCTATTGAGACGAAATCAATTCAACACGATAATCTTCATCATCAAGTTCTTGAAACTCCGCAATACCAGTTTCAGCATCGCTCGTTTCGTAAATAACTGCGTTGGGGAATGCTGTTGTAATTTCTCCCATAAGGACTGACCCTTTGTAAAGATGACAACCAACAGGAAAAATCTTACCCTGTGGCGTTACGAGCTTGTCAAATTCGTGCCAGTGTTTGGCCGTTTCAGGGTTAACAGCATCGTGCACATGAGTCAATTGTGTTGCAATATCCTGTAAGTAGTGATATAGAATTGTGGATTCTTGGGAAAGTTCAAATTGATTGATATTCTGAGCAGGAAGTATTCCAAGAAGCTGAACAATTGAATTTACATCACGAGGAACAGCTTGGGCTGTTTCAATAACGGCATTTCTTATTTCAATTATGCTGTTTTTTACTAAATCAGCTCCAAGGGAATGGTCGTATCTAGCGTATCGGAAACCGTCCGTATCAAATAATCTTGCCGTTTTATCGTCCTTGAGGAGCACTACTGGTTTATTGAAAGCATGTCTTATCCCTAGCTCGTAAAGCGCATTAGGGTTGTGACCACTCAAATCACAGATTACCATATCGGCATCAAGTATGTTTCTTAGAATATCTATCATGATGAAATTACAACGCTTGTCATCACCAGCTCTATAAACGTCATAATTGGCACTTTTAACCGCAGGTTTGATAAGTTCATTATATACTCGTGTAAAATGTCCGTTATCATAACCTTTCATATCAGAGATTGGCATAATTACAAAACAGGTTTTCAGCTTTGCCCCTGTCGTTTCTGTCTGCTTGTTCGCCATGCCCATCTCCTCCTATGAATTTTTATTATACAAATATTCCTGAAACCCAATAAAAGTCTCCCTGATGGACGAAATCTCACCCAACTCATGCTTGGCATCTGCTATGGCCTGATACTTCAAGGTCAAAAGTTCTGGTAGCTTCTCATCATCCAGCTCCATCACTCCAGAATCAATGTATTGCTTCAACACAAAGTCAATGAACACCCTTTGCTTGGATTCATACTGGCTGAAATGGGATTTGACATATTCAGCTCTGTCAGCTCGTTTGATTGGGTTTACTGTGAAAGCCACATAAGCTAAAACATCGTAGAGGTCACTATCCTCAGCATGAATCATGCGCTGGAGGTCTTCCAGTTGGCTCTGAGAGTGACCGTGTTCTTCTAATCTTTGGAGCAACTTCTTTCGTGTATCAGGCTTGCTCCAAATGGCTCTCAGTTCATCCTCGCTCTTGAAGAATTCAGGTAATGAACTAAACAATGATTCCAAAAACTCCTGAGATGAGATAGGCTTGCCATCAGGTGACCAAAATGATGTCTGAACCATGCTATCCAGCTCTCTGACTTTACCATCGGCAAGTTTTACAGTCACCATTTTGGGTTTAGGCTTCTTTTCACACTCACATGGAGCCTTCCCACACATTTCACAACGTTCAGGCTCTTTCTTCTCGCAAATGCATGGCATCTCACCACAAATTTTGCATACATAGGGCTTACAGACACATGGATTCTCTCCGCACTTCTCACATGGTTCTGGCTCCATTGGCTCGCCATCCCATTCGGGGTCAAGGAAGTGTTTATGCGCTCCAACAAAGTCGTATAAGGTGAAGTAATCCTTCCCGTCATACAGTCGTGTTCCTCTCCCCAGGATTTGCTTAAACTCAATCATGGAATTAACAGGACGCATAAGAATGATATTGCGTAATTCAGGAGCATCCACACCCGTAGAAAGTTTTTGGGAGGTGGTCAAAATAGTGGGAATTGATTTCTCGTTATCCTGAAAATCACGGAGGTGCTGCTCACCTAATCCACCTTCATCTGCCGTCACCCTTTGGCAGTAATTGGCATTTGTGCTATCAGAATGCTGATTGATTAAATCCCGAACTGCTAACGCATGAAGCTGTGTAGCACAAAAGACGATGCTCTTCTGATTCTGTTCCATCATACCGAGGAAGAGTGTGACACGGTATTCTTCACGCTCTCTGATTTGAATAATTCGGTTCATCTCAGATTCAGTATAGGCTTTGCCTTCCTGAATGGTGCCTTCAACTACTGTGTCATCAGATGTATATATGTATTCATCAATCGTGGTATGAATCTGCTTCACTTTGAAGGGCGTCAGAAAACCATCATTGATGCCTTGTTTCAGGGAATAGATATAGATGGGGTCACCGAAGTATCGGTAGGTGTCAATATTCTTGTCACGCTTAGGTGTGGCAGTCAATCCAAGCTGAACAGCAGGACTGAAGTAATCCATAATCCCACGCCAGTTGCTTTCATCATTGGCGCCACCACGATGACACTCATCAATAATGATGAGGTCAAAGTAATCTTCAGGGTATTCACCGAAATAGAACTCATCGTTATCCCCGCTCATGAAGGTTTGGAAGATGGTAAAGAAGACACTTCCATTGGTGGGGACTTTGCCCTTCTTGCGAATGTCTGCTGGGGTAATTCGGACTAAGGCATCTTCATCAAATGCAGAAAAGGAATTGAATGCTTGGTCTGCTAATATGTTGCGGTCAGCCAAGAACAATATCCTGGGAACTCTTTCTCCGTCCCTGCGAAGATTCCATCTGCTGTGAAATAACTTCCAAGAAATCTGAAAGGCAATGGCAGTTTTACCAGTTCCAGTAGCAAGGGTTAGTAGTATACGGTTCTTGCCTTTGGCGATGGCTTCAAGTGTTTTGGTGATTGCATTTTCTTGATAGTAGCGTGGTTGCCAAGTGCCACTCTTGGTTTCAAAAGGAACCGAGTGAAGTTTGTCTCTCCATGCACCTGCCTCTTTGTCCTTAGAATCCTCTTCACCGAAGGTCATCTCCCAGAGTTCATCAGGGGTTGGGTAAGAGGTTACATCTCCTTCAGAGCCTTTCTGGAGGTCAATAGCATAGGTTTGAATACCGTTGGTGCTGTAGGTGAAACGAACGTGAAGCCGTTCAGCATAATCCTTCGCTTGTCCTACCCCCTCCGTGTAATATTTCTCATCAGATTTGGCTTCAATGACTGCGAGATTGCGGTTTTTATATTGGAGAACATAGTCGGCTTTGTCTGGAGCACTACGCTTACCGTTACCAATGAGACGACCTTTGGAGATGGGAAACTCCATGCGGATTTTACTGCCTTCAACGATGCCCCAACCTGCTTCTTTTAAAGCTGGGTCGATGTAAGTGGCTCTGGTTTCAGTCTCGTTCATATTTCACCATTGAAAGCTTTTTGGAGAATAGATTTTTTTAGCTCCTCTAAAGCAATTAGTTCACCATTGTATTTATTCTTCACACGTTGGGTTCGAGAAGCGAGCATATTCAATTTTGAAGAGATTCTTTTCTGTTCATCAATATCTTCGGGAAATGATACCTGTATAGCCCCAAGCTTTTTAGGCGATGTGTGTCTCACTTTCACACCACTTGCTGTCAGTTGAACGGCTCGCCTAAAAGACATCGTGTTAAACAGATGTGAGAAAAAGCTGTTATCCCACTTCACATTTTCAAGGGTTTGCACTAGCCCAAGTCTTTGGTTATGTAGGTAATATCCCGATTTTGGAACTACCAAAGAACTCCCTAGCAAACCGACAGCCTGTTCAGTCATGGCAAAAAGGAAATCTCCTTCATTCAATACGTAGTCTGATGGAATATCCCCCGTATAGAATTTCGTTTTCTCGCCTTGGTCTCTAAAGCCACCTTTCTCATAAAAAGAACCTGGAGTCAATACCACATGGCTTCCAGATTTAGCAAAATACTGGCTTTTAAATGCAAACCCATGTTTGATGGAGCAGATTTCCTCTAATCTTTTCTCAACCCAACCATCACCCTTCTGACCAAAAATCTCATTCAGCTTACTCTGAAACAGGTCTTTCGCATTTTGCAGATTGCGTTCTAGAT
>JAERTJ010000125.1 GCA_016844945.1 Fidelibacterota bacterium | reverse complement strand
AAGAATGAATGTGTCTCACACAGAGACAACATGACTTATCAGCAACTTAAGAACTCGGGATGTCATTCAAAAAATGACTGAAACCATACAGGCAACCAAAAGGAATGTTGACCAGAGGCCAATCAGCATAAACTTATCGTTCTTTACAAAGGGCAGGAATACTCACAGGGACGGGGTAGGACGCACCGTCAAGGAACCATCTATAAATATGATGGCATGGATATCTTTTTTCCTTGACTTTCTTTTTCATAGAAGACGGGGTGGGTTGAGTGATTGATGATTTTCCTGCTGTGTGTGGGTTTTGTTGGGAAAAATGGATTGGTGTTTTATCGCACAGGTTGCCTTTATCAGCGATCTAAAGGTTGAATTGAAATCTACCCATGTTACATTTGCCTTAAGAGGAGAAAAACGATGTGGGATGGGAAACGGTTACCTGACCGGCTAGAGATGTTTAGCATCTCGCTAAGTGTTATGCTTGGTGGCAATTGCTTGGGTTTATTACAAGCTACAAGCAACTCTCATTCATTGAGTACTGAAATCTCCAATTCTCCCTGCCAATCGCCCCCTACTATGGGGGACGAAACATCCACAATAGCATCACAATCAAATCGCAGTATCAACACATTCACGCAAGGGGAATCCCTTGCTGGCTATCAATTACCGTTGCTCACCAATTATGAAAGGTCGATCTGCAGTATTCTCATAGATCACGAACTCGTATATGAATATGACACCAACACAATTTGTACCACCACATAGTATTCAAGCTCTCAGCATCAAGCGAACACCTTCGCTTCATCCAGCAATGTTTTGGGTTTTAGCTCTTGGATTTATCGTCCTATTGCTTCCATTAAGCAATCTTCACGCTATGCAGGACCAGAAACAAACCCTGGCCGTCATGGAATTCGAAGGTTTTGGTGTGGACCAGTTCGCCGTAAAAACGCTTACCGATAGATTCCGCAGTAAGGCTGTAGCAGATGGTACATTCAGAATCATGGAACGTGGGGCTATGGATGAGATTCTTGATGAGCAGAAGTTCCAGTTATCTGGCTGTACTTCAGATGAATGTATTGTGGAGATGGGGCAATTCCTGGGAGTCCAGTATATGCTGGGTGCCACGGTGGGTCGTGTGGGAGATACGTTTGCCATTTCCATGCGCATGATCAGCGTTGAGAGTGGTGAAATTATTAAGACGGCCAATTTTGATATTACGGGGAAAATAGATAGGCTTTTGACTGAAGGTATTAGCGAGGCTGCCAAGCTCATGTTTGGTTCGCTAAAGAAAGCCGATGCCAGTGTGGTGATTTCCACATTGCCTGCTGGGGCAAGACTGTTCCTAGGTGGCGCTGATAGGGGATTGGCACCGGTAGATTTGCAGGATCTTAAAGCTGAAACGCCTTACGACATAAGCATCCAGCTGGATGACCATAAAACATTTGATACGACGCTGGTGCTGGTTGAAGGACGCAACAATAGAATTGTGCTACCCCTGATACGGGAAACTGGTGAATTGAGTGTTGAGGGCAGTCCTGAGAACAGCAAGATCTTCCTTGGGAAATCTCTCGTGGGCAAAATTCCACTCTTGTCATTTACATATCCCACCGGCGAGTATGAGTTGAGTGTCAAGAAACCTGGATTTCAGACATTCACAAATACCATTGCGTTGGAGACAGATCAATCCCTGCCAATAGTTGTGTCACTGATTCCGAAATCTAAAAAGAAGGCCATTCTTTTCTCAACCCTGCTCCCAGGTAGTGGACAATTGTATCAGGGGTATAAGGGGAAGGGAATTCTATTGCTGGCATCAACCCTGGCAACAGCCTACCTGGCTTTTGAGGACTATGGAACCTTTGTAGAGAGTAAAACTGTCTATGAGGAAAAGAGTAAAGTTTACAATTCGAATCTGACTCAACCTGATCTTCTGGCAACCCAGAAACAGGACATGCTGGATGCCTTTGACATCATGAAGGATCATGAAAGCGCATTCCTGCTGAAGGCTGGATTGGTGGGTGGTATATGGACAGTAAATCTGCTTGAAATAGCATTTTAGTTTATAATTATAAAATTCTGAAAACGAGGGTGGGCATGCCGCTTAACACCGATCGCAAAATTTATCGTGCAAATATTTTGTTAATCATCATAAGCATCATGGTGATGTCCTTTTTTGAATGTGATCTCGCACCTGCTGAACCCGATCTAGACAATCAAACAGATTCCTCAGAATGGGAGGGGGGTACACCTGATATCCCACCTGCATTCGATTCACTATGGGTAGGGTTGACCGGAGTGACTTCAACAAGCGATTCTCTGCTGATCACATGGGCAGGCAACCTGCCGACCATGGAGTTCCGATCACAATTGGATAGTGATGCATGGTCAGCATGGTCCAGGGACACCCTCAAATTCTTTAAATTTCTGGATGAGGGCAGTCACACCATAGGGATTCAAGCCAGATATGTTGGGGTTAATGCAGCCATTGCCGATACCAGCTTTTCATTTGTTGTGAATGCAGTTGATGGTCCAGGGTTCATGCTTTCGCCTAAATATCAGCACGCGCATGCTGGAGATACCATTGAAACATCTCTGGTTTTAGAAGAGGTGACAGATCTCATGACATTCCTGGCCTCCATCGAGTATGATCAGACCAAGTTGGAACTGATGAGCGTGGAGATTTTGGAGGAGAGCTCTGATTTCATGTTGAGTGGTGCAGGTCAGTTGGTAAAAATTGTAGATAGCACACAGATAGACAGAATTGATATCAATCTTGGGCTGGCTCAAGCTGACCCGGCTGGTGTGAGCGGTACAGGAACGGTTGCCACCCTGAGTTTTAAGACATTAACAACAGGTCTCCATAAGCTGGAGTTCGGAGCGAATTGTCGTATGATTGACAGTCAGTTGGAAGAGATAGCTATCAATGAAACAACGGTTGCCATGGTGGAGGTGCAATGATGAGAACGATCCTGCTTCTACTCGTATTGACCGTGGCAAGCTATGCTCAATCACTGGATGGCCTGGTAGCTCATTTTCCACTTAATGGTGATGCAATCGATGTGGGCGGAGACTCCCAACACGGGACAATTTCTGACGCACTTGAATCTGCTGATCGTTTTGGAAATGAATCAGGCTCCATGGAGTTTGATGGTGCAAATGACCGCATCACCTTTCCGTCTCTGGGTATATTCCAGGCAACCCATTCAGTCAATTTCTGGGTGTTCCTGAACTCCAACAATCCAGCCTACCTATTTTATCCCGGTGGTGAAGCCTATATTTTTGTTTCCTACAATTCTCCCGATTTATCTGGCTCTAGTGCTGACAACCTGTCTCTGGTGATTAGAGATTCAGGCAGTAACTTTCACTTCATTGAATCCGATGCAATCGAATTGAATCAGTGGACAAATGTGAGCTATATATACGATTCAACGGATGGTATGTACCTCTATATCAATGGACAATTAGAGGCCTCCAGCTCATCTACAGTTCCACCTAAAACATTGTCGAACTCAAACACACTTGGGAATTATAGAAGTACAGCAGCCGACTATTGTTTAGACGGAAAACTTGATGATGTCCGCATATACGATCGAGCCCTCACAATTGAGGAAATCCTTCAACTCACACATGAAGGAGGATTTGATCCAACACTAATTGCAGACTATCCATTTAATGGAAATGCCATTGACGAAAGCGGGAATGGAAACAATGCTGTAGATGTTGCTGCTACCCTGATTGCAGATAGATTTGATCAACCTGAATCAGCCTATAGGTTCAACGGCACAAATCAATATATCGAATTCGAACAAAATTCTCAGTTCGATGATTTAGAGGATTTTACAATATCAGTATTTGTCTTTCGTGAAACTTCGAATTTCATTCTTAATCGTTGGTCTGATGAGTTAACTGATAATCCTTCATTTATGTTGGGGATTGATGGAACGAATGACAAAGTATCATCCTCAATCTACGATGGTTCCAACTCATCACTATTATATAGCAACTCAGATATACCCATTAATCAATGGAGCCATATCACTTATGTCAAGGATGGGGAAAACTTACTTCTTTATTTGAATGGTCAACTGGACGCTTCAACGACTACAACTATCCTGGCTCAAAATACAGATTTACCTCTCATGGTCGGTAAACAATCCTCGGGTGGAGGTCAATTTGGTGGTAGAATTGACGACATCGGTTTTTACCGGCGCGCTCTATCAGCTGATGAGGTTGATTCCCTGTATCATGAAGGGGGATGGGGTCAGGATGCCATCCGTTTGGTACCTGCTGAGTACAGTACCATTCAGTCCGCTATTGATGCATCTACAGATGGTGATACCGTACTGGTGTATCCAGGAACCTATTTGGAAAATATTAATTTTGACTATAAGTCTATTGTCCTTGGGTCACTGACTCTGATGACTGGAGACACTACCCACATTTCAAGGACAATTGTTGATGGTGGTGAATTGACCACTGTAATCAATGTAACTGGCGTTTCAACCAAGGTTGTGGGGATTAGTATCCGCAATGGGTTAGCCAACACGGGCGCCGGATTAAAAATCAATTCTAACACTTCAATAGAAAATTGCTACATCTTTGGAAATTCGGCCAGCCAACCTGGCTCCAACCCTACCGGAGGCGGTGTTATAATTGAATCTGGTAATGTCTGTATCAAGAATAGTGTGATACATAGCAATGAGGCTGGTGATTGGGGTGGTGGCATTTCTGCATATGCCATACAATCAAGTGATTCGATTAGAATTGTTAACTGTGATATATGGGGAAATACTTCAAGCCGCGGGGCAGGTATATACTCACGTGGGAGTTCCAAAGTGTATATCGAGCAGTGCAAAATCCATGACAATACTGCTGGGGATGGCGGTGGAATTTGTGCCGAAACAACTACTGGACAGGGAAAAACTGTCATTGAGAATTCACTCATTTATGATAACAATATTGGGAATGAATCAGCGAATCGCGGGGGTGGAATTTCAATATTTAATGGCAGCAATGCACAGGTTATAAATTCCACTGTGACGAATAATTTTTCGCAAAATGGCGCTGGTCTGGATGCCTGGGACAATTCCAGAACACTTATCATGAATACAATCATTTATGATAATGGTGGAAGTAATGTCAATCTCACAAATAATACTGATGGACCTCTGTCTTTCACTGCATTGAACTCAATAATTGAAGGTGGTTTACCAGCCTTATCCGGGGTTGAGATTGCAGATACAATGCTTTGGTCTCCAACTGTAATGGATACCGACCCATTGTTTGCTGATGCAGCGAATAAAAATTTTTCCATTAATGCTGGCTCTGTTTGTATTTCCAGAGGCAGGAGTTCAGTTGGGTACTTTAACAAGACAATATCTTCACCCAGGCTGGACCTTACAGGTTTGAACCGACCCATGCCTCTGGGGTCGAATTCCGATATTGGTGCTTTTGAAAATCAGACGGCCTTACCCGATACCACCTTTATCCCGGGTGGTGGGATCACGACGGATAGCACATGGTCTCTACCAGGAAGCCCATATGTGCTTACTGGTGATTTGTACATCGAAGTAGGTGGTTCTCTTACAATTGAACCTGGGGTGCAGGTCCTATTTGATCGGACAGACGAGGACTATGAAACCTCTTACGCTGGGCAAGCAGAAATTTGGGTGAGAGGTACCCTCTCTGCTGTTGGAACTGAGACAGACAGTATCCTCTTTGATGATATTTTTCATGAGTATGATCAAGTTGGAGGCTCAGGTTGGGCAAACATCCGCTTCCAGGATGATCCTTCACATCCCACGATTGGAATATTCAAGTATGTTCAAATAAAAAATGCCACCAAACATGGTCTCTGGGTCAGTCGCTCAGATTCACTAATTGTCGAACACTGTAGTTTCGAAAACAATTTTGAAGATATAGTTTGCGGTGACGCGATTGGATATTCAACTTTTGAACCGATACGCATTGAGCATAATCAATTCCGTAATTCAGTAAGTAGTTCGATCAACTACAACAACCTTTTCGGAGCTCTACAAATTCGCTTCAATGAATTTGAGTGCTCTGACAATGCACCAGCTTTCGTGACCTACGGTACTGGCGATAGCGGACTCGACATTAGCTATAACAATGTATTGCAGGCATCTAACGATTTCTCCTTAATCCATCACTATGGTGATTATGGTATCGAAGCCAGATTGAATTATTGGGGACCCGCAACCACTAGCGAAATGTCCGCTGGATCTGAGCTCCGTAATATCTCCACAATCTATGATTATTTTGATGATAACAGCCTGGGAACCGTGAACTACTCCCATTTCCTAGATACTCCTTGGCCAGAGGGAAGCCCAGTGTTTCCAGATACTACATATATCAGTGGGGGGCAGATTACTGAGGATTCTACCTGGTCGTTGGCTGAAAGTCCGTTCATGATTCAAGGTGATGTGATTATCAATGCCACACTCACAATAGAACCAGGGGTTGAAATTTATTTTGATGGTTATAGAACTTTTGATGTTCATTCCGGATTTCTTTCAGCCATTGGCACAGTGGATGACTCTATTTACTTTTTACCTTATCAAGAAAATCCTGATGGGGGTGCCTGGCAGGGCATTCGGGGAAATTCAGCTAATGTTGGCTCCCTCGGAGATTTTGACTATTGTGTGATAAATAATGCTCAGTTTGGTATTTGGGGAGTCACTGCAAACATCTATGTCACAAATTCACAGTTCATAAATTGTGGTGAGGCAATCTTTGCTGACGCTGATGCTGATTCCATCAAGATTGGTTTTTGTTCGTTCCAGAATTCACGAAATCGAACCATATACACATCCCAGGCCAATTACCTGGAAGTCACAAACTCCGTCTTCACGCAGGATGATGATAAAGCACAGTTGTATTTTGACTATGTCCCAGATCATTTCATTTCAGAAAATAATTTTCACTGCATTTCTGCAATAAATAATTATGCCGAGGACGATAAAGATATCGATGTTCGCTTCAACTACTGGGGAACATCAGGCACCGCAGAAATTCTTTCAGGTGAAAACCCGCGAAACCTGACAATCTTCTATGATAGCTTTGATAACCCGGTAAAAGGAACCGTAAACTACTCCCATTGGCTTGATGCACCATATCCTGACGGCCAACCAGTAGGCAATACCTACTCAGCCGAATTTCTAATTTCAAACAACCAGTTTGAAGACGCAATGTTCACCTACCATACTGGTGACAGCATCTTCTTCCAGGTCACCGACATCGATCGGGATGCAAATGCGTCATCCGCTGAGCAGATAAATATCCTGGTCAGGTCCGAGACTGAAACCGCTGGAGAATCAGTAACTCTAACTGAAACGGGAAATGATACCCAAACCTTTCAGGGCTTTGTCAAACTGGATGAATCCAGTGCAACGACCGATGGGCTGCTTCAGGTCACTCACGGTGATTGGATGTATTTCCAGTATGTGGATCCTGAAGATGATTGGGGTAATCCAGAAACCATTTCTAGTCGAATACTTTTTAATGCTACGATCATTCCAGAATCAAATCTTTCAGTCTCACAAATATGGGAGAGGGCTAGCAGTCCGTATATAGTCACGGGTGAGATTACAGTCCCTGACAATATTACGCTAACGATAGAACCTGGAGTAAGTCTGTTTTTTGATGTGGAAAGCAAACCAAACATCAATATCGGTGCTACAAGCCATTTATACGCGTTAGGAACTGAAACAGATTCAATAACGTTTGAACCCTATCAAAATCCGGATAGTTATTGGGGACAATTAGTCGGGTCACAATTGTTCTTTGAATATTGTTACCTAAAGAACTGTGATTACGTGTCCTCAAACGATTCACTTGAGTTCAAACACAGCACCCTAATTAATTCTAACTACATGTATAATTTTGAGATTTTCGGTGAATACACAAGAATTCAGAACTCAAAGATACTCAACGAAAACGCTGAAAATGCGGCAATACTGCTCGTTCCCAACCACAAAGAATTCTATTTGTTAGATTCTGAAATTTCTGGGTGGAATCAAGGTATTTATGTTGGCCATGGAGCCTCGGAGGAAATGGCAAATAGCTTGATCAGTATTCATAGAAATACTTTTTCTGGAAATAATGAGGATTTACTCTTTGTAAATAATGCCATTGTCAACGCCGCATACAACAATCTACTAAGCCCACTTAAAGCGAATGTTCATCCTGGTTTCTCAGTAGATATAAACTTGAAAAATAATTATTGGGGAACTGCAGCTACAGTAGAGATGTCAGCTGGTTCTGAGTTGCGCAACATTTCTGGTATCCAAGATTATTTTGATAACAACAGCCTGGGAACCGTGGATTACTCCCAATTCCTGAATGCTCCCTGGCCTGGCGGTAGCCCGGTTTTTCCAGATACCACATATATCACTGGTGGGAGCATCACACAGGATTCCACCTGGACGCTTGCGCTCAGTCCTTATGTTATTTCAGGGGATGTGCTGGTTGACAATGGAGCGACTTTGACCATTCAACCTGGTGTGGAAGTATTATTTGCATCTGAAAGGGACGATCAAAATGGGGGTCGCTATCCAGAGCTTGCCGAATTATACATTCAAAATTCTGGTAAAATCATTGCGGTGGGGACAGAGACTGACTCCATCTTTTTTCACCTTGATTCAACAGAGCAAGTTGAATGGAAGTGGGGTGTAATTGGTATTGAACAAGGATCCCATTTAGCATACTGTGATATTCAAGGCGCTGTCCAGGTCATGGTTGGTGGGGACAGTGATGTTATCGTTGAGCACAGCAAAATCTATAACACCACGCTTCCCATTCTCATCGATGGCGGTACCCCATCAATTTATGACAACTATTTAGCCAGTGGATTCTGGTCATTATGGATGAATAATTCTCCAGGTATTTCTATTCAAAGAAATACGATGGATGGACGATTCCATATTGAAGGTGATAGCGAAACATCAAATGTGTTTCACAACAATTTTATCAATAGTTATGGGACAGAAGTTGTCTATCTATTCACGCGTGATTCAATAAATCTCTTTAACAATTATTTTGGTGTATCTGCAACTGCTGAAATGAGTGCATCACCTGATCTACAGGATGTGAGCCTCATCCACGATTACTTTGATGATGATACACTTGGGCTGGTTGATTATTCAGAATTCCTTGATGCGCCCTGGCCTCAGGGCCGGCCAGTTTATCCGGATACGACCTATATCACCGGTGGCACAATCACACTGGACAGCATTTGGACTCTTTCGCAAAGCCCCTATCTGATTAGTGGTGATGTAGTACTTCAGAATGATGCAACCTTGACGATTGAACCAGGTGTGGAAGTTCTGTTTGTTCCCAATATGAACGATCAACCGTACACAGGAAATGAAGATTACTTTTATTTGAATCCGTCACTATGTGGGATAGTAGTATCCGATGGACATTTGAATGCCATTGGTACCGAAGCTGATAGTATCATTTTCAGATCAAAAGATGTTTTAGGCACCAACGAGGATTGGCAAGGTATCACACTTGCTGATTCCTTGAACAACTTAGAATTCGTTTTGCTTAGGGATTGTTACAGAGCAATCAATGCCATGTCCGCTCCTGGGAATGGTTTTAACGTTTCGAACTCACGATTTACAAACATAAGACAAAATGCGATATATTATGGGGCTAATCGCACTTCAGCAGTAATTACAAATAATCATTTCAATAATTTGAATGTGGGCATCGCGGCTGAGCATTGGGCAGATGGAACCATATCTAACAACCAAATATATAACTGTTTAACAGGTGTGCACTTTAGATATCAACCTCAAGTAAGTTTTAAGAACAATGATGTCTACGAAAATGACAGGGGTATCACACTTCATATCAATTCCAACTATGATGCTGAGATCAAATTCAACAATATTTATAATAATTCTGTCTATGATGTGGAGTTTGAAGAGCATCCAGGTGACAACAGGATTTACTCGGTCGACATGCAAAATAACTTTTGGGGTGAGGAGATAACCGGCGAGTTCGAGTCTGGTGCAAACCCAAAGGATATCACAAGTATTTATGATTGGTTTGACAATGAAGAACGAGCGACCATAGATTATTCTCACTGGCTAGATGCTCCCTGGCCCAACGGCCAACCCATAGGCAACACCTACTCATCCGAATTTCTAGTTTCAAATAACCAGTTTCATGACGCAATGCTCACCTACCATTCCGGTGATTCAATCTTTTTTCAGGTCAGTGACATTGACCGCAATACAAATGCCTCAGCCATTGAACAGATCACACTTCTGGTCTCATCTGAAACGGAAACAACAGAGGAATCCGTCACACTCACTGAGACGGGCAACGACACCCATATCTTCCAGGGGTTTATCAAACTGGATGAATCCAGTGCCACCAGCGATGGATTATTACATGTGGCCCATGGTGATTGGATGCATTTTCAGTATATCGATCCGGCCGATGATTATGGAAATGTCGACACACTTGATAGAAAGCTTGTTTATGATGCAACAGTATTACCGCAAGCATCATACACGACGCCCACAACATTCGATTATGAACATAGCCCCTACCTTGTAACCGGTAACATCGATTTTACTGATGAATTGACCATCGAGCCCGGTGTTAAACTCTATTTTCTGGACGATGTTTCCCTCTCACAGCAAAGTACTGCTGGGATAACCGCGGTGGGAACCGAGCTAGACAGCATACATTTCTCAAGCTATTTATCCGCTCATGAGTTAATGTCATGGCCGGGTATTCTGCTTAAGACAGGTCTTTTCAGGTATTGCGTTATCAGCAACGGTAGAGATGCAATTTCGAACAATGGTGCCACAACCGACACCATCCGCATTGAAAACTCATCATTTGAGTACTGTCACAATCCGCTAAAACTTAGTAACAACAATACAAATGTCAGAGTCGAGAACACCAGCTTTGTTTCATGCAATGCTGCTATTTTTACCTCTGGTGAGGTAGAAATTTCTAATTCTACCTTTATCACGTCCAATGTATCAACACCGTGGTCATGGCATAATTCAGCAATAAGCATTGGTGAGACTGCAGATGTCACACTCACTGAATGTGAATTCTACAATCATGACTTACCCTCATACCCAAGTGTAGCGGTTATTCCCAACTATGAAGGCCTCTTCACATGTAACAATTCCAACTTTCATGGTATACCGGTCGCAGTCGACTTGAATGAAACAATTCATCAGACATTGAATTTCAGGTATAACTACTGGGGCGTAGAGGCATCAGCTGAGATGTCAGTGGGACCAGAGCTACGTCAAGTAACGACCATTCTGGACTACTTTGATGAAAGCACTATGGGCATGGTTGACTACTCCCAATTCCTGGATGCCCCCTGGCCGAGTGGACAGCCGGTGTTTCCCGATACCACATACATTAGTGGGGGAACCATCACACAGGATTCTACCTGGACGCTCGCGCTAAGTCCCTATGTGATTTCGGGGGATGTAGTAATTGATAATGGTGCAACCCTTACTGTTGAGCCAGGGGTTGAGATATATTTTACTCCGAATTCTGATGTCAATAACCTTCGGTACGAGCCAAATGCTGTAGAAATCTCTGTATGGGATGGATATCTCTATGCAGTTGGTACAGAAACGGATTCCATCTTTTTCCGCAGTCACGCAAGTGAATCAAATCCTTACGACTGGGGAGAGATAAATTTTTCCGGTAATGGACAGCCTGGAGGCTATGGCTCAATCCAATATTGTGTGATTTCGGGAGCCCGTTATGGTTTGCTTATTGATCATGTCTCTGCAGAGTCATTTAACCTCTCTCACAATAATATTTCAAATTGTGATTTCGGTATGTATCTGGTGAATTCGCATGGTACAATTGCACACAATCGCATATCAAACACAACGGCAGATGCGATTCTGTTTGGGCATGAAGGAACCAGTGAAAATTACACGATTGAGTATAATGAAATTTCTGGAGCTCCTTATGGATTAGGTATTCATGGAGGACATGAAAGTGCGCTGGTAATAAGGAACAATAATTTTTCAAATATCTGGCAGCACAGTATTCATCTTGCAAATAATGCACCTACAGAGATTTACTCAAACAACTTCCCGGATTCTGGTTATGATATTTTCAATGATACATCAATTGACAGAGTTTGCATGGGCAATTACTGGGGTTCACAAACAACTATTGAAATGGAATCAGGTGATAATCCTAAGAATATTATATCAATAAATGATTCATACGATGACTCTAACTTAGGTGTAGTAAATTACTCTCATTGGCTTGACGCTCCCTGGCCTGAAGGCCAACCCGTAGGCAATACCTACAGCGCTGAATTACGAATTACGAATTACGAATTTCAAGAGGACATGCTCACTTATCATAGTGGTGACAGTGTCTTCATCCAGATCACGGATATTGATCGTAATACGGATGATATCGTGCCCAACCAGATCTCACTGGATGTATGGAGTGAGCTAGAGAGCTCTCCTGAAACCATCACCCTCACCGAGACTGATCTAGCGTCAGCTGTATTCCAGGGTTTCATCAAACTGGATGATCTTACAGGAGCCTCCTTCCCAGATGGTCAGTTACAAGTTTCTCACGGGGATTGGATGTATTTCCAGTATATCGATCCTGCTGATGATTGGGGGAATACGGATACAACATTTGCGCAAAAACTATTTGATGCCACGATTCATGAAGGTGGATACTATCAGGATTCGACTTATACCCTCACCGCAGATGGTTCCCCCTATATCCTCACGGAAGATATGGTGTTTGTGAATGGACATTTCATCATTGAACCAGGCACAGCGGTGTACACAGAAAACTTAGATACTCAATCATATGACCCAAACTCTGCCGGAAGAGTATCAATTTGTATTGGGCTAAACTCCAGTATGAATGCACAAGGAACTGAAAGCGACTCCGTCTTAATCGCTTCCTATGATAGGGAAGTGGATTGGTATGGGATTCGCATTCATGTGGTTTCACAACCCCTGCACACAAAAATTCAATATGCGTCAATTTCAAATGCTATTTATGGATCGTGGTTCCAGGGCAACGGCAATGAACAAGCATATGATTCACTTACTGTCACTAATTCCTCGTACTATGACTGTGGTGGGGGGATTGTCATTCATTCTCAGGCGGAAGTATCAATTGAGAACAATTCATTCAGCAATTGTGGATTCTCAGGCAGTGGACATCAAGATGCAGAAGGCGCTATTGTCGTTAACGCCCATAATTCAGGTTCAGAGATTTTCATAGGCGAGAATTTGTTTCACGAGACCATTGCAGCTGGCAATGGTATGATATCCCTTAGATCAGCTGACGTGGTCAATATCATAGGTAACACCTTTAACGCAGGATACCCCGCTATAAAGATTCAATCAGTGGGTGACTTCACAATTAATTTTAACAATTTTAACTTCGATAATACTGGCTGGGGACAGATCGACCACGAATCCACGTCGAATGCCGATTTCAGGTTCAATTACTGGGGTGTGGATGGCACTGACGAAATTCTATCAGCCACAAATCCTCAAAATCTCTGGTTCATCGAAGACGGTTATGATTCACCTTCATTTGGATTAATAAATTACTCCCGCTGGCTAAATGCCCCCTGGCCCGATGGCACACCAGCTCCCGGTGGTTACACTGGTGAACTTGAGCTCACGTATTCTGATGGAACCCCAGCCTGGGGCTACAACCAGGGGGATACACTCTTTGTCCAAATCTACGATCCCGATCTCAATCTGAATGTGAATACACCTGAAACAGCACAGATTGAAGTCCGGAGTGAACTGGAATCCAATCCCGAACTCCTAACCCTAAATGAAGTCACAGCAGATTCAGGAGTGTTCACCGGATGGATGCTGTTTGATGATCAACAGGGTTTTCCAATGGCTGATGGTGTTCTCCAGGTGGATCAGGGGAATTGGATCTTCGTTCAATACACCGATGCTGTCGATGATTGGAATCATATAAATACAAATCTTGAGGATTCCATTGTTTATAATCCCAGAATACGAGATTATGAATCAGATGCGAACACAATTGGTCTTTTGCACTTTGACGAAGGTTCTGGTCAAATACTCCATGATGTTTCCACTTATGAGAATCATTGTTATCTAGGGAATAATTCTGATATAGAGGAAGTAGATCCAGAGTGGATAAATGGAATATCATATAATGCACTGGAATATGATGGTGCTGCAATAGTTAAAACTAATGTTAGACCTACTCGTCCTATGACAATCGAAGCCTGGGTTTATCCATACAATACCATGGGTCTGAATAGTATTATCTCAAATGATGACCATGGTCATTGGGGAGATGGGATTGTTATTCAAGATGGTACATTTGGTGTAATGGTTGAAGGGGTAGGCGGTATTAGTTCTAGTTTTGAAGCCAATTCGAGGGAATGGTATCATGTTTCAGCTGTGTTTACTACAGAAGATATCAAGCTATACGTTAACAATAATATGGTCCAAACTTATGATTATCAGACTGAAGCGTTTGTTGAAATGGATAGTTATTTTCGAATAGGATCAGTTGATGGTATTGACCATGCATTTGAAGGCATAATTGATGAAGTTCGCATCTCAAACATTGCACGTACTTCATTTGATTATGAATATTCTGAAACTCTTCCCGGAAAATCCAATGACCTCACCATTGCTGATTCCACATCCAATTCTATAAGCTTAGCTTGGTATGCCCCCGGCGCTGATAACTACACTGGCACTGCAACTGTCTATGACCTCCGTATGTCCAGCAGTCCTATCGACTCTGCCAACTTTGATCTGGCCATTCCCGTTGCAGATGCACCCCTTCCCGAAAGAGCGGGAACGTTGCAATCCATGCAGATCACCGGTCTAGACTACAATTCGACCTACTATTTCGCCATCAAAGCCCAGGATGATGAAGGACTGTGGTCACCCATCTCTAACATCGCACTGGGTCACACAGAAGCACAGGACTTTACTCCACCTGGTACTATCACAGACCTGAGTGTAGGGGACACCGGGAAACGCTTTGCCGTGCTTTCATGGACTGCCCCGGCAGATGACGGCAGCTCGGGACGCAATGTTCAGGGTTACTCCATCCACTACTCATTAGAACCCATCACATCAGAGAATTTCTGGTCCACCGATTCAACTCAACAACTCATCAACTCAACAACTCCAGG
This sequence comes from Fidelibacterota bacterium, assembly GCA_016844945.1. Lineage (GTDB taxonomy): Bacteria > Fidelibacterota > UBA8477 > UBA8477 > JABMPR01 > JABMPR01. The sequence continues at coordinate 937 of JAERTJ010000125.1, read as the reverse complement.
TGGCGCGGTAAGCGACACCGTCCCTGGTCTGGATCCCAATTCCAGTTACTATTTCGCTGTCAAAGCTTTTGATGAAGTACCCAACTATGGGGACCTGAGTAATACGCCGCAGGGCAACACACAAATTGTGCCCATTGTGGCCTCCACGCCATTCCCAATGAATGGCTATGGCCGGCTGCGCAGCCGCAACGCGCCTCACCTGGGAGCTACGCAGGGAACCTTCCGCTGGAACTATGCCACCGATGGTGCCATCTCATCCTCACCAGTATTGGATGAAAGTGGAAACGTCTACTTCGGTTCTGAGGATGGCAGCATCTATGCCCTTGATCCAGCGGGTGATCTACTCTGGGAAAAAGCCCTGGGAGCAGGTGTCTTTGCCGCACCAACAGTAGGTACCGAGAATCATCTCTTTGTGGCCTCCAAGGATAATAAAATATATGCCCTGAATATCACAACAGGGGATACACTCTGGTCTTATACCACGGGTAATCAGGTCTTCAGCTCACCGGTTGTGAGTTCATTTGGCTATCTCTATGTGGGTAGTCTGGACAATAAAGTTTATGCCCTTTCCAGCGACAATGGGGAACTCCTGTGGTCATTCACCGGTAGCAACCGCTTTTACGCTGCACCAGCCCTTAATTTGAATGAAACGGAAGTGGTCATTGGTGATCAGTCTGGAAATGTCTATGGTCTCAATGCCCGCACAGGTACTCAGGAATGGTCTTATGCTACAGGAACAGGCATTTATGCCAATGCGGCTATAGATTCAGCCGGGAATGTTTATGTGGGCGCCCAGAATGGGAATCTGTATGCACTGGATGCCTCGGGAGACTACTTGTGGGACTATGCCACTGGGGGTGCTATTTTTTATGCATCGCCGACGATTGGGTATGCTGGGATAGCTATGAGAAATGTGACAGAATATTCTGCAAAACGC
>JAERTJ010000124.1 GCA_016844945.1 Fidelibacterota bacterium | reverse complement strand
ACCGACAAACCTGTCGCTCACATCAAATGATACATCAATTGTCCTCAACTGGCAGGACGACTGCATCTTTGAAACAGGATTCATTATCCAGAGAGGTGAAGGATCTGTGACCGGCAGTGGGTATCTCACCATTGATACTGTTGGAGCGGATGTTGTGACCTACACCGATTTCAATATCGAAGAAGATGCCTGGTACTATTACCGGGTGGCTGCCTACGTGCCAGATGAGCGATCCAACTATTCAACTACCTCAGGTATATCATCACCAATAAGATTTGCTCCTACAAGTTTGAGCGCTACACCTTCCGATACGTCCATTGAGTTACGTTGGACTGATAATTGTTTATTTGAAGACGGGTTTGTGGTAGAAAGAGATGCTGGATCAGGATTTGTGATTGTAGCGGAATTAGCTGATGATATAACTCGTTATGATGATGTTGACATGGAATATGGCATTAACTATTATTATAGAGTCGCAGCGATTGACGGTGATGATCAATCAGATTATACCTGGGAGGTTTCTAGACCGTCTCCACTCTTATTTGCTCCAGGTAATCTTGCGCTGACGAGTAATGATACGTCAATTAGCCTTTCTTGGGAAGACAGATGTATTTTTGAAAGTGGTTTTATTATTGAGAGGGGAGAAGGTTCATCAGGGGGAAATGGTTATATACTATTAGATACAGTCGAATCAAATGTCGAAGCATATACGGACTTCGAAATTGAAGAAGATGTCTGGTATTACTATAGAGTTTCTGCATATGCTCCGATAGGACAATCATCCTATTCAAACAGTTCTAGTATAGGGTCTCCATTAAATTTTGCGCCAACGGGATTGACAGCAACAGTCGTTGATACATCAATCCAACTTCGCTGGATTGACAATAGCATTTTTGAGGATGGTTTTATACTGGAAAGAGACGCCGGTTCTGGTTTTGTGATTATTGCTGAGCTGAACGAAAATATTACCGGTTACATTGATGTCGATATGGCCTATGGAGTTATATATCACTACAGGGTATATGCGACTGATGGTGATGATCATTCAAATTACTCATTTGAGGTTTCTAGGTTATCCCCATTACAATACGCACCTACTCATTTGAGTGCTAGCGTCTCTGGCAATAATATTCAATTGCTCTGGAACGACAATAGCATTTTTGAAGAAGGATACATTCTTGAGCGTAATGCTGGTGCTGGTTACATCCAAATCGGTACTTTGGCGTCGAATAGCACGAGCTATTTAGATTCTGATTTGATTTACGGTGTAACCTACCGATATCGGGTGGCTGCTTTCACTAATTCTGATCAATCAGAATATGCGACGTCATCATCCATTCCCTCACCACTAGGTTTTACACCATCTTCACTATTTGCTTATGTAACTGAGAATTCCGTGGACCTATCCTGGGAAGATAACTGCATCTTTGAGGAGGGTTTTCATATTGAACGGGATGATGGAGCAGGATTTGTAAATATTGCAAATGTAGACACGAATATCACCGTATACTCTGACACTGATCTGATTGAAGATGTAACCTACAGATACCGTATATCAGCCTTCACTGCAACTCTTGAATCCGACTATAGTGCAATAATCGCGGTGGAATCTCCGATTGTATTTGCCCCAGTAAACCTACAAGCTTCGACTCAGGCCAATAGTATTGAACTTTCATGGACAGACAATTGTTCATTTGAGGATGGTTTTAAAATTGAAAGGGATCCTGGAACAGGCATTTTTGTTGAAATAGCAGACTTGGGTGCCAATTTCACAAACTATTCTGATGAGAACCTGGAATTCAATATCGTCTATCGATATCGAGTAGCTGCCTATACTGCTACTGATCAATCAAACTATACGCAAATTGTAAATGTTCAATCACCTCTTGACTTTGCTCCTGTAAATCTCCAGGGAGTGGCCCAGGATAATAGCATTGAACTATCTTGGACAGATAACTGCACTTTTGAGGAAGGTTTTAAAATCGAGAGAGATGCAGGGACTGGGACTTTCGTAGAAATAGCAGACTTAGTTGCCAATTTCACAAGCTATTCAGATGAGGACCTTGAATATAACATCGTCTATCGATATCGAGTAGCTGCCTATACTGCTACTGATCAATCAAACTATACGCAAATTGTGAATGTGCAATCACCGATAGAAATTGCACCATCAAATCTTGTAGCAACAGGTTATGATACGGAAATTCTCCTGGAGTGGCAGGATAATTCAGACGCTGAAGAGGGTTTTAGAATTTATCGCGCTGAAGACTTAGAGGAATTCGATGATGATAGTCCACTGGTTACTCTAGGCTCAAACATTGCTGAGTATACAGACTATGATTTGGAATATGGGATTGAATATCGCTACCGTGTTTCTGCATTTGCTAATGGCCAGGAGTCAGATTTTACCAATGAAGTCACCGGAAGTATTGTTTGGTTATATAGTGAATGGCGCACCATTGCTGCTGACACGTATACTCTGGGTCCCCCTTCAGCAACTACAGAGTATGCTGAAGCTGAATTTGAGATCATGACATACGAGGTCACCAATAATCAATATGCAGCTTTTATGGAAGAAGCCCTGGTTGCTGGTGAAATCGTTTACGACGATTTGGTCTCAAATTTCCGCGGTGGAGCAGTGGATAGTGTCATCTATAATCTGGCCATGACAGGTGCACATATAGACTGGGATGGTTCCGCCTTTACCGTAGATGCTGGATATGAACTCCATCCAGTAGTGGGAGTTACCTGGTACGGTGCCGATGCATTCGCAACCTTCTACGGGTGGTCTTTACCTACAGAAATAGAGTGGGAAATCGCTGCCCGGGCAGATACTGAATTTGATTATCCCTGGGGAAACAATGATCCAACCTGCGATCTTGCAAATTTCTCGGGTTGCTCCGATGAATTATTGGCAGTTGGTCAAACCTCTGGTGTGAGTCCATTCGGAGTTTATGATATGGTAGGGAATGCCTGGGAGTGGACAGATTCATTCTTTGATGGTGCCAATGATTCCTACGTTATTCGTGGAGGTAGCTGGTCCAATTATACAGACAATCTCAAGGTCTGGTATCGCAGTGAGGGTGTGCCCACCGCAGCATATAACACTATTGGTTTCCGCTGTGTGAGGTAACTCAGGACTTAC
>JAERTJ010000123.1 GCA_016844945.1 Fidelibacterota bacterium | reverse complement strand
AGATCAGATGATGTAAATATCAGAGATCTAGCCGCGAGATATATCCTCTCCGGCGGGCAGATAAAGATCATCATTCAGAATGCTGCGACAGAAGCCGCCTCTAGAAACGGTCGGGCAAGAAAACTCAAGCAGAGTGACTTGATGAAATATTGCGAATTAGAAACAGATCGCGACAAAAAGGATCAAAGACGGATGGGGTTCTCCGCTTAGGAAGGCGGAAATTATCTGATTCTAATCTGAGTCAATATGGATTTAGACATACATTGATTCCCCTTAGTTCGACTATCTGGAAAAAATCTTCCCCGTATATTCCCCACATTTTGTCACATAAACGGCAATATTTACTATCAAAACGGCATACTACAGGAAGTGGGCACACCCCATAGAAATACATAACCCCTTGATAATCAAGGGGTTAGCGCTGTACACCGCCCAGGACTCGAACCTGGAACCAATTGATTAAGAGTCAACTGCTCTACCAATTGAGCCAGCGGTGCATGTTTCAGCTTTAGCCTGATGTCACCCTTCGAGAACCTCAGGGAAACACAGCATGGTATTCTTTTAGCGTCGAATTTCTCTTCACCAAAGTGGGGGTTCGACAAGCTCAACCTCCGATCCGGTTTTGTATAGAGAAAGACCTCTTAATAACGCAAAAAGCGGGGTGAATATAGTCGGCAAGCCAGGGCTTGTCAACGTGGCTGATAGCCTATACCTTTTCTATGACTGTCGCGATCCCTTGCCCGACACCAATGCACATGGTGCATAAAGCACGTTTGGCATCTGAATGTTGCAATTGATGAAAAGCTGTGGTCAGTAGACGCGCGCCACTCATCCCCAGAGGATGTCCCAAAGCAATAGCGCCTCCATATGGATTGATCCGGGGATCATCATCAGCAAGACCCATTTCTCTTGAGCAACCCAGTGATTGAGCAGCAAAGGCCTCGTTCAATTCAATGATGTCTATATCATCCAGAGTCATATCAAGATGCTTCAATAATTTGTTCGTGGCAGGAACAGGCCCCATGCCCATGATGCGCGGAGGGACGCCAGCCACACTCATACCAAGGACTTTCACCAATGGTTTAAGACCATGACGCTGAACCGCTTCTTCAGAGGCGATGATCAAAGCTGCTGATCCATCATTAATACCTGAAGCATTTCCAGCAGTGATGCTGGTGCCTTCACCCAGTATAGCCCGCAAAGTCCCCAGTTTGTCAAGAGGCGTCAGGCGGAGATGCTCATCCTTGTCAAAGATCAGATCATCCATCTTGCGGCGGGGAATACTCACGGGGACAATCTCGTGTGACAGGCTTCCGTTTTCCTGGGCTGCCTTTGCTTTGGATTGACTCCAGAATGCAAACTCATCCTGATCTTTCCGACTAATTCCCTTTTCCCTGGCAATATTTTCAGCAGTCTGGATCAAGGATTGTGTATGGCCTTGTTTATCCATCCATCGATTTACAAAACGCCAACCAATCGTAGTGTCTACCATATCTGGAGCCCGCGAAAACGCCTGGGCTGGTTTGGCCATAACATAAGGTGAACGGGACATACTCTCCACGCCACCAGCTATGATTAAATCAGCTTCCCCTGCCCGAATAGCCCTTGCAGCTGTCCCTACAGCATCCATACCCGAACCGCACAAACGGTTGATTGTTGCACCGGGAATAGTCTCAGGGTAACCTGCTAGTAGCAACGCCATTCTGGCAACATTTCGATTATCCTCACCCGCCTGATTGGCATCTCCCAGTAAAACATCATCTACCTGATCCCAATTAATATTTGGGTTACGGTCCACGATGGCTTTCAGTGGAATGGCTGCCAGATCATCCGTCCTGATGGTTGACAATGACCCACCGACCCCTCCGACAGGGGTTCTGATTGCATCACATATATAGACATTTTTCATGGTATATCCTCTTCCCCGGTGGGACTACTTGCCCCGGGGATTGTCTTGAACTTCAATTAACTCTTCTCTGTTTGCCTTAAATGCATTGAGCATGCCCTCGGAAAGCTGGTCAACCTCTTGCCTTGTGATTACAGTGGAAAACATTGCTGTACCTGTATTCACCATTATGATGTTTTCCTCATAGAACAGGTGGTCCAGAATCTTCGTCATGACCACTTTTTCTTTTTTACCCTGATATGCCTTGCGATATGATATAGGTGTAGTGGTTCGAGGGTGCAACCTGAACATTGACCCTGACCCAGAAATGGACATTGGAACATCTGCGAGCTGAATCGCTTCTTTGACTTGAGCCACAGCCAGAGCTGTTAATTCATTCAAAGACAAAACCGCGGTCTCATCAAAATCCTGCATGGCAACATATCCAGCTGTCATGGTAATCGGATTGGCTGAAAAGGTTCCGGAATGCGGGAGCCTTAATGGATTTTCGCCAGGATCCATAACCTTCATCACATCAGCCCGGCCGGCAAATGCTCCTACAGGGAAGCCACCTCCGATCATTTTTCCCAGAGCTGTTAAATCTGGTTTGACTCGGTAGTTCTGCTGGGCACCACCATAATTGGTTCTGTAAGTAATCACTTCATCAAAAACCATGAGTGCATCGTGTTTGCGTGTCCAGGTATAAATTGCTTCAATAAACTCATTGGTGGCTTCGAACAGACCAACACGGTGTGGGATGGGATCGACCAGAACACAGGCGATATCATCTGCGCTTTCATCAAGCAGTGCGATGGTTCGCTCTACATCGTTGAAAGGATAGATGATGGTATCATCCAGAACACCCTGGGGGGTACCATAAGCCAGGGGATTACGGTTAGGTTTATCGAGGTCACCCCAATTGTCAGGGTTTGATATCTGACTGACTTCCACATAATCATAGGATCCATTGTAGGAACCCTCTGCCCGGGCAATCTTTGGCTTACCTGTGAAAGCACGGGCTGTTTTGATCATGGACATGACGGCTTCTGTTCCGGAATTCACAAATCGTATTTTCTCAAAACTGCGGGTCCGACTGCATAAGTGTTGAGCATAGCGAACTTCTATTTCTGTGGCTAAAGTATAGGCTGTTCCCCTCTGAAGTTGTTCGGTAACAGCTTCAACAATCTTTGGGTAAGCATGGCCATGAATCAGTGATGCCATGTTATTTGCAAAATCAACACGTTTGACACCATCAATATCAGTAACAATACAACCTTTGGCTCCGGCGACATAATGGGGATATGGCTTATGGAAAATGGTGTTTCTACTTACGCCACCCGGTAACACATTCACAGCATCAGCATAGATGCTTTCATTGGTTTTCTTCTGATCGTACATACCATTATACCTTATTAATGAGGATCACTGAATGAGTGTGGGTTCGGTCTGTTCCTGTAAATATTCAAAGCTAATGCCTGGAGCCATTTCTCGTACCTTCAGTCCGTCTCCAGTCACTTCGATGATAGCCAGGTTGGTATAAATTCGGTCTACAATGCCCTTACCCGTCAGGGGAAAACTACAATTATTCACCAACTTAAATTGACCATCCTTGGTTACGTGGTCTGTGATCACCCAGACATTCTTCACGCCAGCCACTAAATCCATGGCGCCACCCACTGCCGGAATAGCACCCGGTTTCCCCGTGGACCAATTAGCCAGATCACCTTTTTCACATACTTGCAAAGCCCCTAGAACAGAAATGTCCAGATGCCCCCCACGAATCATGGTAAAACTATCGGCATGATGAAAAAAGCAGGCACCTTCGATGGCTGTGACATACTTTTTACCGGCATTTATCAGTTCAATATCTTCCTTGCCCTTTTCAGGAATCGGACCCATTCCCAACAAACCATTTTCAGTGTGATAAATGACTTCAATTCCTGATGGAACATGGTCTGCAATGAGCTCCGGCATCCCGATTCCAAGATTTACATAAGACCCATCCGGAATATCCAGGGCAGCCTTCTGGGCCATTTCATTTCGCGTCCAGCCCTTGCGCTCTACTGTATTCATTGGGGATACCTCTCACCGTTTGCAACAAGAATAGATTCATGTTCCGGATCGCTCACATGGACAACCCGATTGACAAAGATTCCTGGTGTTACCACCGTTTCTGGATCAATCTCACCAGCCTCAACCATGTGTTTTGCCTGAACAATGGTGGTCTTTCCAGCGGTACACATGATGGGACTGAAATTTCGGGCTGTTTTGTTGTAGGTCAGATTACCATAGCGGTCAGCAGTTTGGCATTTTACCAGGCTAAAGTCAGCCTTGATACCATATTCCAACACATAGGCCTGTCCATCAAATTCACGAATTTCCTTACCTTCAGCCAGAGGGGTATTCACAGAAGATGGTGTGTAAAAAGCAGGGATACCTGCGCCACCCGCACGAATTCGTTCTGCCAGGGTTCCCTGGGGGACTAGCTCCAGTTCAATCTCTCCATTCCGATATAATTCAGGAAACACTACCGAATTAGTACTGCGTGGAAAGGAACAGATCATTTTGCTGACCTGTCGATTGGCGATGAGAGCTGCGATGCCCACATTACCACTCCCCGTGTTATTGCTTACCACCGTGAGGTTTTTACTTCCCAGGTCAATGAGTCGATGGATGAGCTCGATGGGACTTCCAGCTTCGCCAAATCCCCCGATCATCACCGTGGCGCCATCAAAAATATCAGATACAGCCTCTGCATCTGACCCAACCAGCTTGTTGATCATAGTTCTGCCTTAAATGGTTACATTCACCAGTTCTTGTTTCTGCATGTATTTTTGAAAATCATCCTCTAGATGTTTTTCTATCTCTTTTAATTCATCTTCGTAGAAGTACTTGTCGGTATCAAGTGGAACCAGTTTTTCAATCGTGTTTTCCTTTTCATCATACTTTGCAAGGAATACAGTATCCATCCAGTCCATGTTGCGGCTCTCGTTAAACTTGAGCACAAAAGCCTTTTCACCGTTCACCATGGTTGTTCCCAGAAGTGATGTTTTACCTGCCGATGAGGTCATGGTAATAAAACGCGTGGGACGACCCACTGAAGGCAGTGTCTGATACACCTTGGTAAAGATTTTATCCATATCAGCCAGGGGTGATGTGAAGTAGTCATGTTCACCTGTTGGACGGGCGCAGTACATGGAGTGGAATGTGATTCCCAGCATCATGAATATATTGCCAATGTCGATCCAGTTTTGAGCGGTTTTATCTATATCGACATTACCGTCATCATCCATATAGAGACTGATATGATTCATGACCGGGCTTTGACTTCTCACGCGAATACCATTGGCCCTTAAACGTCGTACAGCCGCCAGTGTGTGAATGTTCATGAGTTCCTTGGGTGTAGAAAAGTGGGCCACCCAGATCACCTGGATACCATGGTCGATAACTTCCTTGAGCAGATCTATAGTCTTGTTCCATTGTTCACTCACTACCACACCAGGCTCATAGGTCAATGCCCTTGATGCAATACGAATGGTGCGGATATGAGATAGTTCTGGGTCATCCATTATGGGTCTGAGGTAAGCTTCGAAGCGATAGGTTGGCATATAACCCGCATCTCCACCTGTCATCAGAATATCTGTGATTTCTTTATGCTTTCGCCAGTAGTCTTGTACTTGCACAACATCATCCTGGATAAACATATCGTCGTCTCCACGAACCTGAGCATGTCTGAAGCAATAGGTGCAATAGGCGAAGCAACCCTGGGTCGTTTTATCTAAAAGCAAAAAGACAGGGGGATATTTGTGCTGGCCACCGTCAACAGCTTCCCATTCTCCTGCATCTGTATGAAATGATGGGCGGTTTAAAAGCTGCTTCCCATCGTGGGGGTTGGTCTTGTCACGATAGGTGACGACGTATTCCATGCGCTCTTTATCATCATCAATTGCCTTGTAGCCATCTACCACAGATTTCTCAATCATTCCTTGCTGTGGAATGATCAATTGGAAAACGGGGTCTTCCTCAAAATTGTCCCAATCAACCGTATCCAGAACATGCTTTGTAGCCAGGAATGCGTAGACCTCAACGAATAGTTCGCGCTCTTTGATATGTGTGAGGTGTATACCATTCTGTTCCAGAATTGCAATGACCTCTCTAAAACCGACAAGACCGGAATATTTATTCTTTCCGTGGGCAAACAGGTTTCTGGAGGATGTAGTGAACATGGAGTGTTGAGGGTAATTACTATGCATACGACTGATGAGACTTGGCGGGAGTAATTTTTCGTCTCTGATAATTTGTCTGGCACTATCGGTGAGACCATGATGCTCCATGAGCTCTTCTATATATGTTGATGTGAAATTCATATGAATATTCCTTTATGGATGTGTCTAGTTGTTCTGATTCACAACCCACAGAAACTGGGAGTTGCCTTTATTTATATTGGTGAATAAATGGTTTTCGTCTGAGGTGAAATAAAAGCTATCGCCTGCATTAATATTGTATTCTGCAGAGCCAACCTGCACCTTGAACTTCCCGGCCAGTACATATATGTATTCTTGTCCTGGGTTTCGAGTTGTCATGATTTCTGTAGAATCTCCGTCCTCCCTGAATTCCAGGAGAAAGGGATCCATGAGTTTGGATTGATCATGATGAGACAAGAGGTAAGATCTGGTTCCTGATTTATTCTTTTTAACAAATTTTTTCTGAGCCTTCTTAACCAAAGGATGACTGTTCAGGGCACTTTGCTCACCGATGAGTTCACCGACGGTGATATGCAAAGCATCAGCAATTTTTTTTAAGGTTAAGATTGAAGGATACGACTTTCCTCTTTCAATCTGTGAGATAAGACTGGCACTGACCCCAATGGAAGCTGCCAATTCACTGGCTTGCACGTTGAGACTTTCACGTCTCTTTTTAATCCGTTCTCCCATAAAATCCATCATGGGTGGAATTAAATAAAATTAAACGACTTAATAAATACTTAATTTATTAAATAAACATTTTCTTGTGCGTAATTGCCTGATGAAATAAGTGTTTAGGTTATGCAGTTAGACCTCTAACCCTCATAGTTTCTTTAACTAATTTTACAAACCCAATGAATATGATAAGAATTGGTTGGCCTTTGGGAGTCTTTGCGAACCCGCAGGGTGAAGCAATCTCTCTTTTGGAGTAAAAAGACAATCATGGCTTCGACAAGCCTGTGCTGAGCTAGGCCGAAGCGCTCAGCTTCCACTTTCGGTACTATAGCTTGGCTATAATCGCATCCGCCATCTGCTGGGTTGATGCTGCACCCTTGTCGATGACATCAGCTGTACCTGCTAACTTCGCCATATCATAGGTACGAACCTTTCCTTCCATCACAACTTCAGCAACAGCATTACGAACCCGGAAGGCCATCGCTTGCTCACCAATAAAATCCAACATCATGCAGGCTGACTCGATCATGGCGATGGGATTAACTATTGAAACCGGGTAATCTGCATATCTGGGGGCGCTCCCATGGGTCGGTTCAAATACACCCACCCCTGTTTCTGGATTGTATTGTGCGCTGGAAGCAAAGCCCAAGCCGCCAATGAGTCCAGCAAAGCCATCAGAAACAATATCGCCAAACATATTCCCGGCGACGATGACCCCATAGTTCTCAGGATTCTTGGTCAACCACATCATCTGGGCATCAATATTAGTATTCCATAATTCAATCTCTGAAAATTCAGCTTTCTGGATATCCCTAGCCATTTTGTACATCATTCCTGATGTCTCTCGTATCACATTTGGCTTTTCACAAACCGTAACAGATGTGTAGTCATACTTTTGGGCATATTCAAAGGCGGCCCGAAGGATTCTCTCAGTGGCTTTCCTGGTAAAAATACGGGTCGAAACAGACAGCTCGTCAATGGGTGTATCACCAAAATTACTCATAAACTTGGGGTGGGTCATTAATGCGTCGTGAACCTGCCCAGGAGGATTGCTCCACTCCACGCCACCATACAACCCTTCAGTATTTTGACGAAAAATGGCAACATCAACGGTTGGCTCATCCACGCCCCCACCAGCTGTCCGCCTGATAAAATTCAGCGGATTCCCTTTATAGGTCCGACAGGGACGCAGACAGATGTCCAGACCAAAGTGCTGTCGGAGTCCAACAATGGGACTGGAGTAGATCAGATTTTGTTTCTGTAACTCAGGCACCAGTTCTGCAAAGGCATCATCCTTTGGCTTGGAGGTGATAGCCCCGAAGAGAGCAATTTTGTGTTTAGCAATAAGATCGAGTGTTCGCTGTGGCAGGGGGTCGCCTTCCGATTTCCAGAATTCCCAACCAATATCTCCCTCTACATAATTGGCTTCAAACCCTGCGGCATCCAGAACCCGAGTTGCCTGATCAAGGACGGCGCGCCCTATTCCATCTCCGGGCAGAGTAACAATTGTTCTTTTAACCATATGAACTCCTAGAAATTTTTAACCGCAGAGGTCGCTGAGAAATCAAAGTAATCGAATAGATTGCAGAGCTTAACTACTCTCTGTGCTTTTTGCATCCTTCGCGGTTAACTCAAGAATATCACTTATATCCCGAATTACGCGTGTCCCTGTTTTTTCAAGAGCCCCTCGGGTCTGGTGTCCGCCTGGGATGAGGATACAATCTACACCAATGGCTTCTGCCACTTCGAAATCGTGTTCTGTATCCCCCACGAATAAAACATCAGAATTATCCATGCCCAGTTCACTCATCCATTGCATGGCGTTTTCAACCTTGCTGTGAGCATAGTGATTATCAAGCCCTACAATTTTGAGGAATTGATGTGTTAAGTCAAAGTGCGCAACCAATTCGTCCAGGGTATTTTGTTTATAGGCTGATAAAATGGAATGACCTACTCCCTGTGCTGACAGCGCGCCTAAGGTTTCTCTAACACCAGGATGAAGATCAACCTCATATTTATGTTCCTCATAACCGTCTATAAACTCTGTCCCCACGATCTCAAATGATTCATCAACAAAATCAAAACCCAACCTTCGATAGTAATCAATGACAGGGAAACCGAATATTTTTTGATAATGATCATGGCTAATGGTGGGCATGTTTCGTTTTGCCAGTGTCTCATTGATGACCATGACAGCCATATGAGAATCATCCAAAAGGGTTCCATTCCAGTCCCACATGATGTGTTTATAGGGGAATGGGGGTAGGACTGGTGCTCTCTTTTCATCCACGATTGATTTTATTCCTTTTTGTAGAACGTATGAAGTAGAAGGTAGTTACTGCAGCCTCATTGTTGTATAGATTGCATTAGTCTTGACAGTTTTGAGTCAATTTGATCGATTTGTTCTCGATGATCATCATTAATGTATTTCAAATCTTTAGCGAGAATTAAAAAGTAGGTCACCTCTGCGAGGGACGCCTGAGCAATATTATAGAACCTGACCTTTTCTGGTTTTGTCCTTCTCCGGAACCCTTCACACTTGTCTGCAAAACTCACCCCTCATTCCATCAAAACTACGTACTACTTACTACTTACTACCTACTACTTCCTTCGTCCCACAACAAACCTACTCCGTCATCTGCGACTTAAACTCAATGATCACGGCTGCTCTTTCATAGGCCAGGGCCAGGGCTTCTCGAATGGATGCTTCAATTTCATCCTTTTTTTCACAATCCGCAGGAACGGGGAGTTCAAAAAGAATAGATTCAACTGGGTCTTCTCCAACAATGCGTAAGTCTTGAACTTTAAACTGCTCATTGTAGGCTGATATTGTCTTTTCGACAATCTCTCTGATTTCTCCAATTGCCTTTCCCGAAACTGCAACCGGATCAATGTGCGTAACAACCTGAGCTTTCAGGTCATGCGCCAGTTTGTGTTCAACATTGTCCGCAATATTATGCATCACAGCAGGGGTGGCATCTTCGTCTATCTCAACATGGAGGGAAATGAAACGCTGGTCACCATAATTGTGTACAACAACATCGTGAACCTGTTTGGCACCAGGAACGGAGATCGCCAACGTGCTGATTTCCTGGATAAATTCTTGAGTCGCCGGTTTTCCCAAAAGGTCATCAATGGCTTCTCGGGCAATTTCATAGGCCGCATGCAGAATCATAACTGCAACACCCAAGCCCATGATACCATCCACGTGGGGAATTCCAAAACGAGCACCAAGCAGACCGGCTATGACCAGGAGCGTTGTATACACATCACTCTTATGGTGAACTGCATCTCCTCGCAAGGCATCAGAATCAATGAGATCTCCAAGCTGATAGGCAAACATGGCCATCCATGCTTTTCCAAGCGCTGTGAGCGATACAATACCAATGAAAAACCAATCCAGCTTTGAAACATCAATATCAGAATCAGAGAAAAACAGCCGGTCAATACCTCCTTTGAAGAACTCAAGGGCTACAATAGCCATGAGAATGGCAATGGTTAACGTGGCAATGGTCTCTGCACGACCATGTCCAAAGGGATGCTCTTTATCGGCAGGCTTTTGCGATACCTTGAATCCCAGGATCACAACCACTGAAGTAGCCACATCTGATAAGGTGTGAAAGGCATCAGCAATGAGGGCAATACTATTGGCTATCCAGCCAAATATGAATTTAATCACAAAGAGAATGAAATTACCAAGGATGGATACCCAGCCCTCAAGTACTCCAACATGTCCACGATACGCTGGAGAATTCACCTCCACACCTCGTGGAAGGGTTTTCTGAACCAGAAAGTTAGTAAAACTCATGCTATAACCTTTCTCTTACCCAATTTTCAAGCCCACCAGCCAACACCAACTCCTGAGCTACTGTCCCCACTGGACTCAAGCGATAGGTCTTCCCATTGAAGTCCAGGGAAGAACTTTTAAAGTTTATTTTTGCGCATACACCTGTTGCAACTGTTAAGCCAACCCGACCGTAGTTTTCGAGTAAATCAGCAACCAATTCAGGTGCTTCAAGTACTAGGAATCCATTATTGAAGGCATTACGCTTATAGGTTTCGCTAAATGAGCCCGCCAGGATCACAGAGACACCACTGTGTTTCAGAGATGTGACCGCTTGCTCGCGGGAGCTCCCCGTACCAAAATTGAACCCTCCTACCAGGATGTCACCTGACTCAATAAGATGTACAAATTCAGGATCATAGTTTTCCATGACTACTGCTGCTTGCTGTTCTGGCGTGAAGTCATCGATGTAGGTGTACTTTCCCGGAAAAATGCCATCCGTATTCAAGTTATCCTGTGGACAAAAGACCACATTTCCTTCGATTGTCTCCTGGAATCCATCCAGCAGATCTATGGATCCAGGCGCAAGAGCATCCTTCGGATTGATGGATACAAAGCTCAAAGGACTGGTCTCCTCATAGTCAAAAGGCGACACCATATACCCTGCAACTGCAGAAGCAGCGACCACAGCAGGGGATGCCAGATACGTCTTGGCACTTCTGGCTCCCATTCGACCCTTAAAATTGCGATTGGTAGCAGAGATCCCGACCTCATTTTCTTCTAAAAGCCCAACACCCAGCCCTATACAGGGTCCACAACCCGGTGGAAGTGATTTTGCACCGGCATCAACCAATACCTGCCAGTCTCCACGACTTTCACTCTCAGCTTGAACATCACTTGAAGCTGCAGCAAAATAGAATTCCACATGCTCAGCGACCCTGTGCCCACGAATAACACTTGCAGCTTCAGCCAGATCCTCAACACGACTATTCACACAGGAAAGCAAATAGGCTTTGTGAATTTTTATCGCTCGCTTTTCCATCGCATTGGCCGATGTCATGCGCTTTACATTATCTGGACCTGAGATCATAGGCTCGATCGTCGTCAAATCCAGATCCAACTCTTTTGCATAATAGGCATCTGGATCCGCATAAGGTGCATCTTGCCTGAGTTGAGAAATCTGGCCAAAATTCATACGTGGAGAGAAACCCTCAACAGCATCGACATCTGACTCAACGCCAGCAAGACCTCGTTTTTCCAGTGATACAGCTCGAGCTTCCAGCCAATCCAACGTGATCATGTCAATGGGAAAGACACCTGTCAGGGCGCCCCATTCGGTGGTCATGTTGGCAATTGTTAAACGCTGGTCTATTGAGAGAGCAGCAAGACCATCCCCGTGGAACTCAACCGCATGATTCAAGACCTCATCATTGTTAAACAAACCCGCCAGGGTGATGATCACATCCTTACCTGTCACACCCGGTCGCAATTCACCTTTAAACTCAACCCGAACTACAGGTGGGATTTGCCACCAGGTTCTTCCAGTAGCCCAAATAGCAGCGGCATCAGTGCGTACAACAGGTGTTCCCAGGACCCCCAGACCACCATACATATTGGCGTGACTATCAGAGGCTACTACCATGGACCCTGGCCATGCATAGCCTTCTTCGCACATAACCTGGTGGCCAATTCCCCGACCTGCAGGATAAAAGTCTACCCCCATTTCACTGGCAAACTGTTCAATTGCAGCATACTTCTCCAGGTTGATTTCGCTGGTATCCTGAATGTTATGATCCAGGGCAAATACTGGTTGACGAGGGTTCTTTATCTGGGCGGCACCAATGTCCTTATACTTAAGGATAACAGCACCGGAATTATCATGGGTCAGCACGTGGGCAGGAGAAATAGACAAAAAGTCACCTGCATGTACCCGGACCCCCTGCTTTAGACCGATGGCGTACTTCTGGGCAATCTTTTCAATCAAGTTTTGTGAGATATAAAACTCCACCAAAAGTGTTTAACCGCAAAAGACGCAGAGGCACTATAGATTATTGACAACTCGCTTGACTCCATGTTTCATGTACTTGACATTAAAATTCAAAAGTAACCCCAGCTTTAAATTACTCAGCTTCAAGTATTTTAAGAGTTGAGCCACGTGAATATTCGAGATTGCCTCAACTGCTTTCAGTTCAATAATGACTTTTTCCTCTACAAGAAGATCAAATCGATATCCTACGCCTAGTTTTTGACCTTTATAGCTTGTCTCCACAGGAACCTGTCTTTGAACGTGCAACCCTAATGAGGATAGCTCCTGGAACAATGCCGCCTCATAAATTGATTCAAGCAATCCAGGTCCTAATTCCTTATGAACTTCTATTGCTGCGCCAATAATTTTTTCAGACAATTCATTTTCTGAAACCGGAAACATCTAAATCTTATTCTTCGCGACCTTTGCGCTCTCTGCGGTCAATTGAAATCCGTGTAATCTGTGGTTGGTTTTATGCCTACTTAATGTCAATCCTTACCGGGTGAATCATCTGGATTTCGCCCCCCATGAGGATGGGAATCATATCATTCACCTTAAGTGACTCAATCACATTGCTTGAGATCAGATCTATTTGTGCATCTCCGGCAAACAACTTCCGTAGGCTTTGTTTTTTCTCTCGGGCAGGCAGCTCAACAATCTCGACATCACCTGTGATACCAGCGGCGCTTTTAGCAAGATCAATGGCAGCATAATAGCCACCAACTTCATCAATCAAACCATAGCGTTTGGCGTCATCACCCGTCCATACACGACCCAAAGCAAGACTATCCAGAGCACCTACATCATCAAGCTTCTCACGACCAGCAACGACACGTTCTTTGAACTTCTGATAAGAGTCATGGATTGATGCTAAAATCATATCCGATTCCTCTTCTGTTGCCAGACGACTACCACTGGCAAAATCAGAACGTTTCCCCATTTTCAGGCTTTCAGTATGAATACCAAATCGTTCTGCCAGTTGTGACAAGTTTAGACGCATACCTATAACACCGATGGAGCCAGTAATGGTTGAGGGATATGCAATAATACTATCTGCCTGACAGGCGATATAATACCCTCCAGATGCAGCAATATCTGACATGGAAGCAATAAAGGGCTTAACATTAACAGAATCTGTTTCTGTGGTTTTTAAAACTTCCCGCCACATAATATCAGAAGCCAGCGCAGAACCTCCGCCACTATCGATTCTCAGGACGATGGCTTTTATACTATTGTCTTCTCTAGCCTTTTTGATGGCTTTGGCAATGGTTTCATCACCCATAACCGTTGAGCCTGAAGGACCTCTCTGGCTTCGGCCGGAACTGATTCCTCCAACAGCATAAATGACGGCAATCCTGTCATTCACCTTGTCATCCCGCCATGCGTACTGGTATGCCGGGGGGGCTTCTTTGGACTTCAGCTTCATGATCCTGGCTTCGCCTTCATCCAAATCCTTGACATAATCATCAAATTCATCAGGATACATAGTACCTGTAATCAGACCCGCTTCCTGGGCTTCTGATGTAAGCATATATGGTCCATTATCAACGACATCGCGGGTTTGATCTAACTCCCAGTCTTTACCTTCAGCTATACCCTTGATAAACTCGCCATAGATACCATCCAGTAGTTGCGAGTAATTTTCTCGCATGGCATCAGACATTGTATCGTTCAAATAGCCATCACCAGCCGTCTTGTACGGACTGACCCGCCATACTTCTGGAGTAATGGAGAGGGTATCCAATAAACCGCGGTAAAAAGTGACTTCCATTGCCAGACCACGGAGGTCTACTCCAGCCATTTCATGAACATAAATTTCATCTGCCATTGACAGGATATAGGTGCTCATATTTGAAAGTCCAAATTTACTGTAGACGATGATTTTCTTCCCGGCATCATGAAAACGTTGGAGAGCCTCCCTGATCTCAGTCATCTTGCTAAAACCACCGCGCACCCATCCCAGATCGATGATAAGACCATCAATACCAGGATCATCTGTATACTCCTGCATTTCATCAATAAAGACTTTTAATTGCTTTCCGTAAACCGCGGATCCGCCAAGAAAGGGAATATTCAAATCAAATTTAAAGGGAACCCAGGGTTTCTTCATGGCAGGCTCCTCAATAAAGAGTCCATCCAACTTCATTCGAAGATAGGTTTTCTGGTCTTTTTTAATGTTTTGTTCTGAGAACAAGGAACGATAAGGATTGACTGTAGAACGGATAACCAGTGTTTGTGATGAAGCACCACTGGAGTTACCATGACTCTCCACAGCCATATCAGGCATGGCAACGCTAAACGACAGCCCATAGCTATCATTATTACCACCTAAATCTGCATATAGATTTACTCGTAGACCATCTATTGGTTCAACAAACCCCGTCAAAAATTGGGTGTTTATATAATCATCCTCGGGACCTGAGTCATCTACTTCAACACCAAAATTGATACCTGCACCCAAACGACCACTTCGGTTTTGGACGGCTAATCCACCGGTGACTTTTAGGAATTCATCGTTTCCAGACCAGGCGTTTTGAACTTGAGCCCCCAAAGCCAGCATGGGAAAAGGTCTGTGCATCCAACCAACATCATAGCGTCCTTCTTTCCACATTGAATTATCGAAGCTATAGGTAAAACCGATTGCCTGTGAGTTTGAGACTTTTATACCCTGGCTCAGGCTCCAGACATTCCTGGCTGTACCAACATCCCATTGATATCCGAATCCAGTGGTTTTACTCTGGCTATAATAGGCAAAATCTTTTGTGATAATCGAACCATCAAAAAATGCCAGCATCATGCTTTCCGTGTGGTCATTAAATGCTAACCCTGCAGGGTTATAGACAATGGCTAGTGGATCATCAGTCGCGGCTACCGAGGGTTGTAAGGGCTGGATTTGTCCCAGTAGTAAACCAGTGCTTAAAATGAATATGGCGAACGATCTTACCATGGTGTTATCCTTTCAATCTTTCGAAATTTTCAATCATAATTATCAAATTTACTCTCAGTTTTGCATTAAGGGCTTGGTGGCGTAATATTTTGGATTACTCACTTCTGACCATATGGGGATAATGTGTCAATCCGCTTTGAATAATCCAAACTGAAACACAAATGATATGGCTTGAACTATCCAGAGTCCTGAGCAATGTGAAATATTACTACTTAAGGGCTTTGATCCGTGCTCTGCAATTCAGACCCATCCATGTTATCAACCAAAGCCAGAATTTTTAGATTGGCTTTAGGAAAAGCATATTGCGGAATTTCGTCCATGCAGATCCACTTATTTTCAGTTGAAGTGTGAGTTTGGGCAACGCCTTCCCTCCACTCACACCACCAGGCTGACATTGTAATTTTGAAATGGGTATAGGCATGCTGGATGGTGCCGATTTTCGTAGATAGCCTGACTTTTAACTCAGTTTCTTCAGCGATCTCTCGCTTGAGAGCTTGTTCAGCGGTTTCCCCTGGTTCGATTTTACCCCCGGGAAACTCCCAGAGCCCACCCAGCATCCCTTCGATTGGACGTTTTTGGATCAGAACCTTATCATCTCTTCGTATAATCCCGATTACAATATCATAATGGGGGATTTCTTTCCTCATCTCTCTCACTGGAAATTCATGCACATCCCCATACTTAAAAGCCTTACAAACAGGACCCAGAGGACAATCGGGGCATTGAGGGTTCTTGGGTGTGCATATCACTCGCCCTAAATCCATAAGCCCCTGATTAAAGACACCGGGCTCAGTTGAGGATATCAATTTTTCCAGGTGAGCGTTGACTCTGGTTTTTGTCGATGATTTCGTGATGTCATCTCTTATTCGGAGAATGCGAGACATCACCCGAAGTACATTCCCATCAATGAGGGGTACTTTCTGATTGAATGCCATGCTGGCTATGGCTGCAGCAGTATAGGGTCCAATTCCTGGCACTTGTAAAAGATCGTTCACCTTGATGGGCAATTTGCCATCGAAGTGTTGGACAATGTAGCTAGCTCCCTTATGTAGGTTCCTTGCCCTGGAGTAGTAGCCCAAACCTTCCCAGAGTTTGAGTACCTTGTCATTTTCTGCCTGTGCCAGCGAAGCGATATCTGGAAAGTGTATGAGCCATTTTTCATAGTATGGCCAAACTGTTGCCACCTGAGTTTGCTGAAGCATGACTTCTGCGACCCAGATTGCATAAGGGTCCGATTCACCCCTGCCAGGTACGGCGATTTGAGCACGTTCCTTGTGGAACCATTTTACGAGTTCATTAGAAAACTTGATGGTGTCTAGCGGAAAGCGGTCAGGCGTTGTTATGATCTGCCAAGGCCTTGATATGGGTATGATTCGATCCACAGCAGGCACCAATAAATTCGACACCCAGGTTTTGCATGGCGTCTGCCCAGGCAACAAAATCTTTTGGAGAGGTCTTTTTCGCTTTTTTCTTTGTCTCTGTATGCCCCATGTTGGGATAGGCTAATAGTGGAATCGAAAGCTCATCGCGCAACGCTTTTAGCGCTGTTTCAGAAATTTTTAAATTTGAGCAGTTCACCCCGATAGCAGAGACACCTTTCTTTTCAAGAAATTTGGCAGTGGGCACCAATTGATCACCATTATAGATTTCACCTTCACCATTCAGCGTAAATGAAACCCAAACCGGTTTGTCATAGCGCAGAGCCAACTCCGTGAGCCCTTTAGCCTCTCGAGCGGAATTCATGGTTTCCAGCAGCAATATATCTGTGGAGTGATGTGCCAGATTATCGAGTTGAGCATCATGCCAGGGTCTTGAGATGATATTTCCAGGAAAATCCTGGGGTGACCAGCAGTCTGCCAATGGAGCAATTGACGCTGCAATTTTTATATCCTTGCCAGATTCCTTCACCGTTTTCCAGGCCAGTCGAATGGCAAGTAATGTCAAAGCACGGGCACGCGTATGAGCATCTACTCCTGATAACCCGGCTTGATGCAAAGCATACGGAGTTGTGCGAAATGTATTGGTGGTGATGACTTGAGCACCGGCTTCGATGTTCTCTTTGTGGATTTGTATAATATCTTCGGGTTTGGCTTGAAGTACTGTTGCTGACCAGAGGGGTGCGGTCAGTTTATGCCCCATTTCCTCGAGGCGAGAACCCATGGCTGAATCAAGAATGATTGCACTCATCTAAATAAGCTTACTCTACCAACGACTGGCTTAATTGAATCATATTGCCATCTGGGTCAGTAAATGAGGCCAGTTTTGCCAGACCTGATATTTCTTCCTTATTAAAAAGTTTGATACCCTTCCCCCTTAGCCATAATTCTGCTTTTTCCAGGTTTGCTACTTCCAACACGAGTGCCCCGATAGGATTCGCGTTGGTTGCTTTTACACCGTGGATAGCCATCTTTGCTCCAGGACTAATCTGAAATTCAGCCCAACTGGAGTTTTGATCTTCTAGAACAAGTTGAAATTCAAGATCTTCCATATAGAAAGCTTTAGCACGCTCGAAATCAACGACAGGAAACCACACCAGATCAAACTGTTTATACCAACTCATTCATGTTCCTCACACAATGGTTAAAAGTTCTTCGAGTTCACCGAAGCTGTCAACAACAAAATTCGCCTCTTTTAAAGAATCCCGTCCACAACTCGTCGTGATTGCTACTGTTTGACATCCTGCAACTGTTGCGGATCTTAATCCGGTAGGGGAATCTTCGATAACCATAGTCTGGTCAGGTTTTACACCAAGTAGTCCACACGCTTTCAGGTATGGGTCTGGGGCGGGTTTTGTGTTTTCAACATCACTTGATGTGACGATATGGTCAAAATCTACTGAGATATTGGAATTTTTAAATATCTCATTGATGAGGGGTCGAGGGGTGGCTGTGACCAGAGCCGCATGATCGACGTGTTTGCGAATTTTAGCAAAGAATTGTTGAAATCCAGGGGTGTATTGAACAGATGTTGAGAACTCAGCCCATAACAGTCGACGGCCATTTTCCTGGAGCGCGTTTAAATCAACGTCAAGATCGAAAGCAGCTTTAAATCTTTCATAAAAAAGTCTTTCAGCTATCCCCCGGTTTGCCTCATAAAAAGGCTGGGGGATTTTGACATCATACAGCACACCCAGTTTAGTGGTTGCTCGATCGTAGACATCTTCACTCTGTACGACAACCCCATCAAAGTCAAAGAGGATTGCTTTAAGTTGACCTATATCCGGACGGTTTTTCAAACGATGAGTAGACTTTCTCTGGTTAGCATGAATTGTTGAGTGGTCAGCCACCATCAACAGTAACCCAACCTGGGTTTTTGGGTGTGGGAGGTAAATTGACAATCTCACTGAAATAATAATCGCCGATATGTTTGACGATATTCTTGATTGAGAGGCAAGCCAGGGGTTTACCAGACTCATCGACAATGGGAACGTGTCTGTATCCACCTAAAACCATATAGTTCAAGGCAAAAGCCAGAGGTGCATCCTCCTGTAATGTATCGGGATCAGAAGTCATGTAGTCCTGAACTTCAATATCTTCATGGGATAAATTTTTTCCAACAATGCGACGAATGATGTCTCGCTCAGTAAAGATGCCCATCAGTTTGTCATCCTCGGTGATAAGCAAACAACCAATCTTCTCATCTTTCATCAATTGCAAACTAGCGGCTATACTGGTCTCGCCTCCCACAGAAACAGGTTTCCTGAGTCCCAGACTGCTAATGGGGTTATCCAGGTGAATAGCCTGTCCAGCACTCCGACTTGTTGAAGATCCCCCTTCATTCATTTCCTTTATTTCATCATCGATATGTTCGTCATGATCAACCATCAATTCCTCCATATTCCGAATTCCGATCCAGAATATAGCGATTTAATTGTATAAAATCAGCTAGTTCCGCTTTTAAAACCAAACTTTCAATTTTTCACAAAAGGGCATTGTCAACGTTTTACCGCAGTTGCATTTGACGAAAAAAAAGCCACCCCGTAGGATGGCTTTTTATCGTTTTCAAAATTGAAAGTTATCTAAAGGTGATTCCAAAACCACCTGTTAACACCATGTTGTTAGGTGTTTGGGCAACATGAAAATTGAAATAGGTTAATGGAATAGCGGTTAAATGCAGTCC
Organism: Fidelibacterota bacterium; assembly: GCA_016844945.1. Taxonomy (GTDB): domain Bacteria; phylum Fidelibacterota; class UBA8477; order UBA8477; family JABMPR01; genus JABMPR01. The sequence continues at coordinate 27,480 of JAERTJ010000123.1, read as the reverse complement.
AGCACCAATTCTCATACCTGGATCAGTTTCCAACTCAAACTCAACTGGATCGGTTCCTAATCCCATGTCAGGATCTGGCTCATAGGAAATATTTATGCTACTGGATTCATAGGCAGCATCTGCGTATACACCGAGTCCAAAAAAGAGTAGACTAATTGATTTTCCAACTTGCAGATTGATAGATGTATTACTGGATTCAAAAACCTCACCAATGGACATCTGTGAATAGAATGCACCTGCTGTGATATCCACAGGGAAAAGTGGGATGGGAATAAACTGATCAATATTGATCCTGGCGCCACCACCGTACATACTGAATTTACCTGCATCTCCGAGTTCAACTTCTGGAAGACCACGGACGGTTAACTCAAGACCCAGGGGTAGACCCAGCGCAATCTGAGGCATGGGCATTGCCATGGTGCTCAGACCGAGGCCTGGAATTGAAATGTCTGGAACCACTGCGACAGCATCAGTAATATCACTACTTAGTTGACTAACAGCAGTAGCAGCATTGGCAGCACCAAGACTGGGTGTTAGCGCACTAATAAGCTCGCCTTCCACGATTCCGACTACATGGCCATCATTTGCTTCAATTACACCAATTTCTTCAGAATCACCAGCGACAGTAGGCACTGAGGTATTAGCATCTTTATAGACTTCCGAAAATGGAATGGTAATCGTACCAAGTTCACCATAAGCATCAGTCACATCGTTCAGGTTAATCACTACATTTCCCGTGCCGAGATTAAAATCAAAATATTTGCTTTCATCGTCAACGGTAAGAGCCATCATTTTGAGACTAACATCGAAGCCCAGCATTTTGTGGACACGTGAACGATGGTAGTACCCTGAATTCATGAGAGATCCCATACCATCACCCAGGGGTTGAACATACATGGTAGCATTGTCGCTCAACATATTACTCAGTGTCTCCTCAAGGGATTGACTGAATGCGCTCACTGTGAGCATCAGTGTCAAAACAAATAACAGTACCTTTTTAATCATATTTCCTCCTTTAAAAATTATTTCTATTGATAATCGTTCAATATATGGACAGGATTACAAAACATCCAAGTCGTTTACCGCTTCTGTGCGCTAGGTCAATTCACAAAAATTAAGCATGTAACCAGGATATACCAGCGCTAATTCATAAGTGTAGACTTATGGAATAACACGAATAAACAGACTAACACGGACAGAAAAAAATCATGTTTTGAAAATAAAAATCCCGATTGTGCTCAACTTCTAACTTCTAACTTCTAACTTCTAACTTCTTAATATCCCACTGTCGTCTTAACTCATAAAGCATAATCCCAAATGCCACAGCCACATTCATGGAGCTTTTCATGCCGTTCTGGGGAAGCTCAACAGCAAAATCACATTCCTTGATAATGTCGTCCTGTATTCCAACCCCCTCGTTACCCACAACAAACACCAGAGGAAAATCATAGTCGACTTGTGTATAGGATTGACTCCGTGTCGTATGCTCAAGAGCCACGGCTTTATACCCTCTTTGCTTCAATGCTTTCAAGGCTTCAACAGCATTGGGGATATTGCGCCAGGGTACGGAGTATTCAGCACCCAGGGCAGTTTTGGCGATCTCTTTTCTGGGGGGCGAGGCCGTGTACCCACTAATAATAATTTCTTCCAGCCAGGCACCATCTGCCGTTCTAAATATTGAGCCTACATTGAACATGCTACGAATATTGTCCAACAAAGCCACAACTGGCATTCGCAGGCGCTGCTCAAGTTCATCGTACTCAGGATTATTATCCCGAAAAACGTTATGAGGGATGGTACGCAAAGGTTCTTCGTAGATATTTAAATCATTTTTTGTCTTTTTCATAAAACCCCATACGCTAGAAGATTCTTAACCACCAAATCACGAAGACACAAAAATCCACTAATATTAATTTGTGGTACTTTGTGCTTTTGTGTCTTTGTGGTAACTCTAATCAAACCAGACTCAGGGTCTCGGTCTCGGTTACGATATCTGATATTCCTGGATGAGTATTTTTCTCAATGAATAACCTGCATATCCAGCCACCGCAGAAACAACAAAACCAATGAGACCCGTTGCGAGAACCAGTACCCAACCAGAATTTGCCCCCATGACTTCCGCAATGCGGCTAACAATAATCTCACCCCCATTGGACCATTGATAGAAGGCCATCCCCGACCAGAGCAGGAAAACTCCCAAGCCACTACCGGCGGCGGCTCTCACGACAGAATCTTTTTCAATAAATCCCAAACCCAGTGGAACCAGAATGATCCACCACCATGAATAGAATAGTAATTGGAGCAAAAATACGAGAACCATAGATATTAAAACACTGATCATTGATAATTCCTTAAATGAGTCAACCTGAGATTTGAATTGGTTAGGCTATCTGGTGTTTGAATAAAGTGAATGTCATAATACTCACCATCCACCCAATTATTCACTGCATTATCATAAAATTTTGAACCTGGATTTCCAGATTGACCCCCAGGGAAAATGCCTTTTGCTCTTGGATAGTCTCCAAGCTCTACCAGCATACGCCAGGAGGGTCCATGATCCTTCTTGGTGGCATTTACAATACCCTGCCCACCACCGGTATACAATCCCGTTCGACCCAGCCCCTTGACAGAAAGCAGGTGGTTAATGTCTGTTCCGCGAGCTTTACCCAATTCCCAACTTTCCCCATAAGCACCTAATGCCTGGGTCAATTCAGCCAGGGTGGTGTTAAAAGCCTGATTAATAATGGTTGTTCGATCTTCAACATCAGGAGTGTTGATATTATCATAATATTTGAGGTTTTTGTTTTTCAAAAGCAGTCTGGCAGTTACGGAGCGTGTCGGAATTTCTCTAACTTCCCCATAGAGTGTCAGCTCGTCATTCCAGATGGCCTGTTCCAGGTGCAACCACCACTGTTTGTAGACCCAGGCTGCTTTTTCCTGTGGGTCAGATACAAAATTCCAGGATTTCAAATCTTCTACAATAGTCCGGGATTCATCTGAAAGTGGTGTAAGGTCTAATTGCTTAAGGAGAAACGGCAGGATAAGGGCTGCCTGCTTGTTAAAGTTATCCATATGAAGTTCTTGCATGTCGGCGAAATCGATATCATTCAGCTTGGCCAGACGCTGGTTTATTCTCGACCCCCGCTCGTAATCATCATATTCCCACCCCATGTAATAGGGATAATTTTTACCCACAGGATTCTGATTGGCAGAGCTGACAAACCCCCGCCATGGATTTTGAATGACAGGTAATTGTTCAGGTGGAATCCATGCGGTCCATTCTCCTGTCGTATCTCGACCAGCCCTGACAAATTTACCTTGATCCTGACCCCGTAGTGGAAACTTGCCATTATGACGAATGGCAATATCACCATCTCTGGCAGCCACAACAAAGTTTTGTCCCGGGGCTTCAAACGACTCAAGAGACGTATAAAAGGTTTCCACATCACTCGCCTGGTTGATACCCAAAATGGCGATCATTTCATTGGACTGGTCATGAGCCGTCCAGCGCATGGCTAATCCCACGGGGTGACCGTTTTCCAGCCTGTGCTCACCAAAATGCACCAGAGGCCCAAAACGGGTCACAGCAAAGGTATCCATGACAGACGCTTCACCTCGGACAACAATTTCCTCTACCCGCAAATCTGCTTGCACCCATTCATCCATGTACAAATATTCAGAATAAGAGATGTCCTTGAATTCAATCTCAAACCAATCCATAACATCACTGGCGGCATTGGTCAACCCCCAGCCTATATTTTCATTAAACCCAATGATGACGGCTGGCGCCCCTGGCATTGAGACACCATAGACATTCATGTCAGGTGTATGAAGTTGAATTTCATACCAGATTGATGGTAGTTTTAATCCCAGGTGGGGATCATTGGCTATAATTGGAAAGCCTGAAGCTGTTTTCTTGCCTGAAACTGCCCAATTATTGCTCCCATTATCTTCGTCTGGTTCTCCATCACGCATCGCTTTCACAAATTGTGGTTCAAATGGTTCAGGAGATTCCTCTGGAATCATGGGGTCAAAGCGCCAGGGTTTAGCTGACGGTATGACAGGATCCATTCTTGGTGTATCATCCGGGTAAAATTCATCAACGAAAGCCTGTCCTAGGGCGGTCTGAATGATACTCAAATCCATTTCAGAATTGCGACCAGTTAAGTCCCAGGCCATATATTTGAGGAGCAACGCAGTCTTCAATGTTGACCAGACCTCTGGTTCATAATTCAGTAACTTGTATTCCAGGGGAAGTGTTGCTGGTGTGAGTGTCTCAATCCAGGTATTCACACCATTGGCATAGGCCTGCAGGATGAGATGGGTCTCTGGATTTTCATTCATGAAATTTATGGTCTGTTCAGCGGCCAGCAGCAATCCCCGACGCCTTTGAGTTTTATCAAAATTAACAGCTTTGGAACCAATGATTTCAGAAACACGACCCGCAGCAACATGGGTTTGAAATTCCATTTGCCAGAGACGATCCCTAGCGGTTAGGAATCCCTGGGCAAAATATATATCATAGGTATTTTCAGCAAAAACATGGGGGACATGTCTTTCATCCCAAACCACTTTCACTGCATCTCTAAGCCCTCTGACATCCAGAACTTCCTCAATTTCATCCAACTTTTCACCATTTTGCCAGAAACCAGCAAAAGGATTCATGAATTTGCCCAGAGGTGGTATACTTCCCTGGTTATTATTCAAAACCTGAAACAGAACAATTAGCGTGACAAAGGCTAGAATTGTTTTAAATATTCTCATACCAAATACCCCAGTTCTGGAAAACGAATCTTTAACTCGTGTGTGAAGCTTTCAAATTTTTTAAACTGGATGACATTAATGCCCTGCTCTCTGGCACCCTGAACATTCACCTCTAGATCATCAATGAATAATATTTCTTCAGGTCGAAAACCACACTGCATGATGGCATGGATGTAAATCTCTGGCTCAGGTTTCATACTACCCAGCAGGAAACTATAGGTACCACCATCAACCCATTTCATAAATGGGAAATCCTGCATAAGAATATCATAATGGAAGTCATTGGTGTTACTCAGCAGCCACACGGGGAAATCCTGTTTTACCCGCTTTAAAAAGTCCAAGCTCTCTTCCATGGGAAAAAGAACTTCCTGCCAGTATGCCCTGAATGAACTTAAATCAATCGTTTCAGCACTATTGCAGTTAATCAGCAACTGCTCATAGAATTGATTGGAGCTCAGACGACCTTTTTCATATTCCTCAAGTAATTCGCGTGTCATGGCACTCTGAATTTTATCCGCGGGGACATCAAGTTTTTTGGATAACCGTTGAACAGAGCGACTGGAATCGACGCTGACCAGAACACCGCCAATATCAAAAAAGAACGCTTTTATCTTCGGATTATCTTGCATATGGAGCCTTCTGGTTAGAGTGTATCCCGGCTGGTATTATTCTTATCCTTCAGAATCATCAACAGAAATAAACGCGGTATAAGTGAGAGATATAATAGGACACCCACCATAAAATTCAGGGGTTGTTGGTGTAGCCGGGTAAAGTGTTTCTCAAAATAGCGAAAGAAGGATACGTGGGAGCTTAGGGTCATTTTGAGCTTCACCTGCTTCACACTGGCGCCACCCAGATGCTGAATGACAATTCCTGGACGATACCAGATTTCATAGCCACTCTCTTTGATGCGTTTACATAAATCCACATCATTAAAAAACATGGGGAAGTTGGGGTCAAATCCTTTTAACTCTCTGAGAAGATCACCCCTCACCAACAAGGCAGCTCCAGCTGGTTGATCAACCTGGCAAGGTTCTCGATGGTCAAAATCACCCATTTTCCAGCCATTAAAACGTTTACTATCAGGAAACATCTTAGATAACCCGAAAACATTATATACTACATCCATATGACTGGGGAAGCGTCGACAGGTTTTCTGAAGCCGGCCATCTGGAAATTGTAATTGGGGTGCTACAATTCCGATCTGAGTATCTTTCTCAAGTTCTTCCAATAAGGCCTTTAAAGTTCCTGGTTGTAAAATGGTATCAGGGTTCAGTATAAGGATGTGCTCCCCCCGGGCATTTTGAAGTGCCTGATTGTTTCCAATGGCAAAGCCCCGGTTCACACGACTCAGGTCGACCTGCAAGGTAGAATGTTTTGAGGCAAATGCTTCCAGAAGCTCTGGTGTATTGTCTGTGGAATGATTATCCACAACAATTGCTTCTCCATTCACAGCATCTAGCTCTGGTAGCAGGCTTTCTAAACAAGCTTCGATTGTGGTGCTGGAGTTGTAAGTGACGAGAAGTGCCGACAACTGGATCATAGGCATCCCCATCTCATTATCCCGGCTGTTTGACTCTGGCATCGTTTATAGGGTCGTCCTATCGCGCGCCATTACGAGCCATGAGGTCGCGTATCTCTTTTTCCTCCGCATCAATACGCTCCACATTACTGGATTTTTCCCGCAAGAATTGTAAAACCTCTAGGGCATTTTCAAACATCCCCTGATCTTTAAAAATCTGCATCAGCGTGAAGGTTGCCATGGATCGGGTAATATTGTGTTTAACTGCTGGTCCCTGGCGCGGTATTGTCTTGGGCTTAGGTTTTGGAGGCTCCGCAGGTTCTGGTAATGGCTGTTCTACCAATTCATTCAGAGGGGGTGTTGAATCAGGGATCTCATACTCAGGAACCGGAGGAGTGGCTTCAGCTACCGGTGCCGGTGTAGGCTCTACGGAAACTGGTTCTGGCGCTGGTGGAGGAGCTTGGGAAACAGGTGCAGCTTCAGGGGTTGAGGTCGATTCAGGCGCTTGAACTGGTTCTGGAGCCGGCATTTCCCACGCTGGTTTCTCATCAGCAGCTTCTGGCAAGGCCAACTGGGGTTCATCCTCATCATCAATAGGCATAACTTCAACCAGGGCTGAGCGCTCTAAGTTGGCTGCCATTTCCTCCAGAAACTTGTATTGACCCGGCTGTACGATATAGTTACGTGAACTGGGATATTTTTTGTAGAATTGAATGGCATCAGGATGACCAGGTAAGGCTTTATTCAACAAATATATCAGAAAGGCAACCTGTTGAGGCTCCATGGTTTCACCCAGGTTTTTTATCACCTCAAGAATTACACCGGGAAAGGGCTCTTTGGTTAAAATACATTCTACCATGTGCTTCATAGATTGAGTGACCTCACCCTTGGCCAGGTATATTTCACCCATCAGTTTATGTAACACACCACGGCTCTCTACTTTTGGAACACCCAGCTTGCAAATACTTAATGCACGGTCAAGCTCGCCAGCTTCCATATTTTGTCTGGCGTACCAGGCAAACAGACTCGACTGGGGATTTTCCAGCAGGTAAGCTTCAAGTGTTTCCTGCTTCTTTAATAATTCATCACGATTTCTGACATCCACTTGAAACCCCTCTCCCTGATTTATAGCGGGATATTTCCGTGTTTTTTTTGTGGGTTTGAATCAACTTTATTTTCAAGCATTTCAAATGCTCTAATCACTTTTAAGCGTGTTTGTTTGGGCTCGATCACTTCATCAACATAACCCCGTTCAGCAGCTGAGTAAGGATTGGCAAACCGTTCGGAGAACTCATTGGTAAGTTTTTCGAGGACGGCTTCGGGGTCTTCCGCTTTGGCGATCTCTTTTCTAAAAATGATTTCAGTAGCGCCTTTTGCTCCCATAACGGCAATCTCAGCGCAGGGCCAGGCGAAATTGATATCACCACGAATATGCTTTGAGTTCATCACATCATAAGCACCGCCATAAGCTTTCCGTGTAATGACAGTCACCCGTGGAACGGTGGCCTCTGCAAACGCATAAAGCAATTTAGCACCATGACGAATGATACCTCCCCATTCCTGATCCGTTCCCGGTAGAAAGCCAGGGACATCTTCAAATGTGAGCAGTGGAATATTAAAGGCATCACAAAAGCGAACAAAGCGAGCACCTTTGACTGCGGAATCAATATCTAGAACACCAGCCAGGTGAGCGGGTTGGTTGGCAACAACGCCAATTGACTTGCCATTCATACGGACAAAACCAACAACCATATTCATGGCGAAATCATCATGAACCTCATAGAACTCGCCATTATCCACCACTGAATGAATCACATCTTTAATATCATAAGGTTTGTTGGGGTTCTCAGGGACGATCGTATCCAGACATTCATCTGCCCGGTCAATGGGATCATCGCATTCAAGTAACGGAGGGTCTTCCAGGTTGTTTTGAGGAAGGAAACTTAAGAGCTTCTTGATACCTTCAATAACTTCGATTTCATTATCACATGTAAAATGACTGACACCTGATTTGGATCCGTGGGCTGTGGCCCCACCCAGGTCTTCTTTGGTAACTTCTTCATGGGTTACAGTTTTTACAACTTCTGGTCCCGTGACAAACATGTAGCTGGTACCCTTGGTCATAAAAATAAAGTCAGTAATGGCTGGGGAATAGACGGCACCACCTGCACAAGGACCAAGAATAGCGGATATCTGCGGGACAACGCCACTCATGAGTGTGTTTCTAAGAAATATGTCTGCATAGCCCGCAAGGCTTACAACGCCCTCCTGGATACGTGCGCCACCACTATCATTTAATCCAATGACCGGCGCACCCACCTTGGCAGCCAGGTCCATCACTTTGACGATTTTTTCAGCATATGCTTCGGATAGGGAGCCGCCCATGACTGTAAAATCCTGGCTAAAAACGAAGACCGTTCTCCCGTCAATTGTACCATGACCGGTGACAACACCGTCCCCTAGAAATTTTTGTTTATCCAGACCAAAATTGGTGGACCGATGGGTGACCAACATGCCCATTTCTTCGAACGAACCCGGATCAAGCAACAGGTCAAGACGTTCACGGGCGGATAATTTTTGCTTGGCATGTTGAGCATCAAGACGTGCCTGCCCACCTCCCAGGAGTGCTTCAGCTTGTAGCTTGTGCAGTTCTTCCAGACGATCCCGGCGATTCATTTACGGTTTTCCTGAACCCAGTTTGTGATGTATTCATTAATCTCAACCAGGCTGGCACCAGGACCAAATAGTCGACCAACACCCAGTTCGTTGAGCGCTTCCATGTCAGAGTCGGGAATAATGCCACCACCTGTCAGCAGGACATCTGTAAGACCCTCCTCTTTCATGAGCTCCATAACGCGTGGAAAAATGGTCATGTGAGCCCCAGACAAAATGCTAAGCGCTACAATATCTGCATCTTCCTGTACGGCAGCTGCTACAATCATCTCAGGTGTTTGCCTGAGACCCAGATAAATAACTTCCATGCCTGCATCTCGAAATGAGTTGGCTAGTACTTTTGCGCCGCGATCATGTCCATCGAGTCCTGGCTTTGCCAGTATGACTCTAATTTTCCGTTCCATAGGGTATTTCCTTCACACAGTCCTAATACAGATAATTTGTGTAGCGTTTAATCTAATCTGAAAGCTTGATGACAAAACACGGTTTTTAGTTGCAGGATTGCCTCTATCAGACAGTCCAAACTCAATGAATATAGAGTGAATTTCAGATCGTGATAGCAGGCTCTAAGCTAAAATGCTATCAATCTGTTCCAGCTCATCCTTGCTAAAGTCAAGCTTATCCAGAGCACTTACAGCATCTTCAATTTGATTCACCTTTGAGGCACCGATCAATGCTGAAGTAACCTCTTCCCTTCTAAGCACCCAGGCAATTGCCAGTTGAGCCACATTTTGACCCCGGGCATCGGCAATGGTTTTCAGCGCTCGGACCTTTTCAAGTTGCTCGTCTTTGATGAAGTCAGGTTTCAGATACCGACCATCTTTAACGGCTCTGGAGTCTTCCGGAAATCCATTTAGATAGCGATCAGTCAACACCCCTTGTGCCAGAGGGGAAAAGACAATGGATCCTATGCCATCCCTTTTCAATTCTTCAAACAACCCTTTTTCCGCCTGGCGATAAAACATATTGTATTTGGGTTGATGTATGAGACAGGGTGTTCCCAGCTCTCGTAAAATTTTTGCAGCCTGACGGGTTTGTTCAGGGTTATACGATGATATTCCTACATACAGCGCTTTACCACTCCGAACAATCTGATCCAGAGCCCCCATGGATTCTTCCAATGGTGTGTTGGTGTCTGGTCGATGATGATAGAAAATATCCACATATTCCAGCCCCATACGTTTCAAGCTTTGATCGATACTGGCGATCAAGTATTTACGACTCCCCAGATCACCATAAGGACCTGGCCACATGTCCCATCCAGCTTTTGTAGAGATGAGTAATTCGTCACGATATGGAGCAAAATCCGCTTTGAAAAGTTTACCAAAAGTGCTTTCTGCGGCACCATAAGGAGGTCCATAATTATTCGCCAGGTCAAAATGAGTGATACCCAGGTCAAATGCCCTTCTGAGCATTGATCGAGCAGTCTCATAGTCATCTGGTGCCCCAAAGTTGTGCCAGAGCCCCAATGATATCTGAGGCAGTTGGATACCACTTACCCCGCAACGTTTGTAGGGCATGGTCTCATATCGATTGTCAGCTGCTGTATACATAGTCAAACTCTCCTAGTTGTTTTACTTGGCATATATGCCACCCGTGGATGTCATCCATTCGGCGACTGTATCAGCCTGGACCTTAAGTGGTGCGTCACTCACGTCCAGCTCCAGAACGGGTAACTTAGACTGTCTTGACAACTCTAGAAAACGATCCTGTTCTCTTTTGAATACATCAAGGTCATCATACTGAGAAGGATTACCAGAAACCTCCAGCCTTTCCAGACGAGCCGTTTCAAAGGAATCTTCTGACCGAACACACAGAACCAGGTGGAACCCCAGCTGGTGTAAGCCTTCTTCCAGCCACGAAAAATCGTACTCTCTACCAAAAGCATGCTTCTGGTAGAGCTTTGTCGATAAATGAAATCGGTCAATCATCCATGAGTAATAGCGCTGAAGTTGAAACAGTTTTAACCAGGTCCGATACGTTTCCATGGCTTGATCTTCTTCATGCGCTTCAAAATTAATCAGGCCTCTGCCCCAAGGGAAGTTTGTAAAAGCACACCACTCTCCAGAGATCAAGGGTGAGTGATAGCGATATTTTCTGGGTCCCACCATTCCGGGGTGTTCGTTCAGGGTAAATGCCAGTTCTGTTTTACCCGTCAGGCGAGTTCCTTCAAGAATCAGCTTGGGACAAAGCTTGTCACCCATATCTCTGATGTTCTCCTAAGAATGTAGTTCCACGTGTCCAGGGTAATTGAATATGCCCCGACAGTATAAGTAACCTCACGAAGGTTTGAAACCTTCGCAAGGTTTTTCCACAATAAAAAAAACCCCCAGCCAAAGCCAGGGGTTGTATTCTTATGCGACAAGATGGGCTTTACCAGTCTTGTAACTTTCCATCCCTGTAAAATCCACCCGTTGGACCATCTGGTGGTAGTTTTGCAGCCCAGAGAATACCTTCGATACCTTCTTCGATGGATCTTTCGGCGTTAGGACCACCCATATCAGTCCTGACCCATCCGGGACAGACAGAATTTACTTTGATTCTTGTTCCTTCCAGCTCAGCAGCCAGGATTCCTGTCAGGGCATTCATGGCAGCTTTGGACATACGATAAGCCGGCCAGCCAGCCTTGATGTGATTCAATGAACCCATGCCGCTGGATACGTTTACTATACGTGGTTGACGTGCTTTTTTGAGTAGATCATAAAAAGCCTGAACCATTCGTAGTGCACCCACAGTATTGACTGAGTAAGCCTCTTCAACGAGCTCGGGATTGATGGTAAAACAGGTTACCTGACTATCCAGACCACCGGGTTCGATAATGATACCCGCATTGTTGATCAAAAGGTCGAGATGATCAAACTGTGATGATACGTAAGACGAAAGCGCTGTTACGTGACGTGCTTTACTTACATCCGCTTCAAACCCCTCAATATCCAGACCCGCTTCCTGCAATTTGGCTGACGCATTATCAATTTCGATCTTATTGCGACCCACCATAAAAACTTTATAATCATCTTCGGCTAGAGCCTTGGTCAAAGCGTGACCCAAACCCCTGTTTGCTCCAGTAACGATTGCTACTTTTCTATACATTTTTCGAGACTTCTCCTCGTTTTGTCTTCAAAAATCAGAAGGGATTTTTCTACCTTCTGTTTCGCGCTTTCTATAACTGATAGAATGGACTTTCACAAGTATTTTACGTATTTTTTATTTTTGATGTGAAATTTGTCAAATTCTTCATTGCCTGACTACGAATGTTTGCCTGAACCACAGAATGCCAACCCATAAGAAGTCCCAGGGGGCCTAACGCCATGCGGCTCCATTTCCAGAAGTCAAACTGGTCGGTGTGTTCAATAATTTTCCCGTCTTTAAATTTGAATGTTGCAGATATTTGATTTCGAACTGGCCGAGGTGGTTTTCCAAATTGATAGCGCGCTATCCATTCAGCCTTACCTGAACGATCATCTGCCTCAACATTGTGGAATTCTATTTCAAGTGATTTCCCCTGTAAGCACAACATTTTCCACATGTCACCAATTTGGACACCCTTCAAGTTCTGAAAAACAGGATCATTAAAAACCGCATCGATATGATAACAATCAGCCATGGTTTGACTGTCACGGCGGGAAAATGCCTCATAGAATTGTTGAATCAATTTCTGGTTAGAGTTCGTCATCATCCTGGTCATTTGGTTTCGGGTTTGTTACGGCTCCAAATAAATCCAAATGATCGTCTTTAGCCACAAAAAAGTAAGGTCGAGTTATCTCATTTAGTTCTCGTTATCGAGATTCCCCTGTTCGTTTTCTCCTTTGTCTGCAGGTGATCCCAGCCCGTCAGATTGCATAGAGGTTGACCGACCTGCCAGAGTCATGAGTGACTCTAGAACCTCCTTTGGCACAAGGGGGGCTTCTACATGTAATTCTGGGTTGCGAGCATAGTTCAGAATTTTAGACAATAAGTATTGACCGGAGACATCACCCTCCTGGAAATTCATTGAAGCCACAATTAATCGACCAGATCCAACCTTAAGCTCAAACAAGACGGACTGTTTGATGATATACTTGTAGCTACTTACCACCTCTATAATGGGTTCAAAAGGCAAGTCAAGATCATTAAAGACAATAGTTGCCGTATCAGAGAAGAGGGGTCTGAACTGCCAGTTACACCACCCTTCATGGGGAAACCCATCCATAATGGGATGATCATTGATGACAGTCGCCAGGTTCCCATGTGTTCTGCCTGCCAGTCCAATGGTGTAGTCGAGATTGTGTTTGGGGAAAATATCTGTGCCTAAAAGGACAATGGATTCCCCGGTTGAGATTCTATCAATTGTTTGGGCATCAATTCGCTCAATTATGTCGTCAGACTTTAAATCAATTTCAATACTGGGGAAAACCCAGAAATCCCAATCATTCTGTAGCTGATGAGATGGATCCTCCAAAGAAACTCGTAGGGATAAATGATCGGGGCTGATTATTTCAGGCAGGTTGAGTCTAAGCGTATCTAATAAATCAAGCTTGCCCGAGGGAATACTATTGAGGTGTAATTCTCCAGATTGATACAGACCTCCAATAGTCCCAACCAGCTCCCAACTTACATTTGCATTGTTAATGGGTCTTTCCCCCCAGTGGGAGAGTTTAAGTGCCAGGTTCGCCTGTTCTCCTGATTGAAAAATCCGTTCAGGTCCAACATCCAGTAGCAATACAGATGCTCCATTATAGCGGAGAAAGTCCTCTGCTTTGTCACCAGGCTTGAACTCAAAAAACTCATTGAGAAAGCCAGCTTCATACCCCCCTCCAACCTGGTTGTGATCATGCCCACCCAGAAAATCATAGCCTTTATAGTACTGGGTTCGTCGAACCGTTTCGACGGTTTGCTTTCTAAATGTATGTAGCCAGGCTACAGAATTCTCATAGTAGGTTTCAGCTCTGCCAAGTACTTCTGCTTGCTCCAGGTTTTTTCGCGCACTGATGTATCGCTCCGCACCAATGGTGGATTTCTGCATCCTTTCCATTTGCTTCAAATCTATGTAATTGCCTTTGATCCCGATCTCATGAGAGAGGCAGGGGCGCTCATATGCAACCAGACGTTCATCCAAAAACTGTGGGTCACCCCATTCAGACCAGTAACTCAAATAGCCCCAACCATACTGACCAAACACATCACTAAACTCCTTCAGGCGTTTTAAACGGGAAGGATTGTGAATAAAAGGGGTGTGGGTTGTATCTGACCCCAGGTCGCTGATTCGCCACCAGTACTCCACTCCCCGCAGTGCTTCCTGGGGATTGAATAGCGCATCTGGGACAAGTTGTTTCTGTAGTTCAGCAATTTTTGCCAGGGATTCAATTTTCTCCTCATCGAGATGTTGCTCATTTCCACCACTATACAAAACCACTGATGGATGGGTTCTGCATAATTTCAGCGCCTGCTTCCACTGACTCGTACCAAAACCTTCCGGGAGTTCCACCATCATCAACATTCCCAACTCGTCTGCCGCTTCCAGGTAGGCGACATCCGGTACCCAGGTGTGAAAGCGGATCCAGTTAAAGCCCACGTCCTGCAGCTTTCCAATGATTTTCATGTAATAATCTTTGTCCCGTGGGGCTGTCAATGTTTCTGCCCAATAACAATGATCGGTGACCCCCCTGAGAAATATGGGCTGGCCATTGAGATACAAATCTCTTCCAATTCGATTCAATCGCCGCAGACCAAAGACCTGTATATGTTGATCCACCTGAACTCCATGCTCCCAGAGTTCCAGCTTTATATCATACAATACTGGAGCAGTGTCGCTCCAATGTTCAAGCCCGAATGTTTGAGTCACCCAGGATGTGAGTGTTTGCACGTGGGGAATCGTATCCCGGGTAACGAGCTGTTTTGTCTGATGATCTAGTATTTTATAGACTAGGATTTGATTGTTTGAGTCCTCTGAATCAGAGACTTCTACTTGCCAGGCAAGAGAGTCCAATTCAAGGTTGGGCTGAATATAGCAATCTCTTATCTGGGTTGATCCCGAGATTCGCAGACTGACTGATCCAGTGAGTCCACCCCTCCGACCTTTGTAACCTGAGAGAGAAAAACCCCCACGATAGTCAGTTACATTTGATACAGCGATGATAACCTGATTTTGCTGTCCCGCTCTCAGGTGGTTTGAAATATCGAAGGAAAAAGGCAGACTGTGTCCCAGATGATGCCCCAAATAAGCATCGTTGACCCAGATCCAGGCGGCTTGACTGACCTCCTCAATTTCCAGATATACCTTTTGCCACTCGATTGGAGCTTCAAAGGATTTTCGGTAATAGCCAACACCCTCTATGTAGGGCAATGGTTTTGTGCGATAACCCTGGCGCCCGCTTTCAATGACAGAGAAATCAACTGCTTTGGCTCCAGAGTAATACTTGAGTTTCTGATTGAGGGTTCCGGAGAGCAACCGATCCTTATGATCATCCCAAAAACCAGGAACCACCATGGTGCTCGAGAAAGAATCTATTTCTGGCACGGGTGGCATGTCCTGTTCAAATGTGTCTGTATAAGTGAATTGCCAGACACCATCCAGTGACTGTTCACCTGGAAATTCAACTGTTTCCGTGCAACCACACAAGGCCATCAGAGTGAAGCTGAAGCTTACGCTGTATATGCTTTTAAATGAGAACAATAATAACCCCCGCTGCTTTAGATGTATGTAGCTAGATGAAGGTAAAACGTTTCCGAGTAACCTTTCGCGTCCAGCTTAATAATGGCTGCTCAATATATTTATAGGCAAACAAGGCATAACCTATACAACCCAAGAGCCCAATCAGAATGAAAATCAGGTTAGAGACACTTTGATTCAACCCAACGCCCTGCCACAGTTTGCCCAGCGCTGAGATTACCAGGATATGGGAGAGATAAAGGGTGTAGGATGCATCACCTATGGCAACAAATAGTTTTGGGTAGGGTACTTTGTACCGCATATCCAGACTTACGACTCCTGTCACAAGCATCGCGGCTGGTATACCAAAATTAATAACTCTCTCGAAGCGGTCACTTCCTGAAACAAAATCAGTGATCGCAAATCCCATCTGGTATGCGATAAAAAGAATAATCGCGATAGGCAGATAGAGCCAACTACCAGAAGTCTTCCTTGAAAGCAACATCTGCCCGATCACTGCACCTGCAGCAAATTCAAGAATGAGTGGGTGGGTTATCCTTTCAAGCAAAATGTTTGTTGAAGAACACCAGGTTCCAATGAGTACCAAGCACGCCATGAAGATGAACAAGGCGAGGCTAAGACGTTCTTTGAAAAATCCCAGTAGGATTGCAAACACCAGGTAAAAATATAATTCAAACTCCAACGTCCAGGCGACTGAGACAACAGGAATCCCAGAAGATGGTAGCAATAGGAATGCAGGAATAAATCCTGGCGTCCCTGGTAAGGAGCTATTGACCCAGGTGGGCTGAATCAGCCAGACCACACTCACAATTAAAAAATATACCCAGTAATTGGGATAGATACGGGTTAAGCGGTTGGCAAAAAATGAACGGGGGGACGTCTGTTTGTTGCGGGTCACCAAAATCATGACGAAACCACTAATCACAAAAAAGATATCGACGCCAGCGGCACCGAGGTGAAAATTTTCCAGGAACTTGAAGCCTGGGATAAGACCATACCGTGACTCTGCAACACTGAGGTGAAGAAAAACGATCATCAATGCAGCCAGACCCCGTAAGACCTGCAAGCCCTCACTATAAACGAAGGGAGTCGCTGACTTTATTCGATGAATTGCCATTTTAAATCAGGTGAAATTGCTATAAATAAAAAGCGCCGGCACTCCTGGGAGACCGGCGCTTAATAGAATTCTTAGAAAAGAATCAGACTGCAGTAACGTTATCTGCCTGTGGACCTTTTTCGCCCTGGGTAACGTTAAAAGTTACGTTTTGTCCTTCTTTCAAAGAACGACGTCCCTCTGAGTTAATTGCCCGATAGTGAACAAACACATCTGGACCATCTTCCTGCTGAATAAATCCGTAGCCCTTTTCGTCATTGAACCACTTTACCACACCGTTGACTAATTGATCAGTCATTTGTACATGTACCTCTTTCTTAAAACATACCACCTCAGGTGGCTTTCTACTTATCAGGCTCTATTTGCAAGGTTCTGCAAAAAGCTCTTTTGCCCAACTGGACTTTCCTGACTATTGCGTGGAATATTGGGCATCGAAATCTAAAAGCAAACAATCATTTACTCGTTTCTCTCATCTTTTTTACCTGCAAAAACAGTGGAGATGTGGTACACCGGTAAATGTGAATCCAAGCCAAAACACTTAAAATCAAAGCCGAAATGGTGTTTTTCAAAGCCGGTTTTTAATTTTCCAGAGATGCCCGAATGAGAGCTGCATGAAAGTTCTAAAACACCCCATTTTTTAAATCAACTCATGTTCTTTGTGGCAAATTTTAACTCAGAATTCTCAGCTGTTATCGTTCCTCTTGTAATCCCTAACATCAGATTTTAAGGCCCAGGCCTCCTGGTTTTTATCTATCGCTTCCCTCTGAATTCATTTACTTTAAACGCTGATGAAAAACGCAGCCTATACTCTCATCCTTATTTTCATGTTTATCGGTTTGTCCATGGGGCAGACAGATGACCTGGATAAAAGCATTAACTCTCAGTCTAAAAAGCTCAAAGAGATTCGTAAGGAAATAGACCGCCTGAATTCTCGTATCAACAAAACCCAAAAGGACGAGAAGGCTACGATAAAGCAGATCCAAGCTCTGGATAAACAAATCGCCATGGTTACCCAGCTGAAGCGCGAATTACAAAAGGAGCGAAAACTAAAAGAGAGTCAAATTAGCATTTTAAACCAGACCATACAGAGTACCGACGAAAAGATTCGAGTCATGAAGGAGCGGGCAGCCAGAAGGGCAGTGAGAGCATACAAACTTGGACGAAATCGAGATATCGACCTGCTGTTGACATCAGGTGATATTCACCAGGCTCTGAGACGATCAGCCTATCTTTCTGCCATCAACAATGCCGAGCGAATTACGTTGAACGAACTGCAGAGCATGATCGATAATAATCTGAGCTATCAGAACAATCTTTCTCGCAGGTTGGGTGAAGTAAAACGCAATATCCGTGAAGAGGAACAGGCGGGAAGGCAAATCGCCTCTCAGCAAAAAAAGAAGGAATCAAAACTCAAAAACCTGAAGCGCGACCGAAAAAGCATGCAACAGCAGGTTAAAACCAAGCAGGCTGCTGCCAAGAAAATTCAGGGCATGATTCAAGACCTTGAGGTAAAGAAGCAGGAAAGACTCCGGGAAATAGCTCGACAACGTGGTATGACTATGGATCAAGCCAAGGGTGAGTTTGCCAAATATAAAGGTAAGCTCGGTTGGCCTGTGACAGGTAAACTAGTTGGCCGCTTTGGACCCCATAAACACGAAAAACTCGGAACCGTTACCCACAACCCAGGGATTGATATCGCAGCACCGAAAGGTAAGGCGGTTACTGCTGTCCTAGATGGCATCGTTGTAGCCATCACCTGGATTCCAGGGTATGGCAACACTGTGATTGTTGATCACACCGGTTATTATACAGTTTATGCCCACATCGATGATATTCAGGTTAACATGGATGATTATGTGCTCCGAGATCAGATGATAGCAAGGGTCAGTGATACAGGAAGTGTTGATGGAGCACGCTTACATTTTGAAGTCTGGCGTGGAAAAGATAAAGTAGACCCTCTGAAATGGCTAAAACGCTAAATTTGTTTCAATTAATCGGTCAGGAGCAATCCCGTGAATATTGGGATGCGCTCATAAAATCAGGTCGTTTTGGTCACGCGCACATCCTTAGTGGTCATTCCGGTGTTGGCAAGGATGCCCTGGCTTTTACCATTGCCGCCACCCTCAATTGTAAATCTGAATCCGTAAAACCCTGTGGGGAATGCCAGGCTTGTCGTCAGATTTTAAATTTGGAGCACCCGGCTCTCCACCTGCTCTTCGCTCTCCCTAGAAAATCAGCCAGTCAGACTGACCCCTTCTCTGGACTTAAGGAGAGTGAAATGGAGCTGATCAATGCCGATCTGAAGAAAAAAATCGAGTGGCCTTACTATCACCTTCAAATTGATGGTGCCAACGATATTCGCATTGCCGCCATTCGTAAACTCCGAAAAGACATCTATCTTGCCAATGATTTAGGTAATACTCGCGTGGTTATCATCCTTCGGGCACACAAAATGAATGTTGAAGCCGCCAATGCGCTTCTAAAAATACTAGAAGAGCCACCTCAGGGGACTGTCTTTATGCTCACGACTGAATTCCCGGACCGCCTACCTGACACCATCAGATCGCGTTGTTCAATGCACCATGTTCCTGACTTAAGCTGGAATCTCATCCAGGAAGACTTGATTGCAAAAAAAGGTGTGGATAAAATCCAGGCTGAAATATGCGCTCGAATGTCCATGGGCGACCTGGCTGCAGCCCACACCTTTGCCGAACGGGACAACACCTTCTGGCTGGATCGAATCCGGGCAACACTGAATACGCTGGCTCGTGAAGATTTTGTCTCGGTACACAAGCAATCCCTTTTGCTAAAGGATAAAGCACTGGAAAATGATGAATCCCGCCAGCAGTTTTTATCGTTACTCATTCTCTTTTTCAGGGATGTTGCTATGGATATAAAACAGGGGGAAACCGCGCTCTGGGTAACTCAGGTTCAGCAAATGAAAAAACTTTTTCCTGAGTGCAATAGTCATGCAGCCATAAAAGAGATCGAACGCACAAAGGATGCCCTGGCTCGTAAAGTTCATTTGCAGCTTGCCCTAACTGCCTTATTTTTCCAACTACGAAAACACCTGCGAGGACAATCCTAGCGGGACATGAAAGAAACAGAATAGAACCTGAGGTCTCAAGACCGATGGTCAGGATATAAATAAATGACGCGCTACTCCCAACACAACGTTGATCCCTCCGAGGAATCAGCCCCTAAAGCACCTGCACTGATAAAGGTCAGTTTTAAGGGGAATCGTCGAGAAACCTTTACAAACAGTAACAATCTCAAGCTAAAATCTGGTGAATACATCATCGTAGAAACCGAGCTGGGTGAAGATATCGGTATTGTCACGCCCGTCTGTAATAAAGTTGAAGGCTGTAATCGCTGTCCCAGTACTGAGCCAGAGTTCAACAACCGGAAAACAGGGGAATCCATTCATAAACTCCTTCGTAAAGCCAGCGAGAAAGAAATTGGAATCCATCATAACAACCGTCGCGAGGAACCCAATGCTTTTGATCGAGGATTGGAGCTCATCCATAAAAACGGTCTCAAGATGAAGTTGGTGGATGTTGAATATCAGCTGGATCGACGCAAAATGACCTTTTTCTATACAGCTGAAGAACGTGTCGATTTCAGACAACTGGTTAAAGATCTTGCCTATGAATTTAGGACTCGAATCGAAATGCGGCAAATTGGTGTTCGAGACTACGCTCGCCGATTGGATGGTCAGGGTCCTTGTGGTCAACAGATTTGTTGTTCAAGATTTATGGATGGGTTTGAACCTGTAACCACACAGTATGCCAAGGATCAAAACCTCCCTATCAACCCAACCAAACTCAGTGGTGCCTGTGGGAAACTTAAATGTTGTTTACGCTTCGAGTGGGACTTTTATCATGAAGCCATGAAAGATTTCCCGTCAGTGGGTATACCCCTCGAAACGGCAGATGGTGTGGGTACCCTCATCGCCAATGATGTCCTTAATGGAAGATGCACAGTTTCATTTGAGCAGGGCGGTATAGAAGTCTATGACCTCAAGACCGTAAAAAAAGCATTGAAACACATGGATAAAGATTACAAAGAGAGAAAGAACTAACACCCAATGTCCCGATTTTATGTTACAACCCCTATCTATTATGTAAATGACGAACCCCATATTGGTCATGCCTATACCACCATTCTGGCTGATGTCATCGCACGCTTTCACCGGGCTCTGGGTGATGAAACTTACTTTTTAACAGGTACAGATGAACATGGCCAGAAGGTGCAACAAGCAGCCGAAAAGCGTGGTGTAGATCCCCAGCAACATGTAGATGAGTTTGTGGTCCGTTTTCAGGAAAAGTGGGATGCCCTAAATATAAACTATGATCAATTCATCAGAACCACCCAGGACAACCATAAATCCGTTGTTAGTCTTCTCCTTCAAAAGCTATGGGATAAGGGTCTGATATATAAAGATACCTATGAGGGATGGTATTCTGTTGCAGAAGAACGTTTTCTCACGGATAAAGAATATGAAGAGGGTGAGTGGCGCGATGTCAAACGCCTCTCTGAAACCAATTATTGGTTCAAAATGTCAGCTTATCAGGAAGATTTGATAAACTACATCCATGACAATCCAAATTTTATTCAACCGGCTTTCCGCAAAAATGAAGTTCTGGGATTTCTGAGACAAGAACTGGGAGACCTGTGTATCTCTCGTCCCAAATCTCGACTCAACTGGGGTATAGAACTGCCCTTTGATAATGAGTATGTCACTTATGTCTGGTTTGATGCATTAACTAACTACATCTCCGCTATTGGGTATCCTACTCAAGAAGAAAACTTTAAGAAGTGGTGGCCCGTAGATTTTCATCTGATTGGAAAAGATATTCTCACCACACATGCCGTTTACTGGCCAACCATGCTCATGGCTGCTGAGCTTCCCCTTCCTAAAACCATTTTCGCTCATGGCTGGTGGTTAATGGGTGATGCCAAGATGTCGAAATCCCTGGGGAATGTTGTAAGACCCCTCGACCTGGCAAATGAATATGGTGTTGATGCTCTGCGCTATTTTCTCATGCGCGAAATGACCCCTGGGCAGGATGCCAGCTTCACGCTGGAAAATTTTATTACTCGCTATAATTCTGACCTGGCAAACGATCTTGGAAATATTGTCAACCGTATCACCAAGTTGGTTGGTCGTAATTTCGATTATCAACTTCCTGATCCTGGTGAAACCATGCCTGTGGATTCCGACCTGGTTCAGCATGTGGCTGCCCTCCGTGAGAAAGTCAGCTCTGAGCTTGATCAAATGCGGGTGAACTATGCTATTACCCATGTTTTTGATGTCCTACGTGAGATCAATCGCTACCTGGAAGAAAATGCACCCTGGAAATTGATGAAAACTGACAAGGAACGAGCTGGTGCAGTTCTCTACAATGCTGCTGAAGCCCTGCGCTTGAGCGCCGTACACCTTTATCCCGTTATGCCAGAAAAGATCACCCAACTCCTTGAAGTGATGGGCACCTCTGCACAGGCAAGACTCAGTGAGGAAGATTGGTTTGAATGGGGACATAACGCACCTGGCACCACTCTGGGCAAGACCGATGGACTCTTTCCCCGTATTGAAGTGAAGGAAGTTCCAGAAGAAGAACCTGAAAAACTGGACCTTAAGGATGAAATCAGTTTTGATGAATTTATGAAGATGGATATCCGCGTAGCAAAGATTATCAAGGCTGAAAAACATTCAAATGCTGACAAACTTTTAAAACTACAGGTCGATCTTGGTGCTGAACAACGTCAGGTGATTGCGGGTATTGCCGAACATTGGTCACCTGATGATCTGGTCGGGAAGTCTGTTTCCATTGTCGCCAACCTGAAACCTGCCAAAATTCGAGGAGAAGTCTCTCAGGGTATGATTCTGGCAGCAGATGATGGTAAAACAGTATCACCCCTCATTCCCTTGAAGGATGTTGAATCAGGATCAAAAGTCAGGTAATCAATTAACCTTCCAGGCGAGGATTCAAATCCTCACCTGGAGGACATATCCACAAACATGAAATTCATAGATACTCACTGCCATCTCAACATTGAGCCCCTACTGGAGCGCACCAATGAGATATTGGACTCTGCCGCTGAACAAGGCATTGATAAATTAGTGGTTGTAGGGATCGATATCCCTACATCTGAAATCGCCATCCGCCTGGCAGAAGATCATCCACAGATCTACGCCACAGCGGGTATCCACCCCAATGATTGCTCAAAAGCTCCTGAGGACTGGGAAAGCAAAATTGTTGAGATGCTCGCTCACCCACGGGTGGTTGCTGTTGGTGAAACTGGGCTGGATTATTATTGGGATGACTCACCACCTGAACTTCAGAAAATCTTCTTCAGGGACCATCTGGACCTGGCACTGGCAACAGGCAAGCCAGTAATAATCCATAATCGTGATGCTGATCAGGATGTGATGAATCAGGTGTTGGAACATGGAAATTCAAAGGGTGTATTCCATTGCTGGCCAGCAGCCTGGGATATTGCGCGGCCATTGATTGAAAAAGGCTACCACCTCTCTTTTACTGGCACTGTTACATTTAAAAAAAATGAACTTGTTCAGGATGTGGCAAAACGAATGCCCCTGGAGCGTCTGATGCTGGAAACCGACAGCCCTTTTCTCACACCCGCGCCCCATCGTGGCAAGCGTCCCAATGAACCAAAATACCTCCCTTATATTGCCGACAAAATTGCTGAATTGCGAGGGCTTACTCAGGATGATATAGCCCGGGCAACAACACAGAACGCCGAAACCTTCTTCACGTTTTGATCCTGTTAGCTAAAAACTTTATCTGGACAAGGTCTAACCAATGGGCTTAAAGCCTGATCTGCATGCCTTCAAAAAGTGGGGGCAAAACTTTATAACTGATCCTGCCATGCTGGACAAGCTGGTCCGAACGGTAAATCCACAGACTACAGACACCATGATTGAAATTGGACCTGGCGCCGGAGCCCTTACCAGACTTTTTGCACCTCGGGTTAAACAACTCCACGCCATAGAGATTGATCCACGAATGGGAGAATACCTCGAGCCAATTCAAGCAGAGGTATCCAGCTTTACATTTGAGCATCTTGACTTTTTAAAATGGACACCTCCCAAAGTATTGGGCGATTTTCGATTGATGGGGAATATCCCCTACTACATCACCTCAGCCTTGATACTACAAGCTTTTGAGCATCATGAACGAATCAGGGATGTCCATTTTCTTATGCAAAAAGAGGTGGGTAAACGTCTCGTTGCCCCCCATGGATCCAAACAATATGGAATCCTCTCTGTTTATGCTGCACTTTTTGCCAAAACCGAGTACCTGTTTGATATTAGTCGACATGTCTTTTACCCTATTCCCGATGTAGATTCATGCTTTGTACGATTCTCTTTTGATGGAGACCTTCCCGTCTCACCAGAAATTGAACCTCAATTGAGACAAGTTGTGAGAACCTCATTCAATCAGCGTAGGAAAACCTTACGAAACAGCTTGAAAATCATCCTTAAAGAACATCCAAGCATTGAAGATAAATTTGATTTAAATTTGCGTCCAGAGCAACTCAGTCCACTGGAGTTTCTCAAGCTTACGCAGCTCATTTTTAACCTGTAATTCAAATTTAGGGGGTTCCCATGAAACCATTCCGACTACTCGTCATCCTTGTGATCACTTTATTGAGTATTCAAAGCTATGCAATGAGCAAAACTGATACACCTATTCAGACTATCCAGGCTGATCTCAAGCTCCTGGAAACCTGGATCACTGCTCAGCAGGAATATCGGAATATTCCGGGCATTACCATCGGGTTGGTATATGATCAGGAGCTAATTTATTCTAAAAGTTTTGGCTACTCTGATCTGGCAGAGAAGACGCCCCTGACGGAGGAGGTTCCCTTCCGGGTTGCCTCAATCACCAAGACATTTACTGCTACTGCACTTATGCAATTACGAGATGCTGGCAAATTGCGACTAGATGATCCAGTGAAGGACTACCTTCCCTGGTTTAACATTTCTCAGCGTTTTCCTGGTCAGCCCCCCATCACAATCAGACAGTTGCTAACCCATACATCAGGCCTGCCTCGTGAAGCAGATTTCCCTTATTGGACCGATCATAATTTTCCAACCATGGAACAGATTAAAGCGACACTCGCAACCCAGGAAACCATCTATCCTCCAGCAACACGAATCAAGTATTCAAATCTTGGAATGTCTCTGGCAGGTGAACTCGTCGCGGTCATTTCAGGACAAAGCTATGAGGAGTATATAACGACTCATATTTTTCAACCCCTTGATATGTCTGCAAGTTCTGTCATCCCAGACGAATCCTACCAGCAGCTTCTGGTCACACCCTATTCACATCGACAAACAGATGCGACTCACAAAATTGAAGCGTATACTGAGACCAAAGGGATTGCTGCAGCCGCCAGCATTGCTTCAACCGTGGGTGATCTTGCTAAATATGTAAGCTTGCAGCTCCGTGAAGATGACAATTCACCTGATGCTGTCCTAAAAGGCACATCACTCAAAGAAATGCATCGTGTTCAATTTCTAAATCCAAATTGGTCAGGAGCATGGGGATTAGGCTGGTCAGTCTGGCAACGAAATGGCAGAACTGTAAACGGACACGGTGGTTGGGTCGGAGGAAATCGTACGCAGATCATGTTTATCCCCGAGGATAAAGTGGCTGTTATTGTGCTCACCAACTCTGATGATGGAGAGCCCAGTTTTTTTGCCAGACATGCACTTGACCACATGGGACCGATTATGATATCTGCATTTGCACCTCCATCAGAAGCTGCAATTGAATTCAATCCCAAGTGGCAAAAATTTGTCGGCACCTATGTGGAGCCAGGACCTTATTTCACAGAAGTCTTAATCCGGGATCAAATATTAGTGATGAGCACGTTGAGTTTCCCCCCTGAGGATAGCCCGGACAGCGAAGTCGTTGAGTTAACCCCGGTGAGTGAGAACATTTTCAGAATGACTGGCAACAATGGCAATGGCGAATTGGTCATATTCGAATTCAATGAAATGGGTAAAATATTCCAGGTCAAAGTGGGGAGTAATTATATCTACCCCAAGGCACTATACAAAAAATAATGCTTTAAGCGCGGCTTGTTTTATTGAGTGCTAAATTCGGGTAAAAACCAGGATCAACATCAGGGTAGCTATAAGAATGAATAGTTGGGCTCCATATTCTCTTTTTTCTTCCATGGCCAATCCTCCAGTACCCTCCCCGAGTTACTTCTATTGTCGGACATTAATATGGAAGATTGAGAAAATCTTTGCGTGTTTGTGCTCACATCTGTAGAACAGGTGTGTTCTGGATCAATTCAAATGAAAAAGGGACTTACCCTCCCAGATATATTTACCGGGTTGAGTCCAGCTAGCCAAGCGTTTGATTTTGTCTGAAACAGTATTGGCATGGATGGGTTTATACTTCCAGGGAATGAGGAAGGACAGGGGTGTCAAGATGAGTTTCCCCACAAATTCACCGGGGCGACTTTCCTGTCTTTCACCCAGGAGCATACTGGGTCTCAAAATATGAAATTGATTAAAGCCAAGCTCATCTAAAGCAGCCTCTACCTGTCCTTTTACCCTACTGTAGAAAATGGAGGATTGTGCGTCTGCTCCCACTGAGGAAATCAGGATAAATGTCTGACAACCCGCCTCATGCGCAATTCGAGCGATCTCAAGCGGCAGGTCGTGATCGACTCGCATAAAGGCTTCCTGCGATCCCGCTGTTTTGATGGTGGTTCCCAGGGCACAAACCAGAATATCAGTTTTGAGATCAGGACGCATAGCCTCCAGGTCAGAGAAATCATGGATGGTCTGATTGATAAATGATTTCCCCATAAGCTCTGGAATCTCTCTACGGGAGATGGCTGTAACTTGCTTAAATTCACCTTCTGAAACACTCTCCAGAAACTGTTTTCCAATTAACCCTGTTGAGCCAATTACGGTAACACTTCGTGCCATTTTAGACCTGCCTATTTGCGTACATATATAAAATCATATTCAACAGACCAATTCCTTCCTTGATCTGAACTGAGCTGGGAAAATTGTCTCACGCTATCAGTAGACACATTAAAAAAGGTGAGCCGACGGTTCGGTTTGTCAGAGCCTGCCTCTATTTTCTCATTAAATACCATGGCATTCTGCACATCATCAAAATTCCCTTCGAAGTAGATTCGGCTTGAACTTTGATCCACCCAATATTGAATCCACATATTCGAACCCATGAGATAGTGATTAAAACTTTTTCCCTGGAACCCAGACCCCCCCGACCAATTCTCCAGAATGACTGCACCATTGAGGATTTTCTCAATTCGACTCTCACCCACTTTATTCTTTTGAGGGTTATATACGTTCCATTCACCCACCCAGAAATCAAATTTCTTCGCATCTGGGTGATTTTCGATTGAATTTACCGAACTTAGAATTTCTTCAAACTTTTTACTC
The DNA here is from genome assembly GCA_016844945.1 of Fidelibacterota bacterium. Taxonomy (GTDB): domain Bacteria; phylum Fidelibacterota; class UBA8477; order UBA8477; family JABMPR01; genus JABMPR01. The sequence continues at coordinate 296 of JAERTJ010000123.1, read as the reverse complement.
TCTCGAATCGCGTTCAGGTCTGGATCTGTTTTCATGAGGCCATATTGATTAAAGCCCTTCTCCACAGCCCGTTCCAGATATTTGAGAGCCTTCCTTTTCTTACCCGCCTGGGATAAAGAACAAGCCAGGTTGTAGAGTACAGTCGGGTTACCGTTGGGTGCTAATTTCTCATAGTATTTTGCTGCCCGTTTAAAGTCACCTGCGCCATATGCAAGGCTTCCCAGCTTGTAAGTAATGCTATTGTTTCCAGGGGTATCCTTGTGGATTTGTTCATAAAGTTTAACCGCTGCTTCAAT
>JAERTJ010000122.1 GCA_016844945.1 Fidelibacterota bacterium | reverse complement strand
CTCACATTGACATCAGTTATAACTATTTACTCTTTAAAGACAATCAACTCAACATCGAACTCCCGCAAGATGAATTGGGTCACAATGGGACTTTTCGTGTTGCTCTAACCTATGGACCAAGCTCACCGGCGATTAACTAGCAATATACAGAATTGTTTGCCGTGCGATTGTGTGTTCACGTGCAGTTTAAGCATAAAGCGTTAGAATGACTTTAACTATGGTGCACCTATTACCTTACCTGAATTAGTTGATTTGAAAAGTTATTAGGTTAAACTTATCCATTCATGAAAAGTAAATATTTATTATTACAATTATTTAGGTGCCATTGGTTATGCACATCATGCAGTCTTATAATCTGCATGCCATCAATTGTGTTTGGACAAAACGACACAACTATTTTCGTGGATGTGACAGCAACCCATTTGCCCAGTATGAGCAGTTTGAGCAATAGTTCCGCCGTGGGTGATTTGGACAATGATGGTGATCTTGATATTGTGTTAGGACCAGGATCATTTGGTCCAGGTTGGTCAGGGCAAACCCGTTTGTACATAAATGCTGGGGACGGATATTATACTGAGGAATCTAGTGCTCGTTTACCCACAGACGCCGAAGAAACCAATGATGTTATTTTGGGTGATATCGATTCAGATGGGGATTTGGATTTGTTCATTGCAAATATCCCTCAGGGAACACTAGGAGGTGCGCAGGACAATTTATATTTGAATCTAGGTGATGGCTATTTCATGGATGTAACTGAGCGGCTGCCGCAGGCAGAAGTTCACAGTGCTGCAGGATCATTTGTTGATGTAAACGGAGACAATACTCTTGATCTAATAGTGGCACATATCCCCCCCCAAATTCTTCTGAATGACGGGACAGGTCATTTTGCAGACTGCTCTGCTACTCACGTCCCTGTAGGGGTAGATACCCTAAACATTTTCACAATAATACCTACGGATATTGATGGCGATTGGGATTTAGATTTAATTGTACTGAATGCCTTGAACCCATTAAATTTTTATGATCAACACGAGGAAGTCTGGATCAATTCCGGTGAAGGGATATTCACACGGCACACTGAGTTTTTCCAATCCGCCCCTGATGATCCCGGTCTTGATGGCGATGTATACGACTTAAATGGGGATGGCATTCATGATATTGTTGTTGCGCAGGTCTTTGAAAATGAACTGTACCTTAGCACAGGTGTGGGGCAATATGAGAATGTAAGCAGTACCCACTTACCAGAAAACTTCCGTAATGCTGCCATCCAGTTTGGTGATGTGAACGGCAACGGTCTGGTTGATCTTGTCCTGGCAAATGGTATGAGCCCAGATCAACTTTTTATCAATACTGGTAGTGGCATGTTCATTGATTCCACTGAACAATATCTGCCTGAGATTCCCCAGAGCAGCAGTCGTGATGTGAACCTGTTTGACGCAGATAATGATGCAGATCTTGATCTTCATTTTGCTTCGACTGGAGATGGCCAGAACCGATTGCTCATCAATACAGGCTCAGCCCAGGATATGACACCACCTGCTCTTCGTCATGATGAAGAAGCAGCGACCTGGCAAGATACATCTCAACGTGGACATTTAAGAGTATTCGCCTCGGATGCTTCAAGATGGATCACTGAAGTCAGTCTCATCAGACATCCAGGTTTTCGAACAGATACGATAGAAGCTTTGAGTGTGGGAGGTGATCTCTACCAGGCTACCATTGACAGCCAACTGGCTGCAACGTCTTGGGCCTACCATTGGACAGCAGTAGATAGAGCAGGGAACCAGTCAAGGCTGCCTACCGAGGAAGATGAATTCTATACATGGGTTCCTCAGCCAGTCAGCAGTATTATCAATAGACCCAGCAATGATTTTGACCTTGACTTGTCTGTTTACCCCAATCCATTCAATTCACAGCTACATGTCAGTATAGACCCACCTAGAGGCGGTTCAGTTACACACCTTACGGTTACTCTGCGGAATCTACGGGGGCAAGAGGTCTATCATAATCAGATCAACTCACTCCAAAGTGGCATGATTAATCTCTCCTTGAAACCGGGACAAGTAGCTACAGGAATATATTTTTTGACCGTGTCAGGAAGCCGTGAGAGCCGAGTTATGTATCAAAGTACCCAAAAGATTATTTTGCTTAAATAGAATAGAACATTGGGAGGGAAGAATGAAAAACTCATTAATGATGACTGTTGTTGTATCATTGATCTGTATGGGAGTTGCCTTTGGACAGGTTCAGTTTACAGATGATACACAATTCTATGCTGTTGGTGGAAATGGGGATCCTTTGGATTTTAAAGATTGGGGAATCAGCCAAAAACCTGCTGGTATGTCTATAGATCAATATCGTGTATCCTGTCAGAGTAACTCAGAGCAAATAGCATGATTTTCTAAGAGATACTTTTGGGTTATCCTGAAAGCAAAAAAGGATATAAAAATGAGCCCAAAATCAGCAGTTGAAAAAAGAGTCAAAGACACCTAATCTGATGCAAGAATGTTTTTAAACTCTCGGGAGCAATGGAAAGAAGAAGCAATTCTGATGACCTTGCCCAGCTCAATGCGATGAGCAGGATCACTCGAACATACCCTAATCCTAGGAGTAAAAAAAGATTCTCGTTTCAGGGTGCAACGGATTAAATTGCGCCGCTAAATTCATGCTTAAAGCAAGTTGTGGGAGGGGTCAATGGGGTCTAGTGATCTCGATGATAGCACTATTCAATCTCGATTAGAAGCGTATAGCAATTCTTTGGATGACTCACCGATTGGAATCATCCTGTTTAGTCAGGGTGAAATTCAGTACCATAACGAACGAGCCAGGAAGTTGCTAGCTATGGGGCGTGATGAGCTGATAGGAAAAAGAGTGAACGAACTAGCTTTATGTTTTGCAATAAAAGATAGAAAAAGATTCATAGATGAGTTAGAGGGACTCCAATCTGCCGAGCACACTCGCAAAATAGTAGAGGATACTCTCAGATTGGCGAGTAGTAATGCATTGGGTAATAGAGTTAAGGTCACCCTATCAGCCAATCTAGATGATACCAGCTCTCAAATTGTTCTGCACCTGATTGAGGGGCAATCTCTCAAAACTCCCGGGACTCAATCACTTCTCCGCGACAATTACCGGTACCTTTTTAACTCGATAAGTCTCGGAATTGGTTACTTCAGCCAAGAGGGTGTGTTGCTTGACTTTAACGTGAAGGCAGCAGAGAACCTGGGAGGGAAGCCAAAGGATTTTATTGGCAAATCAATGCAGGAGTTGTTCGGTGAAACCCATGGACAGGTTTATCTCGATCGATTGAAAGCCGCACTACAATCTGATGAACCCATTGAATACGAAGACGAAGTATTACTGGTCGATCAACCCAGGTGGTTTCATACCAGTTATGACAAAGTGACAGATGAGCTTGGTGAGATTGTGGGAGTTCAAGTTTCTTCGCGTGACATCACCGAACTCAAGAAATCTGAACGAGCATTTCGACAGAGCGAATCGGTCCTTGAGAAGGCACATGCAATCTCAAATATTGGTAGCTACTCCTGGGATGTGAAGACGAATCAGACAGTTTGGTCGAAACAGCTCAGGAGAATTCTTGGAGTAGAGGATGACGAGGCGTCTTATGAACGCTTTATCTCGTTGATACATCCTGATGACCTCGAGAGAACACTTGAGAAGGGAACTCAAGCGCGAGAGAAAGATGGAATCCTCGAACTAGAGTATCGAATTGTACGACCAGATGGAAGGATTAGGCATATTCGGGATACTGCCGACGTTAGTTATGGTGCCGAAGGGAAACCGGAAGTAATGGTTGGGGTTTCAAGAGATGTTACTGAGCAGAAGCAGCTGGCAGACCACCTCGAAACGTTATCAGCCGCAGTTGAGCAGAGTCAAGTGTCAGTGGTTATTACTGACCCCAAAGGTAGTATAGAGTATGTTAACAAAAAGTTTACGGATGTCACCGGGTATACCATGCAGGAAGCCTTAGGGGAGAACCCCTCCATCTTAAAATCCGGAGATCAATCTGAAGAAGTGTACACTGAGCTTTGGAGTACGATAGCCCAAGGGAAGTCTTGGAATGGAGAGTTTAAGAACAGGAAAAAAAACGGTGAAGCCTATTGGGAATCTGCGATTATCTCTCCGGTAGTTAACTCATCAGGTTCAATTTCGCACTACATAGCACTGAAAGAGGATATTACCTCACTCAAGGAGACAGAGGCCGAGAGACAATCGTTGGAAAAGCAACTATTACAAGCTCAGAAGCTCGAATCAATAGGAACTCTAACGAGTGGTATTGCACACGACTTCAATAATATTCTTCAGAGCATGTTTCTGTATCTAGGGATAGTGCAAAGCGAGATTGGCCGGGAAAACCCACTATTCGATTCATTCCAGCGAGTAATGAACTCAGCTGAGCGAGCGAGAGAGTTGGTGAGTCAATTGTCATTGTTTAGTCGACAATCAGAGCACACAAGGTCGCCTCTTGCTATAGGACCAATTATTAATGAAACCCTGAAGATGATCCGAGCGACGACTCCCGCTACTATCAGTATTCACTCATCCATCCCTGCAGAGTTGCCACCCGTTTTATGTTCGGCAAGTGAGGTTCACCAAGTCTTTCTCAATTTGTGTAACAATGCAGTTCAGGCAATCGGAGATTCGCATGGCGAGCTTCACATTTCGATGGGGATGGAGAATTGCGCAAGTAATGAAGATAATCAGTGTATTCACCTCGCTGTCAAAGATAACGGTCCAGGTATTGAATCTAGAGTACTTGAGAAAGTCTTCGATCCATTTTTTACAACCAAGGCCCCCGGAAAGGGTACAGGGCTGGGTCTATCAGTCGTTCATGGAATAATGAAGAGCCTTGGCGGCAGGATAGAAGTCAGGTCTGAAATGGATGTTGGTTCTGTCTTTGATCTTTTCTTCCCTGTTCATGCTGCAGGTCCTCAGGCAGATGTGGAAGCTGGTAAATCGATAGATGAAATTCCAAGCGACTTGAAAGTACTTGTGGTTGATGACGAGAGAACGATTGTCAATTCTGTTCGTGATATACTTAAAGGAAGAGGGTACGCAGTAAGTGCAACGCACTCGTCCAGAGAAGCTCTTGAGCTCCTGGGTGATCGTGATAAGCATTATGATCTTCTTCTCACTGACTTGTACATGCAGGATGTATCAGGTAAGGCGATTATTGACCGGGCTCAAAAAGCACGACCGGAATTGCCAATTATCCTGATGAGTGGGATTATTGAAAACGAGGTCCTAGAGCCACTCAAAAGCGAAGGCGTCGTCTTTCTCAAGAAACCGTGGACGATTGGACAGTTGATTGATGCAATAGCTCAATTGAATTGGCCCAGAGGATAGCCCTGTCTCGGACTTGATCATATTGACAATCCTTATGTGTGCAGGATGGTTTTTCTATAGGAATGGTTGAGCGAGAACACAAAAGTGTACCTATGGTGTCAACTTTGTCGCCATACAGCAATCAGTACAGTTAATACCAAGTTATTGTCTGACACTTGAACTGCCGATATGCCCGAAAGGGAACGTTCACTTGACCTCTAATCGGTCCACTTTCGAAATGGTGACATTTTGGTGACCAACACCCCTCAAACCCATATATAGCTTCAATGGCAATGTATTTCTAATCCGTAGATCACAGGTTCGAGCCCTGTCCGGAGTACAGTCTATATCCCTTGTAATTCATAGAGTTACGAGGGGTTTGTTGTTTCTCCAGCGTTTCGAGTAATCTATCCAATAGGGACAAATTGAGACATAATGGGACAAGGAGTGGGCACAGTGTAAAGGCGGATTGGATATATCAACTGGATAGAGAACATTTACTTAGAGTCTCAGAGGTTCACGGATGAGGGTAGTATCAGTTTTGGAGCGGGGGATAAAAAAACGCCTACAAGAAGCAGGCGTTAAATTTGTCGCGAGATTGATGACAACTACAGGATCGAGCCAAGCATCTCCACACCATGTCGCAGGTTAGCGTCTACGAGGTGGGCATAATGTGTCTCAGGCACCGTCACTGAACTTGTTCTGACAAGTTACACTAGCTGTTATCTAACTCTCGTATCTGCCGGACCAATTCATCTGCAGTCCAGGGCTTTTGAATCGACGTGCTAATACCAATAGTTTCATATTCTTTTTGCTCCTCGACGCCCAGTTTACCAGTAGAAAGTATAATCGGGATGTCTGATCTAGATGCTCGAATAGCCTGACATAGCTCAATTCCTGACATGTTTGGCATAGATAGATCCGTCACGATGAGGTTGTACTTGTTTGGATTAGCCTTGAATAACTCAAATGCTTTTTGTCCGTCAGAAGCACTTTCAACGGCAAACCCTTCACGAATTAGAATGGACTGGGTTACTTCACGGATATTCGTGTCATCATCAACCAGTAGGATTGATTTGTTTAAGACATCGGATGATAATGGTGTCTGAGGGGCTTGTTTATCCGGTTTTGATTTTTCAGTAACTGGTAACAAAATACGGAATGTAGTTCCCTGCTCAAGTTCGCTCGAGACCGTTATCTGACCCTGCATCATCTCAACTATCCCATGGATGACAGAAAGTCCCAGTCCCGTTCCTCGTCCAAATTCCTTCGTTGTAAAAAAAGGATCAAAGACCTTGTCCAGGTCAGAACGATCTATTCCATGACCTGTATCCTGGACTTTGAGCTCCTGAACATTTGTTTTTGATTCGCCACTGTTCAGAGATGCCTGAATCTGGTTTAAACTCACAGTCAGTATTCCACCTGTGGATTCCATGGCGTGGTGAGCATTATTACACAGATTCAGTACGATCTGGTGAATCTGTGTTGAATCACATTCTACCATGCTATCGCTTTTTTCAATATTTTGTTTCAGCGTAACATTTGCTGGCAACGAGGCTTGTTCTAGTATGAGCGCCTCTAAAATAAGATCATGGAGGAATTGAGGCTTCATTTCAACCTTACTTTTTCTACTGAAGGTCAGGATCTGTTTTACAATATCACGAGCACGCTCACTGTCCTCGAGTAAATGTTTCATATTTGTTTGAAGGGACTTTTTGTCTGGAAGCTCTTCTTGAACTAATCCGCCGTACAGAAACATACTTTGTAGTATGTTATTCAGCTCATGTGAGATCCCTCCCACCATCGTCCCTATGGCTTCCAGCTTTTGGGCTTGGTGTAATTGTGCTTTTAGAGCAACTCGCTTTTCTTTAGCTGTCTTATTTTCATGGATATCCTGGATAGTCCCCAGCATTTTTAGTGGAGATCCCAAGGCGTCCAGCACTAGTTTTCCCATACCATGGACCCAGGTGATTCGTCCATCATTTTTTCGCTTAATGCGGTACTCTTTATTGAAGCGTTCATGATTTGTTAAAACATCTATCTGGAAATGATTCTGCATCATCTCTCGATCATCTAGATGAACAAGTTGTAGCCATCCATTTACATCCTTCTTAAACTGATCATCGATACCAAATATGGAGTCAAGTTGCTGTGAACTATTCCAGTTTCCAGTTTCGATGTCTAATACATAGGAGCCGATTTGTGCAATTTCTTGAGACTCCCTCAAGAGTGCTTCACTGTCTTTTAATCGTTTATCAGATCTTTTGAACGCTGAGATATCTTGTGTAAACCCAATCGCCTTTAATGCCTTGCCATCTTCATTATATTCGATTTCTGCTTCCTGCATAACCCAGCGGATGTCCCCATCAATAAGCAGCCTATGTTCAACCTTATATGGCTTACCCTTGATTGCAGCGGCCCATTCCGAATCTACATATTCCCGATCACTTGGATGCACCTTGGAAATAAATATTTCATAGTTGGCGATCGTTCCAGGTGCCACACCAAAGATGCGACAGTTTTCATCTGTCCATTGGAGCTCATTGCTTATCAAATCCAATTCCCAGGTACCAATGTGGCCAAGTGATTGAGCTTTTTCAAACATATACTGTTGTTTCAAAATGGTCTGAGTATTTTTAACTCTATCTGAAATATCCGTATGGGTTCCAACAATTCTGATAGCTTTCCCAGATTGGTCAAAGACAGCTTCTGCACGAGAGTAGATATCTACCCAATTCCCATCCTTATGTAACATCTGGAACTCAGTCTCAAACCGGTCTCTTTGCCCATTAATGAGCTCCTTTTGCATCTCCCAGGATTTAATTACATCTTCAGGCCTGGTTAATTCCTCCCATACTGAGAAATCATTAGGCAGTTCATCTTCAGCATATCCCAGCATACTTTTCCAGGTTGGAGAATAGTATATCTCGTTTGTGATTAAGTCCCAATCATAAATGCCGTCCTGAGCAGCGCCCATTGCCAATTCAAACCGTTCCTCGCTCTCTTGAATATTTCTCAAGTACTTTTCTCTTTGATCCTGCTGTCTGGACCTCATCTGACCGCCGGCGTAAAGCGCAATACAACCAACAAACCAGATGAAAGAGAATAGAGAGATGTGTGATAGATTTTCAGATTTTCTCTCAGCGATCAACGACTCGAGATTAACGGTAACACTGATTCCACCACGAACATCACCAATCTTATATCCCAGATCACCATGACATTTCAGGCATCCCTCTTCTATGTACATGGGCTTCATTAATCTATATACAGGACTCCCTCTCAGTTCGGTGATTTCTGAAAATTCTTGAACGCCATGCTCAAACGACTCTAGCCCTCTTCTCTCCCATGGGTCAGGTGCATTTTCTGCACGCATAAGCTTAAGACTAGTAATATGCCCCTCGGTTGCGAATAATTCAGGGTATTCTTCATTCATTTGTCGAAGCATGTAGGCAGGATTCATAAGGGTTAATTTTTTTCCAGAGGGGGTACGAATATCCCTCTCGCTTATATTACTGAGATGTGGATTTGGAGGGGTTCTCTCATCACTGGGGACATAAACACCTCCGTGTTGCGTTGCCCAGAAGCGAAATGCTTGATCCTTATTGAGGGCAATTCGTGCAGTACTTTCAGCACTCTCCTCAAGATGATCTTGATTGTGGAAAATTTCATTCGCCATAAGTAGACCAATTATGATGGTCCATAGAAAAATTAAGGCTATTGCAAGATGTTTTTGCACAACGTGTCGAATGTCCCAAAGAGTCATCAAGACCCCCTCGCTTTATGTGAACTCACAACTTATTAGCTCCCCAAGTGAAACTTTTACCGTTTTATTTCATAACCTGTGGGACACTTTGTTCTAATATAGTCTAGACACAAAGGAGGGGCAAATGCACCATGAACTCTTCTGTATACCATTTAACCTTCTCCTTCTATCTTAGAATTTACCTTAGCAGGTGTCTACTGAACCATGGGAAGCCCAGACAGTAAATAGAAGGAGACCGAAATGAGGTTCTGGAATAAGTAAAACTCTGACCAAAAACATTCCGATTTTCCGTAAAAATTAATTTTTCACTAGGATTCAGCAAGTCTGAAGATGTTTTATCTGACTCGGAGCAATTCAGCCCGTTCGATTTAAAAGACATATAATTAGCAATCTGAGACATTCAATTATGCTGTCCGACCAGCTAGAGTAAAATTTTCCCACTAAGAGATGTTGCTCCTTTGTTCATCCTGTGTATCGGACTATTTTGACTAATACAAAGGTCAACCCAATTTTACGAATACATCGTTAAGGCATGTTTGTCTGGCCAGGAATGTTTAGTTGGAGGTTCGCATTATGTCCGATCAATCAAAATCCAAAGCTGAATTAATACAGGAAATCCAAGCACTAAGAAAACAACTCAAAGACAGTCTCTCACATAATAGAGAAAGCGACCAAAAAGGGGACATCTCAGAGCGAAAAACCACCGAGCATGATCTTGCTAAACATCGATACTATTTAGAAAAAGCTCAGGAGATGGGACAAATCGGTACGTGGGAGTTGGATTTACAAAAAAATGAATTGACATGGACCGATCAAAATTATAAGAACTTCGGTGTACCTTTAGGCACAACCCCTCTGACATACGAAACATTCCTGAATGCTATTCATCCAGATGATCGAGACTTTGTTAGCGATCAATGGAGCTCTGCACTAAAAGGAAGTTCATACGATATCGAGCATCGCGTTCTGATTGATAATAAAGTCCGATGGATGAGGGAAAAGGCTTCTGTTGAGTTCGATACCGAAGAAAATGCTCTTAAAGCAATAGGGTTTACTCAGGATATCACCGATCGTAAAAAGGCAGGTGAATTGTTGGTGACGCTCAAGGAGCAATTACAGACCAGCATCGATAACATGCCATCGGGCTATATACTCTGGGACACAGACCTCAATGTGATTGAATGGAATAAAGCTTCAGAAGCAATATTTGGCTATTCACGAGAGGAGGTTCTGGGGAAAAACCCAGTGAACCTAATTGTTCCAGAGAATGTTCGGCACTTAGTCGTAGATGTTCTGAAGAAATTACAAGTTGGAGAAGTAGCGAGTTACTCTGAGCAGGATAACAATATTCGGAAAAATGGTGAGATCATTTCCTGCAAGTGGTTCAATACGCCTTTGGGAGATAAGGATGGAAATATTTTTGGTATTCTATCCATTGCTCAAGATATCACTAAACAGTTGTTGTCAGAACAGGCTTTGCATCGAATCAATACTTTTAATGAGTCATTAATAAAAACAATCCCTTTTGGACTGAATATAGTCGATTTAAAAGGAAAGTTACTTTTTGTAAACCCTGCAATGGAGGCGTTGGTTGGTGGTGGCAGTATTGGTAAGCAATGTTGGAAGGTATATAAGGATGACAAGCATCAATGCACGAATTGTCCGCTACACCAGCCCATCAATCCTGGTGAGACCCATATTATTGAAAGTGACAAAATATTAGGTGGTAAAACATTTGAAATATCACACATCGGTATGGAATATGAGAATCAGCCAGCCCTGCTGGAAGTTTTTTATGATGTCACTGAGCACAAAAAAATCGAGAATCAATTACACTTACAAGCCAGCATCATGGCAAACATGTCAGAAGCAGTTGTACTCGTTAGAGCAGAGGATAGAAGTATTGTCTATGTTAACTCGGAATTTGAAAACTTGTTTGGTTACTCTCAGACAGAATTGATTGGCAAAGATATCTCAATTGTGAATGCAACATCAACCAATAGTCCGGAAGAAACAGCAAACGAAATTGGCAAAGTTCTCGCTGATACCGGTCAGTGGGCTGGTGAAATTCAAAACATCAAAAAAGACGGGTCAGAATTCTGGTGTTTCGCTAGAGTTGATGTCTTTGAGCATCCAGAATATGGAGAAGTCTTCGTTTCTGTGCATAGGGATATTTCTGAGATAAAAGCGATAGAAACCCAGCTAAGAAATAGTCAAGCTCTTTTGCTAGAGACTAGCCACCTTACAAAAACGGGTGGGTGGGAGTTTGACTTGGAAAATTCCACAGGCTCATTTACTTCTGAAACATTCAAAATCTACGGTTTACCACCCGAATCCGGTATTCCAACCGTTGAAGATGGTATAAAATATTATGCCCCTGAGGCTCGTCCAATTATCCAAAAAGCTTTTAAAGATATTGTTGAGCTTCACAAGCCTTATGATCTGGAATTGCCCTTTGTAAATGCTAAAGGTGAAAATCTTTGGGTTAGAGCGATTGGGCATGTGGATACATCTGCGGAAAAAATCAAGCGTATATATGGAGTCATTCAAGACATCACCAACCGTAAGCAGGCAGAATTAGATTTAATCTACGCCATGGAGAAAGTCGAAAAAAGCGAGGAGCGGTTTAATCTTGCCATGAAAGCTTCCAACGATGGGTTATATGATTGGAATCTTGTGACCAATGAAATCTATTACTCTCCGGGATGGAAGAAAATGCTTGGATATGAGGACCATGAACTTCCAAATGATTTTTCTGTGTGGGAGAAAACAACAGACCCTGATGATGTAAAAAAATCTTGGAAACTTCAGCAACAGCTGATTTCTAAAGAGATAGATCGCTTTGTTCTTGAATTCAAAATGAAGCACAAGGATGGTCATTGGGTGGATGTCCTTTCGAGAGCTGAAGCATTCTTTGATAAAGATGGCAAGGCTAACAGGATCGTTGGAACTCATCAAGATATAACCGAGCGTAAAAGTATTGAAATCCAGCAAAGGCAAAGTGAGAATCGTTTAAGGTTAGCAATGTCAGCTTCGAATGCTGGTTCGTGGGTTTGGGAAATCGAATCCGGTGAGGTGATTTGGGATAATCGTATGGAAGAGATTTTTGGGTTTGAGCATGGAGGCTTTGATGGATCATATGATGCATGGAAACATGTGGTTCATCCTGAGGATGTCGAGGAAGCAGACAGGCAGACACAGCTTGCGGTTAGTACACGATCATCTTATGATTTTGAATATAGATTGAATATTGAGAAAGAGCCTGGTTGCTGGAAAATTGTGCATGCCCAAGCCATTGTGATCACTGATGAGAATGGCGAAGCGATCCAAATGGCTGGATTATGTCGTGATATCACAGAACAAAAGTTAGCAGATGAACTCCTCAAAGAGGCAGAGGAAAATTATAGCAAGTTATTCAATATGTCCAGGGATGGCTTTGTCATAAACAAAGGGAATGGTGAAATTATCCATCCAAATCCCGCATATGCAAAGATGCTTGGTTATACCGCGGAAGAGATTCTGAATGTTTCCTGGCGTGATATCACCCCAAGTAAGTGGCTTGAATGGGAGCTAAAACATCAAGGATCCAAATTAGTGGAGCGGGGTTATTCAGATTTATATGAAAAGGAGTATATTCGTAAAGATGGATCCGTTTTCCCAGTAGAGGTGCAAGCCTTTCGCCTTGATGATTCTGAGCATCTTGATGATGTAAAAATTGCAGCGTTTGTCCGGGATATTAGCGAGCGTAAACATTCTGAAGAAAAACGATTAGACCTGGAAGAACAACTTCGCCAGGCTCAAAAATTGGAAGCGATAGGCACAATGGCCGGAGGCATCGCCCATGATTTTAATAATATCTTGCAGACTCAATTACTTCACGCAGAAATCATGCAACGTCAGCTTCCAGAAGAATCAAAATTTGCAAACAATATCCAGCACATCATAAATGCTGGGAATCATGCACGTGAGCTTGTAAAAAGTATCCTTACTTTTAGTCGACAAAATGAGTTACAAGCAGTTCCTGTCAAAATCCAAAATGTGTTGTCTGAGACCTTAAAAATGTTACGCTCGATTTTCCCTGCTAGCATTGAAATTAATGCAGATATTGATATGAGTGTTGATAGTATCATCGGCGACCCTACACAGATTCAACAAATTATAATAAACCTATGCAATAATGCTTCTCAGGCTATTGGAAGTTCCAGTGGAGTAGTAAACATCTCATTGCAAAAAATATTAACATCTGAGAGAACAGACATGTTAGATGCTTACCCTAGCTCATCGTCATTATTAGAGTTAGTTGTAAGCGATGATGGTATCGGTATGAGCCCAGAAATTGTTAGCCGAGTATTTGACCCCTTCTTTACAACAAAACAAGTGGGTGAAGGAACAGGTCTTGGTCTTTCTGTGATACATGGAATTATGACAGATATGGGAGGAGAGATTAAGGTGTCAAGTCAGGAAGGTGTGGGAACGACATTTACGATGATTTTTCCCATCTCATCGAGTGATAAAGCACATTCCAAAGCCAGAAATCTGTCAAATAGCTCGAACAGAAAAAAATGGAATAAAGCTGTGTTACTTGTAGAAGATGATCCAGATATTCTTCAAATCACCAAGACCATTCTTAAGGATCATGGATTTACTGTAACTACCGGTAAATCAGGACGCGAAGGGATAGCCATGTTGCATGACGATCCAGAAAAATATGATTTAATTATTACTGATCTGGCAATGCCTAAAGTGTCGGGTCTAGATTTTTCAAAATATGCACTCGAATTGATTCCGAATGTTCCAATTATTCTAATGTCTGGAAACTTGAACGAAACGATAGCGAAGGAATGTGAGTATTTGGGAATAAGGTCTTTGATGAAACCCTGGTTAGAGAATGATCTTATAAATGAAATTGAAGCATTAGACTTGGAGCAAAGTGAATGATGGGAGTTAGAACAAAGGATTTCCCAGTACTAATTGTAGATGATGATCTGGGGGTTTGCTCGGGAATAGAAGAAATAGTTTCCCACGAGGGCTATGCGGTAAGCACGGTGACGAGTGCACAGGAAGCTCTTGAAATGATAAAAACGCAATCATTCCCATTGGTAATTTCCGACATTATGATGCCGGGTATGAGTGGTATCGAATTGTTGGAACAGATTAAATCTATCAGCCCTGATACAGTTGTGATCATGATGACAGGCTATTCATCTATTCAAGGGGCAATTACGGCGATTAAAGCAGGAGCACAGGACTATTTGATCAAGCCATTAAAATATGATGATATTCTACTTTTGCTTGAAAGGAATATCCAACAATTCAAAAGGAATAAGCAATCTGAAATTTTTCGGCAGGAGGTGATGCGGAATCAGACCCCCTTCATTGTAGGTGAATCATCAGGGATGAAGCGCGTAAAAACGGAAATCGCACAGGTAGCCTCAGCAGATCTCTCCGTTCTTATAACTGGAGAAAGTGGAGTCGGCAAAGAATTGGTTGCGAGAGCTATCCATGATTTAAGTCCCCGAACGGATCAAATGTTTGTGGCTATTAATTGTGCATCCATTCCCTCTGACCTTCTTGAGTCTGAACTTTTTGGACATGAGAAAGGAGCATTTTCAGGTGCCAGTACTCGGAAATATGGTCTATTTGAAGTTGCAGATGGTGGAACTCTGTTACTGGACGAAATTGGTGAAATGCCCCTTGAACTTCAAGCAAAAATGCTTCGTGCCATAGAGACAGGTGTTTTCAGGCGACTGGGAAGTACCAGGGACATTTCAAGCAATTTCAGAATAATTTCATCTACCAACAAAGATCTTGCAGAGGCAATAGGAAACAAAGAATTCCGATCAGACTTGTTTTACCGTATAAATCAATTCGAAATATCAGTTCCACCTTTAAGGAGCCATATGTCTGACTTCAACCTTCTGATTGATCACTTCGCAATTAAAAAGGGTAGAAAAGAGAGTTTCTCTAACGATATGTTGGAGACTCTTGAAGCATTGAAGCAATATTCTTGGCCTGGGAACGTCAGGGAATTGTTCAATGCGCTTGAAAGAGCATTTTTGTTAGCTGGTGATGGTAAGGTGTTAGCTGAACACTTTGCATCAGATATTGTGAACGCTACCAAGTCAGGTAATGAAAAAAAATCCTTTCAATCACTAGCTGAGCTGGAAAATGACCACATTCTAAAAGTGTATGGTAAAGCAGGACCAAATCAAACCACCGTTGCTAATATTTTGGGAATTAGTACTAGAACACTTTTTACAAAACTTAAGAAATTAAAAGTGATCACTTAATTATATAATCCCATCATCCGAATATTGGGTTGATAGTTAACCCATCCAATCCACTTCTAATCCAGAAAATATTGCTGAATTCGATCAGAAATAATTTCTGAAAGATGATTTTTAGACATTACATCATAATGTCATAACATCAATAAATATAATCATATAAACCTCATTCCATTGCATGGCATTGAATTTGACTTTATAGTGCTTCATGGATGCAATTCACGTCTTATATGAGGACCACCGATAATGGTAACTGCCGAGGAAAAACAATTCTCAATTCTAGTTGTTGATGATGATGAGGCAATCAGATCAGGTTTTTCAGAACTTTTGAATTCAGAGGGCTACCGAGTTCATGTAGCAAAAGATACTAACTCTGCATACAACCTTTTAAACCAGGCGAACATAGACCTTGTGATCACTGATATACTCATGCCTGGAGAGAGTGGTTTGTCTTTAATACAAGAAATAATGTTGGCCAATGACGAGTTCAAGATCATTTGTATTTCTGGTGGTGGGAAAGATCATGGCCTCGGACTTTTAAAAATCGCTCAAAAATTTGGTGCAATCAAGACACTACAGAAACCCATATCAGCGGATAACCTCATTGAAACAGTAAAAAAAATATTGATCCAGCAGCCTGAAACACAGAGTTAAGGACCACAAATAAAAAAATCTTAAATGAATGTCAGAACCATATGAAAAGGAGTGCTAGAACATGTTGAGCAATTACAAAATTGGTACAAAACTTATTGTTTTTTTCCTACTAATTGGAACTATCCCATTAATTATCATGGGCATTAGCGCATACAATAGCGCCTCGGATGCATTAGCTGCAGAAGCAGAAAATAAGCTAGATGTCGCCGCTGCCCTGAAGCTTAGCAGGATCCAGGGTTTCTTTTTTGAACGCAAAGGCGATGTTGAGGTTTTAGCAAACAATCCATCTGTCATTGAGGCGGTTAAAGAACTTGAAAACGTAAAGTCGAGAATTCGAGATAGAGGTTTCGTTGATAGAGATTTGTTAAAATCACCTTCCTATAAAAGAGCACATGATAAGTATCATGAGTTCTTGAAGTTTTATAACGATGAATACGGATACTATGATCTGTTCCTCATAGATCAAGATGGTATCGTGATTTATTCAGTGTCAAAAGAAGCAGATTTTGGAACTGACTTAACCCAGGAATCACACGGTTTAGCCAAGGCGTTCGCCGGTGCAACCAATTCAAAAGGAGTATTTTTAACAGACACAGAAGCGTATGCACCATCAAATGGTGCTCCAGCGATGTTTGTTGCCGCACCGATCCATGGGGATGGAAAATTTCTTGGAGCTGCAGCGCTACAAATTTCCCAGGGTGCGATTGATGAAATCATGCAGGAAGCATCGGGAATGGGTGAGTCAGGAGAAACTTATTTACTTGGTCCAGATTATGTGTTTAGGAGTAATTCAAGACTCACAAGTGATGAAACATTGTTGAAGGTAAAGGTTAACACTAAAGGTCCTCAGGAGGCATTCAGAACTGAGTCTGAATTCGATGGAATCTATGGTGACTATACAACTGAGGCAGAAGCAGATCAACAGGGCAGAGAGTATTCAAGCTCTATGGGAGGCGTCCCCGTTTTGGGTATGGCGGACTACCTTCCCGAACTAAACTGGGTTCTGGTTGCTGAAATTGATGAAGCTGAAGCGTTCAAAGCAGTCTATGCTCTTCGAAATGCAACAATAGTTAAAGTCTTGATAGCTGCTCTAATAATTGCCATATTGGGTTTCTTTGTTTCAAGGTCAATCACAAACCCAATTAATAAAGTCGTAGTAATGCTGAAGGACATTGCCACAGGTGAGGGTGATTTAACCGCTCGACTCGCTCTTGATTCAAAGGATGAGATAGGAGAACTTTCAAAATGGTTTGACACTTTTGTTGGGAAGTTAGAACATCAAGCAGATGAACAGAAGGTTCTGCAAGGTCAAGTACAAGGCAGCACCAACGATTTGGGCGCTGCCTCAACTCAATTATCATCAATAACGAATGATATATCCGATAAATCAAATAACATCGCTGAAATGTCTTCCATGGTTGCTGCAGCCTCTGAACAGATGAGTGCCAATATGGATACCATCGCTGAAGCATCACGGACTTCACAAGACAATATGAATTCTGTTGCAGGAGCTACAGAAGAAATGACCTCCACTGTAAGTGAAATTGCTCAAAATGCCGAACAGGCAAGGGAAGTAACAGCAGAGGCAGTTCAAAGTGTCGGTCTTGCATCAGGTCGCGTAGACAATCTTGGTGTTGCTGCTTCTGAAATAAGCAAGGTGACAGATACCATTATTGAAATTGCTGAGCAGACCAAACTTCTTGCTCTAAATGCCACCATCGAAGCGGCAAGGGCAGGAGAAGCTGGAAAGGGTTTTGCCGTTGTGGCGAATGAGGTTAAAGAATTGGCTAGCCAGACCAACGCTGCAACAGCAGATATCAGTCAAAAAATTGAAGCCATCCAAAATGAAACAACAGGTACCGTTAACGAAATCGCCTCCATCACGTCTGTCATCGATAAGGTGAATTCTATTGTGAATACAATTGCGACGGCTGTCGAAGAGCAAAATGTGACGACTCAGGATATTGCCAGTAACATTGGACAGGCAACGGCTGGAATGACAGATGTTGTAAATAATGTTGGCGAGGCAGCTACTGCTGCTCGAAATGTCGCTTCAAATATCGCTACAGTGAATACCGACATTGGATCGGTTAAGCAGTCAGGTAAAGATCTGAAGGACTCGACCAATTTAATAAATGAAACTGGCAATCAGTTGAAAGATGTGGCTAACCGTCTCAATGCATAATTGGAGTTAGTTTTATATCCTCGGGGCACATGGGTCTACTGCACGTGGCTTTGTGCCCCCCCTCCTCAAATTCCTGAGAATTGCATTAGCCCCGAAAAAAAATTGGAAATCCGATCATGAGCACATCCCCCGCGACATCTGCTACATCTGATACCGAAACAAATCAGGGAGCATCGTCTGCATTAAAAACTGGAAGTCTGAGAGTAAACATCACTGTACTTGATGAGCTCATGACTCTAGCTGGAGAATTGGTTCTCACCCGGAATCAATTGGTCCAATCCATCAACAGTGATGATACGATCCAGATTGAAAAAGCCAGTCAGCGTGTTGACCTGGTCACCTCTGAGTTGCAGGCATCTATCATGAACACTCGTATGCAGCCAATAGGCACGGTGTTCAACAAGTACAAGCGAATTGTCCATGACATGTCCAGGGATATGGGTAAGGAAATTGAGCTGGAAATCGAAGGAGAAGATGTTGAACTAGATAAGACGATTATAGAGTCAATTTCAGATCCCATGACACACCTGGTTAGAAATTCAGTTGACCATGGCATAGAATTTCCTGATAAACGTAGACAAGTTGGGAAAACCAATCCTGCTCTCATCCATCTTAAAGCTTTTCATGAAGCCGGTCAGGTGATATTAGAAATCAAGGATGATGGCGCCGGTATTGATCCAAAGAACATCGCAGCCAAGTTGATCGAAAATTCGATGCTTAGTGAGCACGAAATCAAAGAGATGACTAATGCTGAGTTAATTAAAATGATACTCAAGCCTGGATTCTCTCTGGCAAAGGAAGTCACTGAGGGATCAGGTCGGGGGCTTGGGCTGGATGTTGTTTATTCCAATCTTACAAAACTGGGGGGAACAATTGATATAGACTCCAGTGTAGGAGTAGGAACAATTATTAGAGTAAAACTACCACTTACTTTGGCAATTATTCCGAGTCTTATAGTTGTGGCAGGTGAGGAGCGATTCACAATTCCTCAAGTAAATCTGGTGGAGTTAGTAAGGGTTCCACCCGAGCAAGTCAAGACGCGGATTGAGAAGGTCGACGATGCCAGTGTCATAAGACTGAGAAACGAGTTATTGCCACTTCTCCGCTTAAGTGATGTTCTCGGAATACCTAAATTATTTAGGGACACCACTGGTATTGTCAGGGAGGACAAACGAGAAATAATTCATGATAGACGCTCTAAATCTGTGGATGCTCAGTTTAATGAGGAGGATCTTGAAAATGACAAACCTTTACGGAGCGATGGGCGTCGAGCCTCAAGTCATAGTGCAGTCAACATCATTGTTGTGAATGCCGGTGATATGAACTATGGTATTGTTGTAGACACACTCCTAGACTCAGAAGAAATCGTTGTTAAACCTTTGGGCTATCATCTTCGAGATGCAAGGGCTTACGCAGGTGCAACCATCCTGGGTGATGGAAAATCAGCCCTTATTTTAGACATCGTTGGAATCAGCGAAATGATGTCTCTCAGGTCAGTGAAGGATACTGCGAAAGAACAGATTATTGCCAAGAAGATCGAGAGTGGTCATTATGCTCAATCCCTTCTTGTAGTCAGAAATGCGGCAACAGAATTCTTCGCTATTCCACTGGGGCTTATCTCCCGAATAGAAAAAATTAACCGTGATGATATAGAATCACCAGCAGGTCAATTATCTATCAAATATCGTGGGGCTAGTTTACTTCTTTTCAGAATCGAGGATACTGCCAGGGTAGAAGCTATTGAAGATGTTGAGCATCCGTATGTCATTGTTTTCCAAAACTCAGGTAGAGAAGTTGGCATTCTTGTATCCGCTATTGAGGATGCGATTGACACAAATATTGAAATCGATGACAAAACATTTCAGCAGAATGGTATTCTGGGATCAGCGCATATCATGGAACAGACAACCATGTTATTGGATCTCCATGGACTAGTCACACTTTGAAGATAAGGTCTTGAGTAAAATATGAATGTAACCACCATTACAACCGCACAAGAGTTAACCATTTTTCAGGTAGCAGACATCTCCTGCGGTCTGAATACTTCAGATGTCCAGGAGATTAACAAGCATCTTGATATTACCAACGCTTACGGAGCTCCTGATTATGTCCGAGGAATCATCAATTTGCGAGGTGAAATCGTAACAGTCATTGATCTTCGGAAGAAATTTGGAATTGAAGTTGAAAAAATAAATGAAAACATGCGCATTGTTATAGTGGAAAATCAAGGAGAAAATATTGGCTTATTGGTGGATAGGATAGATGATATCATTACTGCAAAACCAACCATGGTTGAACCTCCTCCATCGAATGTTTCGGGAGTAACAGGGGAATATTTTACAGGTATCCTTAAAACTGAAGACTCGCTCATTGCAATTCTAGATATTCAGAATCTATTAGATCAAAAAGCATAAAGTCTTCCATTTTTAAAGATCATTTCTGCAGAAAATATGAATGCTTATGTCAGTACTCTATCTTCAGGTGAGGGGTTAAATTACTCCTTAATTTTTTCTTTTCTATACCATAGCAATGAAAGAAAACTAGAATGAATAAGGTCCCCAAAAGTTTAATTGCTAGATTATCCGCCCTGGTCATTGCTCTCATAATTGTAGTTATGCTCCCATTTATTCAAGAAAAACCTAACATTGATATCAACTCCAAAACATTTAAATATTTGTCCGAAATACGAGAGGACAAGAAGGAATTAACACTTGGGTATTTTGAGGAAATAGAAAATTCTGCAGCTTCAATAGCTCATGATGAGGTTATGCAAAACTATTTTTTACGATTGGCGAGTGGGACTACTCCCAGTATTGCGATGATATCAGGATTGGATAGACATTTCATAGAAAATTACGGTAGTTTTTATGATTTGCTCATGGTCGATACGTCGGGTTATGTGTTTCACACCATAAAACAAGAGACAGACTATAGAACAAACTTGATAAATGGTGAATTGCGGAACACAAAATTGGCCCAAAGCCTAAAAAATTCTAGAAGTACAAATTTTAGTGATTTTGAATATTATTACCCTTCTAACGAATCTGCTGCCTTCTTTGTTGTTCCCGTCAAAGACCAATCCGATCACCAGGGGTGGTTTATTCTTCAATGTGCAATCAATCAGATCAACACGATTTTGACAAATCGTGAGCAATTTGGCAGGACAGTTGAAGTCTACCTGGTGAACAATGACAATCTGATGCTTTCAGACTCAAGATTCATTGAAGACCAAACTATACTTAAATTGAAGATTGAAACTGAAAGTGTAAAGCACGCACGGTTTCAGGATAGTGGTGAGAATATCATTGTTGATTACAGAGGGGCTAGAGTTTTCAGTTCCTTTGAGAAATTCAATTATTTTAACACATCATGGGTCATCATTGCAGAGATAGATGAAGCTGAAGTCGTATCAGAGCACTATCGGGATCATAAGGACTATTTTAACGGGCTAATACTCCAGGATCTTAGCAAAATGCAGCATCTGCCCAAGGACATCCCTGAAACACCTCGAGCGGGAGATAAGGTTGATGTTAATGAGTGGTCGAAAGCGATACCTGGAGAGATTTTGCAAACTACAGGAGTGTCCACTTGTACAGCCTACACAATCGAATATCCCAAAAAATTTGCTTACTTAGCTCATATCTCAGCTATGGATGCCGTCTATGGAATCAAAGGAATGACAAAAATATTTCTAAAGGATCGATCCACCAATTTTGTGCGTGAATTAACCAATCGGGTACGGTACTATGATGTAACGCTATCAGAAATACCTAAGTTAGAATTCTTAATTGTCGCCGTCCACAAAAACAGCTATGCAGGGATGGTTGAGCAGCTATTGGACCAGGGTATTGAATTAGATCAAATTAGATTTGCCTATAATCCTGCTGCTAAAAGTGCTTCAGTACGTGTGGATGTAAGCTCAAACCAGACTATAATCATATGGCATTCATATGAGAGCTACTTTATTGAATTTTCCAAGGATTATGAAACCCTCGGGGAAATTGTAAAAAAGCATACACGTACCTAAGAATCTTCGCTTCACTCCATTTTACTAGAGCTGATTTTAAATCTTGATTTTGATTTTAAACTGGCTCCCCTAGTCCATAGAATCTATGTTTAAAATTTCAGAAATATTTTCTGAATTCTCGTTGAAAAATTTTCCGAGTTGTAGGTATTTGCTTCAATATATAATCACATAAACACAATATAAATAATATTAAAGGGTCGGTATCTCTTGTGGCACCGAAATTGAATATATAAGTATTTATGCAAGGAAAGAATACAGGTGATCAGATGGTATCACATGGGTGCACAACTAACATTATACGAGCAAAAGATTTCGATAGAAAAAGAGTTGAAGTATGAATGTGAGTGACAAAACATCCAAGATGTCACAAGATGATGAACTGGATGTTGCAAGCGAGATGAGAGAACTGTTAGGGTTAGCTGAACAAGCAGAACATCAGTCAAGTCTGCTTAATTCCAATCTAACAAATGCAACCTCCTTTCTGTGCCAAATAGTCGATAAAGTCCAAATGCTTGGAATGGGCATCATTCAAAATGCAATCGAAAGTGAAGTGAAATTTAAGCAATGTAATTCAGACTTAATTTCTTTACCAAAGGAACTATCTAGTAGCAACACCATCGAAAATGAGTCTACGCTCAGGAAATATTCAACTTCAAGCCATCAAAATTTTGAAAATGTCTCACTATTGCTGCTCGAAACGTGTAATAAGCTTTCTCATCAGATTTCTAACTTAAAATCTTTTAGTGAGGATTCGCTTGAGAAGTAATAAACCATATTACTTCAACCCTGTTTCTAATAAGAGCTGTGTGATATCAT
The DNA here is from genome assembly GCA_016844945.1 of Fidelibacterota bacterium. GTDB lineage: Bacteria > Fidelibacterota > UBA8477 > UBA8477 > JABMPR01 > JABMPR01. Next base: position 505 of record JAERTJ010000122.1, on the reverse strand, counting down.
CAGGACATTTATGGTTGGATAGTTATGAGTCTTTGAAAGTAGAATAAAAAACCAAGAAAAGGATGATAATATGAAGAAACTGATTGGATTGATATTGATGATGATAATGACGAGTTCTGGCATATCTCAGGTGAATTTGGGAGCCGATGTAGTTAGCAGATATGTTTGGAGAGGTAGCGATTTTGGAAATGCTGCCTCAGTTCAACCATTCATTGAATATTCAATTGCAGGTGTTACGCTTGGCGCATGGGGAGCATGGGCTATAAATGGTGCACCAGGTGGAAATGAAAATGATTTGTATGTTTCAACCTCCCTGGGACCAGTGGCTATCACTTTCACAGATTACTTTTTCCCAACATATATGGGTAGTGATAACATATTCGAGTTAAAAAACCACATTTTTGAAATCGCTACGGGTATAGAATTAGGACCGTTGTCTACAACTCTTGCCATGAACGTGGCTGGAGATGATGATAACTCTGCTTACCTGGAATTTAACTATAAG
>JAERTJ010000121.1 GCA_016844945.1 Fidelibacterota bacterium | reverse complement strand
TTCAGGAACATCCAGAACAGGAATTGAGGTTCCCATTTGTCCTGATGTGGATTTTTCAATGATCAATTTGGTTTTCATCCCAAACGTTCTCCTATCATAGCATAGACACCTGAGACGACATCTCCCAATGCACCTGCATCCTTTCCACCTGCTGTGGCCATCTGTGGTTTGCCACCACCGCCACCACCTAACTGCTTACCAAGTTCGCGGACAATGTCTCCAGCCTTCAACTTATGCTGGGCAATGACATCATCAGAAACAACACATACAACATAAGGTGAGCCTTCAATGGCTGTACCAAGTACACCCAGTCCACTTTTCATTTGCTTCAATAGTTCTGATCCAAGATCTTTAAGTGCCTCGGTATCAGGGACTTCTACCACTTCACTTAAAACCTTAACACCATTGATTATTTGAGCATTTTCCAGAATCTGATTCAATACTGAACTTGCCTGATCAAAGGATAATAGCTTGACCTGTTTCTCCAGAGCCTTCTTTTCATCTAGAAGATTTTGCGTTTTTGCAGCAATATCTTCTATGTCGGATGTAAGCAAGTGACGGAGATGACTAAGGGCTGTGCGCTCTTTTCTGGCGTTTTCCTCAGCCACATTACCTGTGACGGCTTCGATTCTACGTACTCCTGATGCAATGGCTGATTCAGATTCAATCCTGAAAAATCCTATATCTCCGGTAGCCAAAACGTGGGCACCACCACATAACTCATGGGAATAATCACCAAATTTTACAGTACGAACTTCATCGCCATATTTTTCACCAAAGAACGCCAGAGCGCCTTCTGTACGGGCTTCATCGAAGCTCATCCCACGAATATTGGCTGAAATATTCTTACGAACCTCCGCATTGACCATTTGTTCAGCCCGGGTTATTTCTTCAGGAGTCATTTTCTCAAAATGGTTGAAATCAAACCTCAGGTGGCTTTCATCTACCAACGATCCTGCCTGCTTAACATGATCACCAAGAATATTTCTCAAAGCAGCATTGAGTAGATGTGTGGCGGAATGGTTACGCACTATGCGTTCACGGCGTTTTGCATCTATTTCTGCAATTACTGGCTGATCAGATAGCTTTCCTGAAGTCAACTGGCATTCATGCAGGATTGAATCGCCATCTTTTCTGGTATCCAGAACATTCAGTTCCATATCTGCATTAAAAATGCGACCAGTATCTCCTACCTGCCCACCACTTTCAGCATAAAAGGGGGTTTGTGATAGCAGGACCAATACCTTTTTATCAGCTTCCATATACTGAGTGATATGCGTATCCATGCGGGTGTGGGTAAAGCCATGAAATTCAGAATGCTGGCCTGGATTCAAAAAATGCCATTCAGAATTCTTGCTAACCTTGGATTTGAATTGGGTTGCTTCCCGGGCTTTTGCCCGTTGGTCAGCCATACGGGATTCAAAACCCTCGATATCTACTGTCAGCCCTTCCTCTTCAGCCATGAGACTGGTCAGGTCAACAGGAAAACCATAGGTGTCGTACAATTTGAAGACATCAGGTCCCTGTATTTCGGTTTTTGACGTTGATTTATGCTCTTTTACGAGTTGTTCAAATATTTGTAATCCACGACCCAGGGTTTGACTGAAAGAATCTTCCTCAGATTTGATCACTTTTTGAATGTAAGCAACACGTTCGTGCAGTTCTGGATAGGCACCACCCATGATTTGAACCACCACAGGTACCAGTTTGTAGATGAATGCGTTGGGCAATCCCAAATTGCGACCATAACGTGCAGCACGTCTCAGAATTCGGCGCAATACATAGCCACGCCCATCATTGGATGGTAATGCACCATCTGAAATAGAGAACGTCAGCATACGAACATGATCAGCAATAACCCGATGGGCCATTCCCGCTTCACCGGGATCATATTTGGTGTTACTCAGAGCACTGATTTCATCCAGAATAGGTGTGAACAGATCAGTATCATAGTTGCTGGTTTTATCCTGCAGGAAAGCCACGATGCGCTCCAGTCCGGCACCCGTATCCACGTGTTTACTGGGTAGTTCTGAGAGCTCACCATCATCACCTCTGAAATACTGGATGAAAACCAGGTTCCAGAGCTCCATGAAACGCGGGTTATCGGTATTGACCCCTAATTCAGGGTGAGAACCGTGTATGGAAGGATCGCCTCCAATATCAACATGAATCTCTGAACAGGGACCACAGGGACCGGTTTCGCCCATCTCCCAGAAATTGTCTTTGTCACCAAATCGCAAAATCTGATCTTTGGGGATATCTGTCAGCTTCCCCCACAGCTCAAACGCTTCGTCATCATCTTTATAAACGGTTGCATAGAGTTTGTTCTTGGGGATTTTCCAGACCTCTGTAAACAGCTCCCAGGCCCATTTGATGGCATCTTCCTTGTAATAATCACCAAAACTCCAGTTGCCCAGCATCTCAAAGAATGTGTGGTGATAAGTATCCCGACCTACTTCTTCCAGGTCATTATGTTTGCCACTTACCCGAATGCATTTTTGTGAGTTTACGGCACGTGGATGATCAACTGCTTCTGTCTCGAGAAATATGCCCTTGAATTGATTCATGCCAGCATTTGTGAACAACAGCGTCGGGTCTTCAAATGGAACCACACCTGCACTCCGCACAAACTTATGGTTTTTATCCTTAAAGAACTGTATAAACTGGTTTCGTATTTCTTGTGATGTCATTGTGCCTCAGTGAGTTAGCAATATTACTTAAATAATTATAAATCATACCATAAAGAACGCGCTATTATAGTTAGCAACATTACAATATGGAAGCAAGATTGTGATTGGGGGGATTGGAAAATTGAAACTTGAAATTTGGGTGCTCGAACTGGTCATTCTGAACGGAGTGAAGAATCTTGGTCCACAGTATCAATTCATATGCCTTTGGCAAAGGATCAAGATGCTTCGACGGGCTCAGCATGACGCGGCGTGGGTTCCAGGTATACTGAAAAAGACATGGCAGGTCATTCTGAACGGAGTGAAGAATCTTGATCCTGTGCCGCAACTCCCCAATCTCCCCAATCTCCCTGGATCGCGATTGGGACCAAGATCCTTCGCGCCGCTCAGGATGACTCTTTGTGGGTACCGGGCGTCCTCGTCTTCCCGAGCGGAGTCGAGGGATGTATATCCTGTTTATGGACAGGAACGCCCCTCGACTCCGCTCGGGGTGACGGGAATTGTGTTTCTTATCGCATATGGGGATTGCTTCGGCTGTGCCTCGCAAAGACGGGTTGAAAAAAAAGCACCACCCTCAGGTAGTGCTTTTCAAATTTTTAATGTTACTTGGGTACTAATCAATCAGTCTGAACATCCGACTCGGGCGCAATTTGAATAGCCGTTTGAGCAGATTGGGTTCAGTCTGTTCCCAACTGAGGTAGATAAGAATGGCTTCACCAATAATATTTGATTCTGGTACCAAGCCCCAGTATCGACTGTCATGAGAATTGTCACGATTGTCACCCATCATAAAGTAATGGTTCTGTTTGCAGACGTAGTGGTCCGTCAATTCTCCATCAATTCTCAACATACCAGAACTTCCGGGAGTCACTTCATGGCCTTCAAGTGAAATCACATTCACGGAATGCTGGATACCACTCGTAGCAAATACCAGTGTATCCCCTGCCGCAGGTATTTTGAGCGGACCAAACTGATCTCGATTGCCCATACCCTGTGGAAAAATCATCCGCTCCTCGTATTCATTATCATAGAGATTGAGTTTCGATGCTCGACCATGCTCCGGTAGCGCAAATTGCTCCCCATCAACGTAAACGTCCTTGTCTATAATCTCCAGAGTTTCACCAGGACCTGCAATACATCGCTTGATATAGTTCAAGCTGGGATCGTGAGGTCCAATCTGGAGGGCTGGCCATTTATCATTGGGATAGCGGAAAATGACGACATCCCCAGTTTTTGGTTCTTCAAAACCGGGTAAACGATAGTATGGAACTGAAAAACCGAAATTGGTCCAGGGAATACCAATCCAATCCGGTGTGCGAATACCATAAATAAATTTATTACCCAGTATAAAATCACCAATCCGGATGGTGGTTTCCATGGAACCCGTGGGGACGTTATAGGCTTCGATCACGGTAGCCCGTAGAATTAATACGGATACAATAATGTGAAGTAAACCCCGAAAAGCGCTGCTATTTCTGGATTTCCTGGCTTGTTTTTCTTTTTCACTCAAAATTTTTCTCTCCTGTCATACACGCAGTCAGTTTAATGCGGCGACAAACTTTCAACGGTATAAAAAACAAAATGTTCAGAAATAATTATCTCTGGTAAGATGCTAGTATGCAGCACCTTTTGAGGTGATCCGATAGTCAGGAGCCCCCACCCAGCCACCAAATACGCGATCTCTGGCGATGGCATTTACTTCACCATAGGCAGAACGGGGGGACAGCTTGTAGCCCATCTGTTCCAGCAATTCGGCTGTATCAGAATTAATTGCTCTGGGACCATATTGAATAACATCTGGTCGCCACTGGTGATGAAATCGCGGAGATACAACAGCATCCTGTAGCGGCATACCGAAATCTACCATATTGTTAATCACCTGCAAAACCGTTGTGATAATTGTTGAACCACCGGGTGCACCGACAACCAGAACTACTTTTCCGTCTTTGGAGACAATGGTGGGCGTCATGCTGGAGAGCATTCTTTTTCCCGGCTCAATAGCATTCCCTTCATTACCAATCAATCCGAATGAGTTGGGTTCACCGGGTTTGGAGCTGAAATCGTCCATTTCATTGTTTAAAAGAAATCCAAAGCCTTCAACGGTGACGTAGGAACCGAAGGACCAATTCAGGGTCGTCGTTACACTGACGGCGTTCCCCCATTGATCCACTACTGAAAAGTGTGTGGTCTCTTCGCTCTCGTATCCAGCTGATGTGATATTGGCTAACTCACTGTCATTCAATGGATATATGGAATCACTTGGTGTAATGGAAAGGCTATCATAACCTTTCATTCGATATTCCGCATATGCTTTTGACAGTAGTTTTGCCTGGGGAACTTCAAAATAATCTGGATCGGCCAGCCAGACACTACGGTCAGCATAAGCGCGTTTCTCTACTTCGGCCAACATTTGTATGTGTTGGGCTGAATGATACCCTACGGAGTCAAATGTCATTGATTCCATCATATTCAACATGGATATGAGTGCTATACCGCCTGAGCTGGGTGGTGGCATGGAAACAACATCATATCCGCGATA
>JAERTJ010000120.1 GCA_016844945.1 Fidelibacterota bacterium | reverse complement strand
TAAGAATGCCACTGATTCCGCCATGATTATTGATGCCATGGATATTCTGTATTCAGAAAAGGTGAATGGATTCTGTCTGGTCTCCAGTGATAGTGATTTTACACGATTAGCTACCCGGCTTCGGGAGGCAGGCATGAAGGTTTTTGGAATAGGCGAGAAGAAAACCCCAGAGCCCTTTATTGTGGCATGTGATAAATTTATCTATATTGAAATTTTGAAGAATCTTTCTAAGGAAAATGAGTCAGAATCTACCGAGGACAAACAACCAGAGTCTGATAATATTGACAAAATCACTCCCAGAGTGATTCGCCTCATTTCTACTACGGTTTCGGATCTGGCTGATGATGATGGCTGGGCCTTTCTTGGGGATGTGGGGAATCTCCTCCAGAAGAAACAGCCCAATTTTGATTCCAGAAATTATGGCTTTGAGAAGCTGACACCCCTGATCAAATCTACTGACAGATTTGAGATTGATAACCGTGAAAGTCCTACAGGACGGTTCAAGCTCATCTATATAAAGAATAAAGAACGTACGCGTCGTCGCAAAAAATAGGGGAAGATATGGAATCAAAATTGGCAATACTCTTGGCCATCGTCTTTCTGGTGGGCTGTAGTAAGAAATTTAAAGAGTTCGAATTTTTACTGGAACCACAGATCAGTGAAAAGGCACCTCAGAAGATGTTGGTATATGAAGCAGTTGGGAACCCCAACGAAACGGTGGGCAATACCTTCGGTGCTCTCTTCTCCACGTTTTTCAAACTAAAAAAAGACCACGATATGGATATGGCTGCACCCCTGGCTCGATGGCCCAAAACACCAGATACACCCATGGATGAGTGGATAGGGATATATGCCATGCCTGTGGCTGAGTCAGTGGTGGAAATTCCTTCCAAAGCATTAAGCGAACATCCCGCGCTAAAACTGGAAACCTGGCAGTATGGTCTGGTTGCCGAAATTCTGCACAAAGGGTCCTATGCCAGCGAAGGGCCAACTGTCGAAAAGCTGCATCAGTTTATATCAGACAGTGGGTATGAGATCAGCGGTTTACATGAGGAGGAGTATCTAAAAGGACCAGGTATGTTTGGCCCAGGGAATCCTGATAAGTATTATACCATTATTCGCTACCCCGTTGCAAAAATCGTCACGCCAACCGAAGAAACATTGCCAGATTCTGTGGATGCGGTAATGAGAGAGGACTAGAGACCAACATGGGCTTTAATGATAATGAAAAAGGGGTTGAGGATTATCTCAAATTGGCAGAAGGATATGATGGTGCAGAGCTTATCCAGTGGCTTGACAAGTATCTCCCAAACCAGTCTACGGTGCTTGAGTTGGGAATGGGTCCTGGAAAAGACCTGGATATCCTTCTGAAACAGTATTTAGCTACGGGCACTGATTTTTCTCAAGTATTTCTGGACCATTATCTCAAAACCCACCCTGATGGTGATGTCTTTCAGTTGGACGCAGTCACAATGAACACCCCGAGACGATTTGATGCTATTTACTCCAATAAAGTGCTCCAACATCTCAGTATTGAGGAGTGTCGACAATCACTGACTGCCCAACACAATGTCCTCAATAAAGGTGGTATTGTTCTCCATGCGTTATGGTATGGAAACGATTTTGAAGAGTATGAAGGGTTGAGATTTCAACAGTATACAGAAGAAAGCTTTACACAACTACTTGAAGGTCGGTTTGAAATCCTGGAGGCGAAAATTTATACTGAGATGGAAGAGGATGATTCCATCGCTTTCTTTTTAAAGCGTCTCTGATACAACCAGATCACTTCATTGGGTGAAGTTTGAGTAGACGCCCCCCTTTCCGATCCTCCAATACCCAAATAGCCCCATCAGGACCTTGCTCCACTTCTCGGATACGTTTGCCCATGTCAAAGCGTTCTATTTCCTTAGCCTGAACACCATCGAGCTTCACCCTAATCAATGCTTCTGATCTAAGACCTCCTATAAAAGCATCCCCCTGAAAGTCAGGAAACATGGTCCCGTCATAAATAATCAACCCCGAAGGTGCTATCGTGGGCACCCAGTAGGCTTCAGGAGTATGAAATTCGGGACGGGTATCATGATCAGGAATGGGAAATCCTGAATAATGATTACCCCAGGAAACCAGGGGCCAGCCATAGTTATCACCACGAATGATCAGATTGAATTCATCACCATGTTGGGGTCCCATTTCATGCGTCCAGAGTTGTCCCTGACTGTCGAATGCGATACCAAGCAAGTTGCGATGACCCAGGGTCCAAAAGCTTTTTGCCAGCACACCTTTATCTTGAAAAGGATTGTCTGGTGGTACGGATCCATCATCTTTTAAACGGATCACCTTCCCAAGATCCTGAGTCCAGCTCTGAGCGGGTTCCTGCTTTTGGCGCTCGCCACTGGTAATGAATAGATAACCATCAGGACTGAAGACCATGCGATGCGAGTAATGACCCTTGCCGCTTACCTTGGGTGACTGACGCCAGAGTACTTCCAGGTTCTCCAGTGTTGGATGATCTTTGTTAGTCTGCAATTGGGCGCGGGCAACCACCGCCCCCCGCCTTCTTGAAGCATCACTTTCGGCATATGATAGATAGACCAGATTGTTTTCACCATAATTGGGATGAAGAACAATATCTCCCAGTCCTCCCTGACCGCCATAAGCTACTTTTGGAGTCCCCTGGACAGATATCCGAGAACCATCTGCTACATTTACCAGTAGCAAAACCCCAGGTTTTTCAGTTACCAGGAGCTTACCATCAGGGAGAAAGGTCATGGCCCAGGGTTCA
>JAERTJ010000119.1 GCA_016844945.1 Fidelibacterota bacterium | reverse complement strand
AGCTTTTGCAGGGACTGAATCCATCACTTGTGAGGGTGTGTTCTGCAATCTGGTTTTTGAGGTTATCGGTGATCCATGTACAACGATTCCCATCAATATCGATTATGCGCTTTTTGATACCTCAGAGATTGTAGATATTGCAAATGGATCTGTGTTTATTGAACCCAATCCTTCTTTTGGGGATGTTGATGCGAACGGAGTCGCGCAAGCTTATGATGCGTCCCTAATACTGTTACACGCCATAGATTCTTTAGAATTCTCCTGTCAGGAATGGGCCAACGCAGATGTCGATCTCAGTGATACAGTAAATGCCATGGATGCCGCTTATGTTCTTCAGTTTGTCGTGGATAGTATTGATTCGCTTCCAGTTCCACCTGATGATCCAGCATACCTTGCATCAGGTGATATTTCTGTCCCAACTCAAGTCTGGGTAACTGAAGAAGGCATTGTTCAAATCCCGATTAGTGTGTTTGGAGGAGAGCAGGTTCTCTCATCAGATGCTGAGATAAATTATGACCCGCTACACCTAAACCCGCGCTTGGATTTTATACTTGTGGATGATGAAGTGACTGGATTGGTAGCAGAACACCATAGCAATAATAGTACAGCAAAAGTTGCCGCTGCAAGCGGGACACCAAATGCAATCGATGGTGAGTTTCTGACCTTTGAGTTTGCAGTAGTAGCTGAGTTTGAGGAGAGCATTGTTACTATTGAATCTCTTCGGTTGAATGCCAATGTTGAAGCGGGAACTCATGAAGTCAGAGTTCATGGTCCAAACTCCGTTGGAAGCAGCCTTAAACTACCAAATCAGTTCTCATTGAACCAGAATTACCCCAACCCTTTCAATCCTACAACCTCCATCAGATATGGCCTGCCTGAATCATCTGATGTCTCTCTGGTTGTTTATGATGTAACAGGTCGTGAGGTGAATCGATTGGTTCAGACAAGACAAAATGCTGGCTGGTATGATGTCCAATGGAATGGGCTTGGGGCGGATGGACACCATACCAGTACAGGTCTCTACTTCGCTCGAATCGAAGCCGGTGGGTTTACTGATGTAGTTAAGATGGTTTATTTGCGCTAACTACCCTTACCTGCTACTCCGAGATTGGGCATGTCCCAATTTCCGAGTCAAAAAAAGTTGGGCATTTCGATCAGTCTACCTTCTACGAGTTACGACTAGACAAATAGCCTCAATGTCCTAAAGAAAAGTCCCCACCAAATGGTGAGGGCTTTTCTTTTGTCCCAATTTTAAGGTGGTTAACGATTGTATCTTTCCTCGAGTCCAAAGAGGTCTATGGCGGGTTTGGCGTAAAAATCATTAAAAAGCAGGATTACAAAAACGATGAAAAGCACATACCCGAGTAGGATGATCCATTGAGTGCCGGAAATCTTCTGGATGTCTTGGCGATCCTTGATCTCGCAAACTTCACCAGGGCAGTATTGGGCTTTCTCCTTATAAATCCATGGGTAAACCTTACAACCCAGGCAAATCCCAAAGGCTGATTCGAAGAACAGGAAGATGAGACAGATGAAGCAGATGATACCAGTAATAGGACTAAAGCCGTTTAATATCACGAGATGAACAAACATAATCATGGCTAGAGTGACCCCAATGTGCCAGGCAAACTTTTTCTGCTGTGCCCCCACATATTCTGGAGCTTGATTGCGAACAATGAATCGTCCCAGAATCAACGTCGGGGAGTATGCTGGATTTATAAAAATTCTGATTAACATATCCACGAGAAAGAAGGTAACTGCGTACTTCAGAGGTGTGAAATTTTGTGCGCCTCCTGCTACCTGAATTGAAAACAACATTACCAGAAATAAAATCCCAGCCGATGCTCGTATTTCACGCTCATTGAGGACCGGTATACTGTATCCCTCAACATGTTCACCAAAACCAATATATTTTTTCATTCAAAACCCTTTTCATCATGTCGTCTTGCATTTTCGTCTAGCCAACAGGTGCCGCTATGCATCTGTTGCAATTGACCCACGTTTTTATATGTATGTTTCGAAAAAGTTCCTGGTTTACTCATGGCGTAGGGATTCTATGGGATCCAGTCCAGCTGCCTTGTAGGCTGGGTATATCCCGAAGACAATTCCAATAAATGAGCAAACGCCCAGGCCGATGAAGACCCAGTCAATTGGAATCACTGGCGCTACATTTTTCATCACCAGGGTAATCATGTTGCCTACCCCGATACCTGCCAACACCCCGATTACACCTCCAATTAAGGAGAGAAATATGGCTTCCAAAAGAAATTGAAACAGGATGTTGTTCCGCGTCGCACCAATAGCCTTGCGAACACCAATTTCTTTGATTCTCTCGCTGACAGAGACCAGCATAATATTCATTATTCCAATTCCGGCTACAACCAGGGCGATGACACTGACAGCTCCGGCAAACAACTTGATACCAGCCGTAAATGAGCCAAAGGTCTCAATCAGGGCATCGTTGGAGGTCACTTCGAAGTCGTTTTCCTCGTCCGGACCTAACCCTCTCACGATGCGCATCTGATCTATGACTTCCTCTTTGACAAGATTAAAGCTTTCACCATCAGGTGCTTTGATTGAAATACCTAAGGAGGTCCAACGGCGACTGAAGTATTGCAAGTAGGTCGTGATGGGAATGATGACGAAATTATCCTGGCTTTGCCCAAACATTTCACCTTTGCGTTTTAGTGTCCCTATGACATCAAATCCGATCCCATTTATTGTAATTTTTCGATCCATAGGATCCTGATAAGGAAAAAGTTTTTCAATGACATCTGTGGCCAGCAGCACCACGCGACGATTATACTGAATGTCTTCAGGGATAAAGTTGCGCCCATAATCCAGACTGTGATTCAGGGCTTCCAAACCCCACTCATCAACACCTTGAACGCCTACGTTAGGATTGGTGGATTCTTTTTGGAAACGAATGGTTTTACCACCGGCACCATCCTGCGCACTGACAAACTCAGCGCCTACCATGCGATCTCTCAGTTCCAGTGCCATATCATAGGTGATGTTAGGCCGACGCCAATATTTCCTTCTGCTGTTGTGATCACCGATTTGCATTACAGGTGATTTCTGAACAAAAATCACATCCGATCCAAATACATTTAAACCTGAATTGATAGAAGACTCAAGG
>JAERTJ010000118.1 GCA_016844945.1 Fidelibacterota bacterium | reverse complement strand
GTTTCTTTTTATATCTTTAACGCGCTTTTCTACATTTGATTTTGGGCTCATTTTCAATCCTCTTTTTTTCTCTCAGGATAACCCAAAAGTATCTCTTAGAAAATCAAACTAATTAATCCAACTTGTTCTGACAGGATACATCAGGAACTGTACCTTTACCACCTTTAGTCTTGATGCTTTGTTGTGGGATGTAAATTGCTGATGATCCGAATATGATATCATAATTATCAGCTACAACCGATTCGATTTCAGCTTCATTGTCGAAGCCAACTTGAAAATATTGGGCTTTTTTACCTGTTAGCATTACATCCTCTCAATTCTAAAATTATTTGGGAACTGTTTATCCTGCGGACATAAACTTCTCATACCTCCATGCCAGCTTATCTCGATCCGGGTGATTATTTTTTGAATGAGGTAAAATAAGCTCAGATTTATGTAAATTCTTTAATCCGTGTTGCAACACTGGACCGTCTATCTCGTGTAAAAGATCTTCCCGAATTATAAGTTGAAAATCAGGCGTAATACCAATCAAAAATGAATCGAACGCTGCATGATGCAATTTACAAAGTGATAGACCATTCGTGACAACTGGTATTCCTCCAGGCTCATGGTCAGGAATTATATGTGCAGCGTCTAAAAGCTCCCTATGTTTCAAACTACACATTGCACAGCTAGTTTTATATGCTTGGAGCACTTTCTCCCTAAAATCTCGTTGATGAAGTCTTTGTTTAACCGTGGTCGTCAAATATGTTCGACGCGCTACTTCATTTTCAGCGACCTTTAATGTCGCACTCTCTGGCTTAATAACACCAATCTCATCCACAGCAACTTTGAACGTCAAATTGTTTGGGTCGTCAGCTACAATGAAAACTGGCCATACGGCTAAATACCTGCCAGGAACTATTCCATGAAAATAGACTAATGGAACCTGATTTTGCATCAGATCCCTGAGTCCAACATTATCTCTATGAAATCGATCTGTACCTCTATAACGATAAAGTAGATAACCGTCATTGCTGAAAGCGTCATTATAGGGACCTTTCGGAGATGTGGTTATCGATAAAGGTGCAGACATGATTCTGGGTTTAAAAATACCCTGCGCAGAGACCAAAGGAACTTTCTCCCCCTTATACAGAAATCCCTCCTCAAGCAGCGGTCGTCTTGGAAGCACATCACCATGAATACTTGCTTGCAAGGACAACCAATCAAATGCTGCATTCCGTATTAAGTGATTAAACTCCATGAATTTCCTATAATCGTACTGTGAACGCCTTTGCTATTGACTTGCTTTTGTCATATGCTCCCCACACTTGGGACAAGGATGCTTTGCATCCCATGGTTGAACGCTCTTTGAATTACAATCCGGGCATCTATTCAGAAAATCAGGCTCAGCATCCGGATCTCCGATAAGACCACCACCATGAAACTCAATTGGGACTTCGACCAGCGATTTACATCCCAGACAGTGGCGAGTATCAACAGTAGCAATCGGTGCTTTGTCTGGACCATCCCAAACATTCGCAGAATATCCACAGGCATTGCATCTATACCTGGATGTAGTACTCAGGTTGACCCCCAATGTTTGAATTAAACGTGCTTGAATGTAGCCAGAAGTGCTAGCCAATCAAATGAGTGAATAGGTGTGTTTTAATACGTGATAATATTTATCACAAATATTGCTTGACAAATGTTCCAAAACCCTGTATACTATATTTAGAGGCTATTATTTAGCCTCTTCCGAAACGACTAATCCTACGAAAACGAGACTCTGAAATCAGCTCATGGCGAGCTTAGCTATTCCGGTCTGTTCCGGTCTCAGCCAGAAAGCCAAAACAAAAATCAACAGAACAACTTTTATGAATACCATAACAACAGAAGAATTTTTCCTGGCATGTTGGCTTCACAGCAATGCCATCCCCTTAACAGGGCATATCAGGGAAAATAACAAATCCACTTTCACCTTTCATGGTGATTTGGTGGAAAATTTATTAAATGATTATTACCAAGGCTCTGCAACGGTCAACGTTACAACCTTTTCTGCCAGCATAAGACAGCTCAAAGCCCTTATGTACAATGGCACAACTATACAACCAAACAACCCCAATGACATATCTAAGAAAGGAGCCATTTGAGCTCAAACTATCCGTAAGTAAAAAAACTGCAAAATCCAAATCGGAAGCTGGGAAGATTACCGAATTTGAAACCCGCGAAAACATCCCATTAACGACAGGTTATTTATCAGATCTGTTCACCTCCCGTCTTCAATCGACAAATAATTGGAATAAGATAAGTCGAATCGAGAACTATTCTGGATTGACCGGAATCATGTTGGACCTGGATGGAAAGATAACCATTCCTGAAATGGAAAAGCGTTGCCATAAGTGGCACTATGTCCTCTACACTAGCACCAGTCATCAGATCGCTGGTACAGACCGATTTAGGATGATCATACCTATAGATCCAACAAACTATGACTCATACTCATCTGAAACCCTGCATAACAGAGTATATTTATCTGTCATGTCTCAGTTTCCTGAGATTGACACATCATGTACCACACCCGCCAGCAAGTTCTTTCCTTTCTGTGGAGATATGGCCAATTTTGAGGTTAAAGTTCATGTTGGACAAGACTATTGGGCACCGGATTTCTCATCACGGTATATCAATTTCAGCGAAGTGAAAGGAACCCCAGTGATCAATCTGGACACGATTGTTCTGGATGAAAATAAACAACCTCTATTAATCCACGATATTAAATCTAAAACTCGCATATTCTGTCCGTTTTGCGATCCAGAAAAGCGAGGTAATCCGGATATCGATAACGCTGCAGTTTACTTAGAAAATGGGGTACCACATATCTATTGTAGTAGCTGCGACGGCCACCAAAAGGGGCTTGGCAAAAAAGGTGTGTATCAACTAGAGCCGAATCAGGCATTTGAATTAGCCGTTGCCAATATGGGCGTGATAGTCTTCCGTGATATCATCACTGATAAATATTACCTGGGCGAATTTAGCAAGGCTCAAGACAGGTATGGCTTCAATGTCATCAGTAAACATAATATTCCAAATGCACTCGCCATCCGGGATATCCCTATACCAGATTTGTTTCCAGAAATGGAATTCTTTCCTGACTTCGCTTCAGACGATATTGTAGACTTGGAACGTGGTTTTGTTAATAAATACATTGTACCAGATGTGTTACGTAATCCGCCTGTACCTGGAACTTGTCTAGCTATACCTAAATACACTGGGTTGCTAACCATGCATATCTGTGGTGACGATCAGGATGTTTATGACCTGCTAATAAACCATCTGGCGTATATGGTTCAAAACCGTGTTAAAACAAGGGTAGCATACCTCTTCCAGGGCACCCAGGGTACAGGAAAGGGTGTTTGGTTCAACTTCGTGTTGGCTAAGATATTTGGCCGGGACTATTGCGCAGATGTACTGCAGAAGGTTTTCGTTAAGGAATTTAATGTGTTCTTAGAGTCCAACTTCTGCATTCTTGTTGATGAGGTTGAAGCCAACTTCAGTGAAACAAATAATGAGATTACCAGAGTCCTGAAACAGGTTATTGCTGATACTCATATCAGTGTTGAAGGCAAAGGGGTTGATATCCGAAATGGTAGAAATAATGCCAATATATTTTTTGCGACCAATAAAAGGAATGGTGTCCATATAGAACCGGGGGATCGCAGATTTATAGTTGCGCCCAGACAGGAAAAGAAGATTTATGATATGCCCTGGTGGACCGATGACGAGGTTATGATTGAGTTACTCCAGTCTGAAACAGAAGGGTTTGTTTCATACCTCAAGGCGTATCAAGTGGACCTGTCAAAGGTAAATCGCCCGTTTGACAACCCTGCTAAGGAAGCCCTCATTGACCTGAGCAAGACAAACGCTGATTACTTTTTTGATGCCGTAAAGGAAGGGAATTGGACATGGCTATCTGAGAATATTGTTCCTGACCCACTCCCCATGAGTATGTCCTGTAATATTGAGAATATACTCGCTCGGATTAAACATGAATCAAGGGTCTCTCGAGATGACCTGAATGATATTTATAATAACATTCATGGGAAACAGTTATTACCAGGTGGTTTCACCAGGCTTTGTAAGCTTCATGGGCTAGCTATAAAGCAGCTATGGATTGACAATGCAAATAAAATGGGTGTAGAAGTGAGCTGGATTCTACCTGACCTGGTTGAAAGTCCTAGATCCTAGGACTTTCCTAGGACTTTTGAAAAGCTGTATGTTATTTATAATACTTAACTTATGAGATCTCCTAGAACTTCTAGAACTTTTTTCTATATACTGTGTGTATTTTTAACAAACTTATACAACACTATAAAACATTATGGGTTTTGAAATACCCTCTAGAACCTCTAGAAGTCCTAGGATCTCATCAGCACACCGACGGTTCTATAACCGTCTATTCTCCCCTCTTCAAGAGCGGGACTTAATAAAATGGAGACAACACAATAAATGAAATATTTCAAATTTACAATGTACCTGGATCGATATGAAGATGGTGAAGTTATGACAAATAGCTCAGAAATCTTAATAGAAGATTTAACAGAGAAACAGGAAGAAAGATTGTCAGAGGCCTTCGCTTCACTCGTGAAAGACAATAAAGCCATAATGGATAAAATCGTGAAGGAACTGCGATGAAATTCTTTAAACTACGATTGGATCATGGTGGCGTGTTGTACGATAATGGAGACAACACCACCAACATGCCAGTATTACAAAATTTAGAAACCTCCCGCAAAATGAATCGGGACAATACCGGGCGCATATTCGCAGCCTTTACCAGAGCAGAAGAAGAGGCTCTGGCACAATTAACCAGAGAACAAAAATGAAAATATTTAACAATCCACCAGCGGTGGAATTCAAAATAAATAATACGACTTATCGGGTTGAACCCGATTATGCCAGCAACTCATGTGCATGGTGGAAACTGGGTGACAGTAAACGTAAGCGGAATCGATGTGAGTTACAGGATCCTGCATGGCCAATATTAGCGGCCGATGAGGATTGGCCATTTTCAGTTGAGCTGTATGACCTCTTGAATTCAGAAGACACCCACCTCCATGGCGAGTTCTTGATGGCTCTAAACAGGGCTGTTAGGCACTTCTTGCCTAATGGTCATCCTAAGTGGTGTCCGGAGGTCTCCGAGGAGTACAAGCGACAACAAGCTAAGTTAGCCGAGGAGCAAAAATTATGGCACTTGTAACCTGCCAATGCTGCATATGCGGTGAACACATAAATGAGA
>JAERTJ010000117.1 GCA_016844945.1 Fidelibacterota bacterium | reverse complement strand
TTTCTTCACAGAACATGGAAAGGTGGAAACCCCTACTTTTATGCCTGTGGGAACATCTGGCTTTGTACGATCAACCCCCATGAGGGATGTTTCCGAGACAGGCGCACAGGTTGTTCTGGCAAATACCTATCATCTGTCACTGGGGGAAAGACTCCAAACTGTAAAACGTGCGGGTGGATTGCATCGCTTTATGGGGTGGGAGGGAACGATTCTCACAGATTCAGGGGGCTTTCAGGTCTTTTCTCTGGAGGGGAGTGAGATTACTGAAAAGGGTGTCTCCTTTCAATTTGAAGAGGATGGCGAAAAACTGTTTCTTGGACCTGAACAGTCAATGGCTATCCAGAGGGATCTTGGATCTGATATTGTCATGGCGTTTGATGAGTGCGTCGACTATAAAGCACCTCAGGAGTATGTACAGAAATCTGTGGAGCGAACCACACGTTGGGCTGAAAGAAGCCGTGAGTTCCCGCTTCAGGATCACCAGTTTATGTTTGGGATTGTCCAGGGGGGTATCTATCAATCCCTACGTCGGCAAAGTGCCATGGAAATTACCAATATCCCTTTTGATGGATTCGCAATTGGTGGTGTCAGTGTAGGTGAAGGGTTAAAACTATTAAAAGAGGTTGTGGGTTATACAACACCCCTCTTACCGCCCATGAAACCCCGATATCTTATGGGTGTTGGTCTACCTGAGGATATTCTGGCTTCTGTAGAGCGCGGAATTGATATGTTCGATTGTGTTATCCCCACCCGTTATGCACGACAAGGAACCCTATTCACCCGAATGGGCAAATTACGTATCATGGATAAAGCTTTCAGGAAAGATAAATATCCCCTGGATACAGCCTGTCGGTGTTATACCTGTCAGACCTATTCGCGTATGGTTCTGAGGTATCTCTTTTTTACCAAAGATCCACTGGCAGAGACCCTGGCAACGATCCATAATTTGACCTTTTACCAGGATATGATGGCAGATATACGTCGTGCCATCGAAAGAGGCAATTATGAAAATTTTCAAAGAGAATTTCTAAATCGTTATCTCCGTAAAGGAAGTCCACGAAAGAAATAAACTTTTGGGATGTTCATGATTTGAATGCACCCTTGCTTTAGTCAGGGTGTCTTTTAAATTCTAATTCAATTGAAGTGAGAGTTGGAGGAAGTATGGCAGATATAGATTTCGCAAGTGCTGAAAGCAGAATGAACTACCTGAGAGAGAATCTCGGACATCTCATGAATGGGATTGATAAGAATTATGGTCAGGTTCTCATGGATGAGCTCATGCGTCGCATGGAAACAACGGTGAGTGAGTTCAACGAAGAAGTCAAAGAATTGCTCAATCAACTCCAGGGGATAGAAACAACACCGCGTGATAATATCCTGGCTTCATCAGCTAGAACAACCCCCAATATTGCCCGTCCATCACTAACAGAACCTGCAGCTACACCTCCACCTCCTGTTGAATCTTTCGATTCATTTGAACTCCCCCCTGATCCAATGGGATCCACTGAGAAAGTCAATGAAGTGGAAATCGAAGTCGATCTACAAGGTGATGAATTATCAGATTTTGAGAAGAAATTACGTTCTCTTAACAGCTAAACTTAAATAAATATTAATCCTTTGAAGCGGCGACTTAGTCAGTCGCTTTTTTTATGCCGAACGTGAAGCATTTGAGGATCTTTCACACTTCTGAAACCCAAACTTTAAAGTATAACCTATTTGAAATGTATGATCTGGGGTCGGTGATCTGAGGCTGTCGCTATTTCATTCTGATCAGGAGTCTGTGCATTTATTACGCTGATTGATGAACCCACAAAAATATAATCGATTCTCCTGTCAGGTTCATCAGCAGGGAAAGTATCTTCTGGTGGGACGTTGCTAATCATCATGCCATCCCTCAGCGCAAGGGTAATTCGTCTATAGTTATCTGAAGCTGGCTCAAAGTTAAAGTCCCCAGCCAGTAATATTCGCTCATGGTCTGGTAAATGCTCCAGGATAATTGAGACCTGGTTTGTTCTCTCTTCAGGGGTAAGTCCAAGGTGGGTACCCAAAATCACCAGTGTATCGCCATCCAGGTCAATGTGAGCAAGGAAAACACTGCGTCCCTCTAGCAGGCTGTCTGTGGATAAATCAATTATTTCAAATTTAAGGATTGGGTGTTTGGACAAAAATGCATTGCCGTATTGACCACCATCATAATCGATAGACCGACCAAAGACAGCATCCATATCAAGGGTGTTCCCCAGACTGTCCGCTTGAAGGACATGGAACGAGCGAGCGGTACCATGATCGACCTCATTTAAAACCACGAAATCAGGTTGTGATGATGCAATAATCCTGGCTGTACGTTCAAGGTCAAGTTCACGATCCATTCCCATACCATGACGAATGTTATAGGTCATGAAGACGTATCCCGATTGCTTGTGTGCGCAGCTGCTCAGGAAGCCAACTGTGAGGCTCAGCGAGAGTCCAATGATCCACTGTTTCATAAGGGTTTAATCAAATAGTCGTTTGGCGAAAATGAACCTTTTTGTCAAGCCTTCGGAAAAATCAGGGTCCTGGGGGTTCATACTTTGAATCTGCACCCCTTTTCCCAGGCTATGGATGACTTTACCATCACCCATGTAAAGGGCAGTATGGGTGACCATCCTTCGGCTTCCGGCAAAAAACATCATATCACCGGGAAGCATGGCATCCATCCAGCCGGGATAACCGATGATGCGACCAATATTGGCAATTTCATCTGAATCTCGGGGAATATAAATATTATTCAGTGCGTAACTCTGCATGACGAAACCAGAGCAATCCACCCCTTCAGACGATCGTCCACCCCAGACATAGGGAAGTCCCAGATATTGTTCGGCGGATTCAATAATGGAATCTCGGAGAGGGTTTGTGGTGGGATCATATACCCTGTAATTATCCTGGGGGAGCGATAATTCTGTGCCATCAGCCAGGAGGATATTTTCATTCCCCAGATAGGGAAGGCGGGTTCCCATGGCGAGGACCTGGCCACTTTCCAGTGTGACATTTTGACTGAAAATTGCTTGTGCACCCGTATGATAACGACTCCATTCCTTCAGGGTAACAGGCCGAATAGTATTCTTCTTGATGAAGCCCAGATAACCAATGTTTGATTGAACCTGAACATAATCACCCTTTTCGCGGATAAGTCGAACAGGCTCACCATAGAGCATTTCTGTACCTTCTTGTTTTTTGTCCACGGGTTTATAGCGACCCATGACATAAGGGACACTGACAATTCCATAGGCAAGATCATCTGTGAAATCTTCTGGAAGGTAATGAACCGAATCAATAAGTTCGTACTCATAGCCTGCTTTTTTTAATTTTCTCTGAATCCCTCTAACGGGAATGGAAAAGAAAGCTTCGCCCTTCAAGGTGATGGTTTGACCCTCGATTTCCGCATGGACATTCTGATACCATATGCGCTTATCCAGATAAAAGTCTGAATTCGCTTTGGTGACTATTTCATGAATGGATTGATGCTCAGGGTTGATGGAAGTGTGTGCACAGTTGGTCAGTACACTAAGAACGATAAGTAGTAAGATAGTGAGGGTGATTTTGGATTGAGATTTGGGCATGGTTCATTTCCTTAAAATCTGTAGAAAAATTATTGCGGAGAAAATAATTTTTATACAGACCTTTGTGCAACTATTCATCATTGGGAATGAATTTATTATTCAAAATGAAGCTTTAATATTTTGATTAAGTTTTTCTCTAATCCTGGCGATAATAGAAATAGGTGATCCTCCATTTGTGGGTGAGGGTTTTGAGTTTGACATTCAGCATACAGCAAGTCTGGATGAATATCACTCATCATATCGCTGGACATGAGAGCTTGGAGGTCAAAATGCTTAAGGACGAGGGACTCGGTGTGACTGATTCAACCAAAAAACGAATTCTTGTGGTTGAAGATGATATTCAAATGGTCAAATTCATTCAGTTCAAGCTGAACTATATGGGTTACGAAGTAGCTGGAACTGCAGACAACTGTGATCAGGCACTAGAGCGAGCCAGAATGTTACAACCTGACCTCATCCTCATGGATATTATGCTGGAAGGTAGCAGTGATGGCATTGAAACAGCTCAAAAGATCGTGGAAACTCAACATGTCCCTATCATCTATCTCACAGCTCATGAAGATGAAGAATTGTTTGAGAGAGCAAAGATTACTGAACCCTTTGGCTATTTGATCAAGCCTTTTAACGATCGTGATTTAAGGATTGTCATTGAAACGTCATTGCATCGGCATGAGCAGGATAAGCATGTCCAGAAAGCACTACAGGATGTTCGCGATGTACTAAATAGCGCTCTTGATATCATGATCACCTTCGATTTCCAGGGACATATAATTGAATTCAACACAGCAGCTGAACGAGTTTTTGGTCTAAAGCGAGAACTTGCCAGACAGGAATCAATGCTCACATTACTTCGCCGGGCAGAAGATATTTCTGAAATGTTGGACGGTGACCCTGAAGCTACCTATCGACATAACAATTTGCCCTTCATGGATGTAGAAGGAAAAGCCTTCAAAAGACAAATTTTGATTACTCCATTAAAGGATAGCACAGGGGCGGTAAATGGGCGCTTGCTAGTTGCTAGAGCTAACTAAGTAACAGCCAATTAAAGTTTGATTTATTCCCTCCGATGAAAACTCTTCCATGATTGTCGATAGTTGCTGAATTTACATGGTATTCATTGCCTTGTAACCCATCATCCATCGTATAGCGGGTAAGTGTTTCAGAGGGGATGTCCATTTGAAAAAAACCCGTTGTGGTCCCAATTCAGAGCCGATTTGTCTCATTCTGATGCAGGGAGATAATTTTTGTATCAGACAGGTTGTAAGGGTGTTTAGGACTTGAAGAGTAATGGATTATGGTAGTTCTGTCAGGGCTTAAACGATTGATACCGCCATTCTCTGTACCGACCCAGATGTTATTTCTATCGTCTTCAATAATAGATCAAATAAAATAATCGCTAATACTTTTGAATGCCCTGGGATAGGGGTATAAGAAAAAAATGTCTCATCTCGAGGGTCAAAACTTAAAAGACCGCCACCCTAGCTTCCTAATCCTGACATGCTGGTCGCCTCCACTTTTGATTTGATGGAAGTTAATTACTACCTCCATTTCAATGAGGGGTCAGCATGTTATTTTTAACACATCAGCCTTCATGGCGAGGCTGGCGTACAGTTGTTTAAGGTGATTGTTCTCATTCCTGAGATCATCAACTTCTGTACTATTGGCTTCACGTACTATGTCACCAGCCAAGCGCTTCTTGTCGGCTTCCAGAAAGTCTTTACTCCACTTGTAGTACAGGTTCCGGGCAATATTCTCTTTACGGCAGATTGAGGCAATGGTCTCTTCACCTCTTAAGCCTTCTAGGATTATTCTGATCTTTTCTTCTGCTGAGTATTTCTTGCGGGTGTTTCTACATATATCTTTAACACGCTTTTCTACATTTGATCTTGGGCTCATTTTTATATCCTTTTTTGCTTTCAGGATAACCCAAAAGTATCTCTTACAAAATCATGCTATTTGTTCTGAGTTGCTCTGACAGGATACAGTGGGAACTATTACTCTGCATGATCGCATCTGCACGAAGTACAATTTACACTAAACATGAAATCCTCATGTAAACTACTGTTAGAGTTCGAATTGAGCGTTGACCGATCTAATTCGATTAGCCTTAATGCACAAACATTGGAGGTCATGAAACACGAGTGAGAGTAAGTATGGGTAATTCCTTATGGGAGGGTCTGATTCGTTATGAAATAAATCAGATTAAGTAATGCCTTGCTCGTATATACTTGAGCTGATAATATGGCACGCTAATTTTTATATCTAGCTGCTCCGGTAGCTCAGCTGGATAGAGCAACGGATTTCTAATCCGTAGGTCACAGGTTCGAGTCCTGTCCGGAGTACACTCATAACCCCTTGTAATTCATAGAGATGCGAGGGGTTTGTTGTTTCTGGACTATGAGTCGGGGTATCAGATTTCATCGAATTACGTACAGATTATGGGAAAATAGCATGTAAGGTTTTTGGGTTGAATAGAGTAAATGCCCCTGTAAGCCTCGAGACATCACTCGATGTTGTGAGGTGAAAGTCAGTCCAGTTTCGATCGCGACTCGTTTTAATGGCCATTTTTGTGGTATTCAGACCTGTTTTATCGCATCAAGGGGATAACGTGATTATTTATTTTGAGAATTCAGAGAGGACCAGCCTTTGACTTACCAGTTTAATTTGAGGGAAATGCATCCGGTTTACAAACTGGAGCTAGTTGAGAAGCTTGGTCTAAGATTCAGGTACGCAGGTGAAGCGCCAGAATTGCCTCCAATGCAGAAGCGGGAATCTGAAGATCCAACTCAACAGTGGGAGCCAGTGATGAGACCCCTTCTAGATGATTCGAAAACTATTGGTATCTTTCATGTTGATGAAGATGAATGTTTCAAGCATTTCAATAGACGAATATCAACAAGTGGCAGATACCTGTCCGGAGGAGCTGGAAAAGCTCTATCTTAAAAAAAATTGATGAATTTTACTTGTGGTTCTGGGAGCGGAGGACTGAGCGTGACACAAGTCTGTTTAATCGATTCCTACTTCATATTCAATCCATTCGGACTAAACAAAATCCAACACCAACCTGGTTTACACTCAAGGAAGCCGGTGCATATACTCGGACAGGAGTAACAAAATTGCGAGAACTTATTGATTCTGGGAAATTAAAATCACATCGTTTGGATGATGCAAAGAAAACATCCACACTACTGCTCCATAGAAAGGATCTTGATGCAGTGATTTTGTGACATATCCTCAGGATTATCCAAAAGGGAGCAGGAACGGCTGAAGGCTAATCAGGGTTAACCCTGGAGATGATTGGTTATGGCAGATGAAGCTTAACCGCAGAAAAATCTTCCTACCGACGGCAAGCAGACCCATTTATCGTTAATTGCACACCGGGCAATATGTTACTGGCCGCGCCATTTAAACAATCCTGAATGTTCTCAAAGGCAGTGTATAAATTTAAAGTCATGGGAAGTTCAAGAATGATTTCATCATGAATCTGGTTAACAATGTATTCGCCCAAGTTTCTGTCTTTAAGCAACAGACCCAACTTCTCAGATTTTTTTGGGAGTTTTGTATATTGTTTATACCCCAAGATAATTGAGGCAAGCTCAGGCTATGCATGTTTAGAATTGAGCAAGCATGATTTTAAGTAGACCTGACTTAGCCAAATGATATCGATTGGATTATAAGCAATTAGACATCAATTTGCTTAGCAAAATCTTTTTAGCACCTACGCAACTCTCCTTAGAGTGTCAAATATACGAGGGAACATGAAAATGAAAGCTTCAATCAAGTCCACCATCATCATATCAAGCGTAGCCATGATCTCAATTTCCATTGCAGCCTTTTTGTATAACTTTAGTTCCCCAACCAAACGAAAACCATTTATCGACAAGCGTCCTATCATTGAAACACTACATGTTAAAAATGTTAATACTCCCATACAGGTACCTATCATTGGTAAACTAACCGCAAAAAACAAGATATCGATTTACGCTGAAGTCTCCGGTGTGCTGGAAGGAAGTCAGAAAGAATTCATGGCAGGACAGAATTATCGTGCTGGTGAAGTGATGTTGATGATCACAAACGATGAGGCTGAGTTAACCTTAAAATCGAAGCGAAGTGATTTACTCACTGCCATTGCAACACTACTACCTGAGCTAAAATTAGCCTATCCCAAAAGTTATGAAGCCTGGTCCGATTATATCACTCAATGTAACATTGATCAAAAACTTCAGCCCCTCCCCATATTGTCAGAGGAGCGGGAACGATTTATGGTCGCTGGCAAAGGTATCCCAAAACATTTCTATGAGATAAAAACATTGGAGGCACGATTAGACAAATACCAGATTAGGGCTCCTTTTGATGGCACCTTAATATCTCATTCCATTCGAACCGGCGATCTCGTACGCAGTGGACAAGAATTGGGCATATTCATTAATCCCCATGAGTATGAGCTGGAAGCAAAGGTAAGTCTCGATGATATGGCCTCAATACAGATCAATGATGTAGCCAAGCTAGCAACTGATCGTTCCTTGCATGATTTGACTGGATCCGTTGAACGGATCAATCAGGGACTTGATCCGAAAACCCAGATGTTTAGCATTTTTATTTCTATTTTCGATAATACGGTATACGAAGGTATGTATTTGACTGGTCATATAATCGCATCAAAATCACAGGTTGGCGTCCAGATACCCCGGACCATGCTGATAGATGGAAACAGCGTGCTGATATATAAAGAGGGACATGTCTTTCGCCGAACTGTGAATATTGCTATTGAACAGGGAGAGTACGTTATTGTTACTGATCTTCCTGAAGGTGTACAAGTTTCCACACGCGTTCAAAACCTACGCTCTGGCCAAGAAGTGAGAACAGTCATTACTGATCCTCCAGATGCAAGCCCACCCGCCAGAACCCCTCGAGATGGCAAGTCTGGCAAGAACCGGGGAGCTGGGAAAGATTAAATGAAACATTTAATCAGCTATTTTATTAAACATTCCGTTTCTGGAAATATTCTCATCTTGCTCCTGATTTCATTGGGGTGGGTGGGTCTTCAGTCCCTTAGATCAACTCAGGTTCCAGAAATTGATCCTGGTACCATTAGAATTGCTACCCGTTATCCCGGTGCTTCACCCCTGGAGGTTGAGCAGGGTATCGTGTTGAAAATCGAAACTAGCTTGCAGGGCATCGAAGGCGTAAAGCGGATCACATCAATCTCTCAGGAG
>JAERTJ010000116.1 GCA_016844945.1 Fidelibacterota bacterium | reverse complement strand
AGCTCCGGAGGAGAGATTTGAACTCCCGACCTGGTGATTAACAGTCACTCGCTCTACCACTGAGCTACTCCGGATCGTTTTAAAAGCGCGCAAATGTAAACTTCGACATAGGTGCTGTCAACTGCTTACAATATGATTTTTTCAAAATAGGGTTTTAAGGTATCGTATGACTCTTTCAATCCCTGGACCAGCACCTTTGCATGTCCGGTAACGGGCATAAAATTGGTATCCCCTGCCCAGCGAGGAACAATATGGAAGTGTATATGTTCTGCGATACCTGCCCCAGCAATCGCTCCCTCATTCAACCCCAGGTTAAACCCCTCAGCTCTGAATTCCTTCCTGAGAATCTTCATACTCTCCTGAGCCAGCTGCATGACCTCAGTCAATACTTCGGCAGGTAATGTTTCCATCAAATGGGTATGTTCATAGGGCGCGATCATGATGTGACCATTGTTGTAGGGGTATAAGTTCATCAGGATACAACAATTCTTACCGCGATACAGAAGTAGGTTTTCTCGATCCTTCTCCTTTGCAGGTTTGTCACAGAATATGCATCCCTCCTGTTTGATGGATCTGATATACTCCATTCTCCAGGGTGCCCACATTTTCTCCATAATCACTCCACCTCAGTTTATTCACGTTTTACAATGACAAAGCCGAAACGTCTCTCACCTTATAGCAAGTGACGCTCCGGCTCTGAGAAATTAATCCATCACACCAGTTATTACCCAGTATGATAAATTCGATTTATTCTTCTTCTTTTGCTGCCTCCAGAGCTGCGATCAACTTGGTCTCTTCTTCCTTAGGTAATTCTGCATAGTGAGAAAATTTCTGCTTATGTGAAGCTTTACCCTGGGTTAAAGATCTCAGTGTTGAGGCATACTTGAACAGGTTCGCCTGTGGAATTTTAGCCTTCAGGACTTGATAATGTCCTTCAGCATCCATTCCAAGAATGCGACCACGTTTGGCTGTCAGGTCTCCCATAACATCGCCCATGTAATCTTCTGGGACACGAACTTCAACATCAAAGATGGGTTCAAGCAGCGTAGGTTTAGCCTGCTGACAGGCATCACGGAAAGCACCTTTGCCAGCAATCTGGAATGCAATATCTTTAGAATCAACAGGGTGCATCTTGCCATCATAGAACGTTGCTTTTACATCAACGATTGGAAATCCAGCAATAAATCCCTCTTGTGAGGCAGCATTAATTCCCTTTTCCACTGAAGGAACAAAAACACGGTCAACATTCTGTCCAACTAGAGTCTCCTCAAATACAATGCCCTCACCTCTAGCCAATGGCGCAACTCTCAGCATAACTTCAGCAAATTGTCCAGCACCGCCAGATTGCTTTTTATGGCGATATCTGGCTTCAGCAGATCCCTTGATGGTTTCACGATAGGCTATCTTTGGCTCAACCAGTTCGATCTGAACCTTAAATCGTTCTTTCAGCTTTTCAAATGCCACATTAATCTGTAATTCGCCCTGACCGGAAAGAACAGTCTGGTGCAATTCAGAATCAACTTCATAGAGCAATGTAGGATCTTCCTCATGGAGAAGGGTAAGACCTGAACTAATCTTGTCTTCTTCACCTTTTACTAATGAGATCACAGCAAACTGAATGTTTGGACCTGGGAAATCAGTCGCCTTCAGTGTAACAGGATTTTTAGGATGAGAGAGTGTATCACCAGTATGTGAAACTTTCAGCTTCACAGTGGCTCCAATATCTCCAGCGTTGATAGCGTGTACTTCATCACGATCGTGGCCATTAATTGAATACACATGACCTAGTCGCTCGGTCCCGCTACGGGTTGGGTTAGCCATATCCATTCCTGAAGTAATCTGACCGGCATAGACTCGGAACAGACTTAACTCACCTACGTGAGCTTCACTCATGGTTTTGAAAATCAGTGCAGCCGTATCTTTCGGATCATCAGCATGGAGTTCAGTACCATCTTCAGCAACTGCTGCAGGCATATCCGCTGGTGATGGGAAGTATTTCTGAATGAGTTCAAGGATTCTAGAGGCTCCAACATTAGGAATTGAAGCACTGCAGAACACTGGAAAAATCTGTTTGTGGATGATGGCTTCACGCAGGCCGTGTCTGAGATCGTCTTCAGAAAGTTCACCCTGATCAAAATACTTTTCCATTAACTCTTCATCAGATTCGGCAACCTGTTCGACCAATTCAGTGTACATGGTTTCAACTTCATCAGAGATTTCTGCTGGAAGATCTTCCATGGTGAATTTGCCTGAGGTATCTGCGAAAACCAAAGTCTTCTTTCGAATGATATCTACAATTTTGGTGAAGCCAATGCCTTCATTGACAGGCAGTTGGAGTGCTGTGACATGGTTACCGAAAGTTTCCTTCAGACGGTCAAAAGCTTTATGAAAGTCTGAGTGCTCTTTATCCAAACCTGTGATTACAAATGACCGTGGGATATGATAATCCTGACAGAATTTCCACATGTTTTCAGTGCCCATTTCTGGTCCATGGGTGCCATCAACAACGATTAACCCTGTGTCAGCCACACGAACGGCACTCAGGGCGTCCCCAATAAAATCTGTAAATCCAGGAGTATCTAAAATATTTAATTTGGTATCTTGCCATTCTATGGCCATCAAAGATGTACCTACAGAACATTGGCGGTCAATTTCTTCAGGACGGTAGTCAGATTTCGTATTGCCTTCAGCAATAGTTCCCATTCGGGTTGTCAGTCCAGCAGAGTGAAGCATAGCTTCTGTCAAGGCGGTTTTACCTGACGAAGCGTGGCCGACAATGGCAACGTTTCGAATATCCTTTGTCAAATAATCTTTCATTCAGAACTCCTCGATAATATTTAGCGTATATAATTAAAGTATTCACAACCATGGTTCATGGTATGAATGGCGGTTTTGTGTGTGTGGCAGTGAAGCATATTTAAAATAATCAGACTCTATTTATGAGCGTCCAAAAATCTTTATAAATTAATGATTCGCAAGACATTTTTGGTACTCACAGCCCTCATGGCGTGTGATTCTAATACTTTTGGGGTATTGGATTAATTCGGGATGAAAAAAATCAAGCAATTCCATCAGATACTTCAGAAGGTATTCCAGTGTAACGACCGATGATAAAAGTGACATCATCTTCAAAGGCAGGATTACGATTGAATTTTTCCAGCTTCTCAAGGAGGCTCTGGGCGATTACACTTACATCCTTTTCATGATGTTTTTGCACCAGCCTGATGATCCCACCTTCATCAAACAGTTGACCCGCTTTTCCCACAGTTTCAGTGACACCGTCTGTATAGAGTAAAAAGAGATCGCCACTTTTAAGTCTAATTTCACCCATCTCGTAAGAGAAATCTGGGTCGAAACCTAACAAGGGGCCACCTCGCTCCATACGCTCTACTGAGCCATCGCTATGAAACAATAGAGGGGTCGGATGTCCAGCATTGACATAGCGGATGATACCCTCATCAACATCCATTTTGCTCAAAAAGAAAGTTATCTGCTCATCCAATTCTGTCTCATTGGTGAGATAACGGTTCAGATTACTCATCAGAGTTGCCAGGGGATATCCCTTTTGCACCTCATTCAGATATGCAGCATAAAAATTTGACATGATCAGGGCACCAGAGATGCCCTTACCCACGACATCACCTATACCTAATGAAAAAACATCTTCGGTCTTGGAGGTAATATCATAAAAATCACCACTGATCTGGCGACAGGGTATGTATCTGAGATCAAAGGCGATTTCATCGTGAACAGGTACCTGATTGGGGAGTAAGGAACGTTGGATACTCTCAGCCTTTGCCATATCCTCGCTCAAACCACTCTGCATATCCACATGACGATCTATTTTATATCTTTCCATGAGAACACCAGCCTGGCTGGCAATGGTCTGTAGAAAGTCCATGTCGTCCTCGCTAAAGGCCGCCACGCGATTGGATTCTAAATTCATGGCTCCATAAATCGTTGATCCACCTGCAATGGGAACACACAGCTCTGACCGTGAATCAGATCGACCAGAAAGATAGTCTTTCTCCCGCCGGACATCAGGTATGGATATGGGTTTTTTGGTGGCAATACATCGACCCACAATTCCTCTACCAATTTTGAGCTTGAGTGGATTGAGTCGCCTGCTGTCATATCCACGCTGTAAAAACTTTTCAATATTAACACCCTCACTGGATGCCAGGAAAACACCACAGGCATCAAAGGGAACAATGGTGTTTATTTCGTCAAGTAAAAGGTTAAAGATGCGTGATGTATTACGCGTTGCAGCCATCTTGGTCGCGATGAGACTCAGCGCTTCCTGTTTGCGAGCTTCTAACTTGATTCGATGATACAGCTTTCGCTTTTCCAGTAGTACCGCCATCTGGTCAACCACAAAATTGTAGAGTGTACCTGATCTGCGTGCCTGCATATCCATGGGCATCTTATCAAGTAGAATAAATCCAGCCAGACGACCATTAGCTTTTAATGGGATTGCCCATTGGAATAATTTGTAGGTTCGATAATCCATGACGGGCACATCAGGGGGTTCTGCGTGTAAATCATTTACGCTATATTTCACGTTAATGAGGTGATGATCCGTAGCCATCAGTGTTTTGAGAATATCATGCTCAGTATCCAGGGTGAGCCCATCTAAAAATATTGGTTTGGGAGCGATGGAGGATTCGACCTTAAAAATACCTTTCCGGCGTACGAATAGTGCTACAATTTCCGATTCAAACAAATATTTCAAGGTTCCAGGAATGATATCAAGCATGTCTCGATAGGTCTGAATCTCCTCGAGTTCATCAAGGATTGTCCTGAAACGTTCATTGCGCTGGTAGTATGATGGAGCAATCATACGTAACACAAACTTACGTCCCCAGGAACGCATGGGGCGATATAGATTTATGATAATAAAAGCGAAGACGACATTTGCCAGGATAGGATGTTCACCAAAGCCCAATAGTTCATTCACCCCAAATCCCAGGATGGAAATGATCAGGATTAATGCCAGAGAAACGAGAAGTTCTTCTCTCCTAAGCATCAGTCGCCCCCTGATTAAAAAGGGTATTTGCGCCACCACTAACTTCTTCAATCATTGATCTCAGAACAGGCAGAATGCTAAATTGTGAAAGATCCTCGCCAGCAAATATACGTGAGAAGGCATAGTTTTGATGATTGATCGGGATCAGTTTATTGATGATGATAACTTTATCTGCTTTTATGCGACAGGCATCGCCTTTAAAGTCGCCCTTCTCATAACGTATGGTATACCCCATCTTTTCAGCCAGGGATTCAAATTCATCTCTTATGCGTTCAGCCTTCATTTACAGCAGTGTATCCCTTTTCTCTTTTTCAAAATTATCAACAATTTCTTTAACAGATTCCGTATCCCCTCTGGGAATAATGAGCAGGGCATCTTTCGTATCAATGACTACCATGTCATCCACACCATACATCACAACCGTTTTACCTTCGGCATAAACCAGATTATTCCCAGCGCTCTGGAAAATCACATCCCCTTTGGAAACATTGTTTTTGCTGTCTTTTTCATGCATCTCATGAACGGCATCCCAGGACCCAACATCATTCCAGGGAAATTCAACCCTGACTACATAAACGTTTTTTGCCTTTTCCATAACACCATAATCAATGGATATACTCCTCAATGTCGCCCACTCAACGGTAAGTACTGAATCCCAAACAGGTTTATCAATGGCTCCTTTAATATTGTCAAGGCTATCCCAGATTTCTGGCAGGTAATCCTGATAGCTCTTGAGAACCGTATCAACTTGCCAGACAAACATACCACTGTTCCAGACAAAATCTCCGCTCTTCAGAAAGAGTTTAGCTGTTCCATAATCGGGTTTCTCAGCAAAGGCTTTAACAGCGTATATGGGTTCATCTGGATTAGTTCTGTCATGAAATTGAATGTATCCATACCCTGTCGCCGGTCGGGTTGGTACAACTCCAAATGTCACCAAACCTTTCATGTCCTCAGCGACTTTAATGCCTTGCTTAATAGAGTCGGCGAAAGCATCAACATCTTTAATAAAATGATCGGCCGGGAAAACCCCCATGACAGCTTCTGGATCGCGATGTTGAATTATTATTGCTGCTAGCCCGATGGCAGGCGCTGTGTTTTTGCCTTCTGGTTCAATCAGAATATTGTTTTCAGGTAATTCCGGGCACTCCTGGCGAATGGCTTTTTCTTGCTCGGAATTCGTAATTATCATGATGTGTTCTGCATCGGTTACATTCTTCAGTCGATCGACTGTCATGCGCAACATACTATCTTCTCCAGCAATGGGTAGTAGCTGTTTTGGGGTTACACGACGACTCTGGGGCCAAAAGCGTTTACCAACGCCACCGGCCATAATGACTGCAAAAAATGACATCTTTACCTCTTTCCTTCTAATTGCTTTGAAGACTGGATAATGAAATGTGACCTTCGAAAACTAATTCGGCAGGTCCCTTTAACCAATACTGATTTCCGCGTCTGTCGACCTCAAGATCTCCCCCTGTGAACGCGAGCTTGATGGGCCAGGAAAAATTCCATTCCTCACTGGCATAAATGGCTGCGGCAGTTGCTCCGGTTCCGCAGGCCAGGGTTTCTGTATTTACACCCCTTTCCCAGGTCCGAATGCTGACAATTCCATTTGAATTTTCAATAATATTTACATTTGTACCCTGGGGGTGAGCCTCATGTGAATTCATTCGCTCTCCCATGGGTATCAGGTCCTCGATTGAAACATCCTCCACAGGAACGATGAGATGGGGAACTCCAGTATTGATAAAGCCACAACCTTTTCTGGGAATGTCCCAGCTTTTAAGTTTTCCTTCAACATTGATCTCAACGTCGATCAACTCACCTGCCTGTATGAACTGGTGAGAGCCATCGTCTGCCCAAAATGTACCTTTAGTCCCGGCTCTATTTTTGGAAATGGCAAAATGGACCAGTGAGCGAGCCCCGTTACCACACATCTCCCCTCTGGATCCATCGGCGTTGAAATAATTCATTTGAAAATCATAATTCTCATGAACTGAGAGGATGAGCACGCCATCTGCCCCAATTCCAAATCGTCGATCGCACAAGGATTTGATCTGATTTTCAGTAAAATTCAGTGTCCTATCCCAACTTTCAAAGACGATGAAATCATTGCCCGCAGCTACATATTTTTGGAATTCAATCATACCTGACTACTCTACTATGCTATTTGTTTTTTTATGCTTCGAGAGCCTCACCAAGACCCCTATTGGTATCACCTAATGGAGGTCCCAATAAGGGGTACCCTCTGCTCATCTATTTAGTGTCCAGGTTCCCAGGTCAGTTTCCCAGCGGGCTCTTACTTTAATCTCATCTTCAAATATCCAGAATGACTCTGCTCTGGCTGCAGGTCCCAGCCCCCCACTATTGTAACGGCCATTGCTATCTCGATCTATATATCCTGTTAATGAATAAGTACGTGCGGGTAATTCCTTTATGAGTAATGGCTGACCAGGTACCAATTCAAAGGAGCGGTCAAGATCTCTGGCAGTCAGACGACATTGGAGTACATCAGAACCAATTTGCATAATCCTAAGACTCCCTAGAGAATCGGGATGAACGGTTTTGAGCGAACCTTTTAGCAAGCTATCCAGCTCTCCTCCGTGCAGGGGTGAATGCAGCAGCTGGCTTTCGATCTTCCAGGCATAGGTACCGCCCCCTTTCAACAGGGAGTCCGGCGTAAAAACCCACTCCATACTCGAATTCTTGTTCAAACTCCCTGGAATACGTACCGAATCAATTCTACTATCTACAAGCGTGAAGGCACTATCAGCCTTGAAAATCATGGGTAAACTTGACCCTATATTAATAGCAGAACTTTCAGAAGGATATTTCATTTTGTTCTCACTTGACCATCGAACATCAAGAGCTTCTAACGCCAAAGTATCAAAAACAGTTTGTGTTTTTAATCTGAGTGTGTCAGAATCCAATGTAAACCCGCTGGTATCCTGAAAGTTATGAATCCAGACCTGAGAACTATCCCTCAACGTAGAAGCGATGTCAAGATTCATGGCGAAATCATCTTCATCGACTAATGCTGCCCCCAGAACGGGAATTTCAACGTTATCTATAGAAAGGCTTAGACCTGTCAAAGCTTCCCGGGAGACCGGTCGATTTCCACGGATTTGTAAAAACTGATCTGCGAGTTGGGTAACGCCCAACAGTTTTAATTTCTCCAGTGGGATAAGATGGGGCCATAACCAATGGTTGGTAACAATGCTATCATTCCTGGCCTGGACTGCCGCCTGAACTGGCCTGGCAAAATAATCATCCCCATCAATCAACTTGTTGCGATTTCTGTCCCAATGATAAAAAAGCATATAAGAGCGTACAGCCAGATAGGGCAACTCAAAAAAACCTTCATCATCCGGTTGAAAAACATAATCAGCAGGTTCCTGTCTTAATTCTGAGAGGTCAGTATCGAATTTGCGATAAAGTAATAAATCCCCGTTTTTCTTGATATCAGCAGACCCATGGATGGTACCAGACAGCCGACCTGAGTTCAGTTTGTTCCCTGTGCTGAATGCCAATACGTACGTGGATGCAAGACCGTTCCCCCTTAAATCCTGTGCGCCCTTGTCCAACGTCAGGAGATAGGTTTCATCGGGTTCCAGCGGTTCATTAAATTTGAGTTTCAGCCAGGTCCAGCCAGATTTTATTTCGAATCCACCTGAAGGTCGTGGCCAAACCTGTATGGCTGACTCAAAGGTAGATTTTTTCATTTGCTCGTTGAACTTGATCAAAATTTCTACAGTTGTATCGATGTTGACTGATTCATTCTCGGGGGAGGCAAACAATATTTCAGGCGGGGTCACATCTGCTGGTCCTCCAGTGATGGGACGTTCACTGGCGCAAGAACCGATGATCAAATAGATCAGGACTACTTGAATAAAAGTGAAACTGGTTCTAACCATTTCTCGGCTCCAGGTTGTAGGGTACAGAATTTTTTAGGGTCATCGATTTTGCTGTCAGATGAGTTGTGTATATATAAAGTTCTACCCCCCTCTCGACTGCAGACTTCAATGCCTCTGCAAACTCCGGATCTCGTTCCCAGTGAGGTTCAAAAGATCTGGCATCTGATCGTTGAATGATAAAGAGAACGGCGGCAGAACGATTTGCTGTGATGGAGTCAGCTAGATGCAAGACATGACGTCTGCCACGGCTGTGACTGCATCAGGAAAACGGGCAATGCCTTCTTCAACCAGTGTGGCTGATTTCACCTCGACCAGTTTTTCTTTTCCACCTCTCTCAAGGAGAAAATCGAACCTGGATTTCCCCAGTGTATATTCCTGTTTTTTCACAGACCAACCATTGAATTCATTGATCCATTCATGATCCAGGCAATGTCTGACGAAGCGATTTGGTAACTGAGAGTTTATGGATATTAATTCATTTCCAGAATAAACCATGACGGTGGCAAATTTTGTTTTTCGATTCTCACCAGATTTAGGTTCTACCAGGACACGCGCACCGGGAAAGAGTAATTCTTTTAACCGTCCGGGATCGGGGACATGGGAATCAACCACCTCACCATTCACCCTCACCTTTGATAGAAAGCGATTGGGTCGAGCAACAAATTCAGCCTCGATCAGTCCGATTGGTAGAGACATCTTCATCATTAAGACCCTGCCCCAGCTCGCTTCAAATCATATCTGTTAAAGAAGTCCGTTTTAAATGACAAGAATTTATCCTCTAAGATGGCGAGACGCATTTTAGCCATGAGATCATGATAGAAATGAATGTTATGAATACTAGCCAATCGATAAACGAGTAGCTCATTCGCCTTGAATAGATGTCTCATATACGCCCTGGAGAAATTCTGGCAGGTATAGCATTTACATCCTGCTTCAACAGGGATGTGTTGAGATTTTTCACGAGCTGCTTTTACTGAAACCGGACCATCCCAGGTGAATAGAATCCCATGACGAGCATTGCGTGTCGGGAGTACACAATCAAACATGTCCACACCAGCCGAAACCGACTCAACCAGATCTTCAGGTTTACCAACCCCCATTAAATATCGTGGCTGATCCTCAGGTAGAATATCGGTGACCCTGTCGGTCATGGAGTACATGTCTTCTTTGGGTTCACCTACACTCAAGCCACCAATAGCATAGCCATCAAAGCCCATTTCAACGAGTACTCTGGCACTCTTCTGCCTCAATTCGGGATACACACTCCCCTGGACGATACCGAATAATTGTTGCTGGTGTTCATAATAGGGTTCAGTCGATCTAAAATAATCCAGACTGCGTTTTTCCCATCGATGGGTCAACTCCATGGATGTTTGGGCTTGTTGCACCGTGGCTGGATAAGGTGTGCACTCATCAAAAGCCATGACAATATCTGAGCCCAGACTACGCTGGATATCCATACTGATTTCTGAGCTTAACTCATGCTTTGAGCCATCAAGGCGAGACTGAAAAACGACCCCTTCCTCAGTGATTTTATTGAGATGCCCGAGTGAGAAAACCTGGTAACCACCGCTATCTGTAAGGATGGGT
The DNA here is from genome assembly GCA_016844945.1 of Fidelibacterota bacterium. Taxonomy (GTDB): domain Bacteria; phylum Fidelibacterota; class UBA8477; order UBA8477; family JABMPR01; genus JABMPR01. The sequence continues at coordinate 331 of JAERTJ010000116.1, read as the reverse complement.
TCCTTCCAACTCATAAACTTGTGCAATCCACCTGCAGATCGGATGATTTCCATCCCTGGTCTGAGAAGTAAATGATAGGTATTCCCCAGAATAATTTGTGACCCAGTCTCGATGAGATCCTCAGGCGAGAGCGACTTCACAGACCCGGCAGTTCCTACCGGCATAAAGACCGGTGTCTGGATCTTGCCATGATCAGTGCTGAGGGTACCTGCTCTGGCTTTAGAATCTGAGCTGGAAACCAGACCTTCTATTTGCATAAGCGCATAATAACTTTTCTATTTATATTGTTTGATCGAATTCTATCTAAAATAATTCATCCACAGCATCACTC
>JAERTJ010000115.1 GCA_016844945.1 Fidelibacterota bacterium | reverse complement strand
GCGGTTTTCCAGAATTTTTATAATAGCCAGGAGTATTTGAGAAGGGTTAACCGGTTTTGTGAGGTAATCTGAAATCCGACTACCTATCGCCTCTTCCATGAGGCGTTCTTCTTCATTTTTGGTGATCATGATGATTGGGAGCGCTGGATATTCAGCTTTTAATATGGCTAATGTCTCAAGACCATCCTTCCCTGGCATGGTCTCATCCAGAAGGACTATATCAAAACGATCCTTTTCGCAGAGGGCAATGGCATCATCTCCATTGGTAACTGTGGTGACTTGAAACCCTTTGCCTTCAAGAAACATGACATGGGATCGGAGCAGATCAATTTCATCATCTGCCCATAGGATTTTACCTCGAATTTGACTTGATGTATTCATGGCTCCAAAATATGAGCAGATCATGTTGAGCAAACATTAATCTTTATATCTAGTTATAGTAATTCTTCCGATCTACTTCTCAGTGAGCACCCATGAACCATCCCAATCATCACCCGGTGGGTTGTCTATAAAGAACTCACAGCGTCCGATATAAACACGGCTGGGGTTGGTGGGTCTATAGGGAAACATCTCTTCTATACTATCTGCTTCAACGAATGTTGCTTTGGCCTCTTCAAATTTTTGGGCACGATAAAGCTCTAACCCCTTGTTGTATATAGGGAGCAACTTTTCATAAGTTGGCGTGAGTTCACCTTTACGAGCGATGAGTTCATAGGAGTAAGCTGGGACAGATTTCCCCTTAACTGTCACATAATCTAATTCTCGCCAGTGGAAGTCATCTTTGCACGCTTCATAGGTGGACTCAAGAACCTGGATATATACACCATATTGTTTCGCAGAAGCCTCGAATCGAGCAGCAGTATTCACGACATCACCCATCATGGTATAATTCATACGCATGGCGGACCCCATATTACCAGTAACCATATTACCTGTGGCAATCCCAATTCGATTTTGCATGTGATGAACAATTTCCGGCCAGCGATCACCCTCACCCTGCCATTTAAGGCGTAGCTCATCCAGACGATCCTGCATCTCTATGGCAGTGAGACAAGCCTGGTATTCATGATTCTCAACTGGTACTGGTGCACCATAAAATGCCACGATTGCATCCCCAATGTACTTATCAAGCGTCCCTTGATTTGCCAAAAGGATATCAGTCATATCTGTCAGGTATTCGTTCAGAAGTTCAACGACTTCTTCAGCAATCAACTTCTCAGAGAACGCTGAGAAACTTTGAATGTCTGTAAAGAAGGCGGTATGAATTCCTGCATCTCCACCAAGCTTGGGCTCTTGTTTTTCCTCGTACATTTTATCTATGAGTTCAGGAGCTATATATGTACCAAACGTGTCTTTCAGGAAGTGTTTGTCACGCTGTTCCAGTATGAATTTATAAAGCACATTGGTTAGGTAAGTCAAAACCATCACCATGAGGGGCGCGACGATGGGTAGATACCTTGTTTCACCTGGTGGAGGCACTAGTATGCTTTGAGAGTTTCCTGAGATCCACTTGAAAATCCAGGTGTAATCCGTGATGAACAAGCCAACGCTGATACTAAATAGAACGATGGCTTCGAGAGAGATGAGAATCCCTCCCCAGAGAGGATCAAAAAAGGTAATGATCAAGTAGGCAAGGAAGGCGCACAGGATGATTAGCATGATTTGAGAGAAAGCTGAATCTGAGGTAAACTCAATCGTTTTACCAACAACATGGACAAAATTCTGGTCTAGAAGGGTTTGAGTAGCATTGGCATGATACTCGAATCCAGGCATGAGTGTAGGTGCGCCGAGATAGTCAAAAAAGGCCGTGGATTTGTAATCATGGAACACTTCCACAGAAACACCTATCATACAGATTTTGTCCTTGAAGGGACTTTCCATGATTTCCCAACTCGGATCTATCATGAGCATCATACTATTGAAGGTTCCGCTTGAATCAAATTGAGACATCCAATTGGTATCCTCGTCTGGGGAAGGTAACTCGTATTCTTCTGTATCGATTATCCATGCCAGGGGATAGCGTTGGAAGGTCTGCCATGGGTCTGATTCACCGATTCGGGCATGGGAAGCGGGACCATATATATTGTTAAGGAAGCCCGGATAGTCTGTCCCATATGTTGGGATAGTAAGGGGACCGTAGGTAAATTCCCCGACTTCAAAATCGTAGGTTAATCCAGGTTGATCATCTATTTCCAGAAAATATTTTACCGCCTTCATGGCAAGAGATGGCCGCCAGACATCTGGTTGATGTGACATGGCACCAAAAACTGGATATCTACGGGTGAAGTGATCCACATCTTCATCGATATCAACCAGTCCATGATCAGGATCGACTTCCATAATAAACTCATTAGGTGTTACTAACATCTGGGGAGGGATACTTGATAGTTCAGTTTTGATGGTTGAAGCCATGACTACTTCTGTCCCTAAATTCCGGGCATATTCGATGGCTTCAGCGATAGCTACATCACCATCGATGCGTCCTTCTGGTAATTCGCCATCAAAAACTGATAGAACACGAGCGGTATGGGCATCACGGGCGTCAAACTGGATGTCAAATACGATTACTTTGGCACCAGCATCCGCTAAATTTTTAATTGCTGCATTCCAGATTGTACCTCTGGGATACGGCCATCCGATCTCAGCCAACAGACGAAAAGTTTCATCATCCACATCAATAAGTACAACATCAAGACTGTCGTTCGGGTTTGTCTGGTGTGAAGCCCATGAGGACAGGGGACCTCGGATTTGGTAGCTGTAATCCAGGAGTTTGAAATTTGCGAGATCAAATAGTCCGAGGATTTGAAAGATAATAGCCAACACAATTGCTAGAACTGTAAATGAAAGTCCGATGCCGTGCTTTTTCAGCATAATAAACCCCGATTTTTAGAAGAGTTAGAGCGTATTAAAATGTCATTTCTAAGCGAGCGGAGACCATGTTGTCTGAATAGTCTGAAAAATCACTCTGATATCTCCGCTGCTCATAACTACCCACAACTCTTGATTTAATAGTAGTAGGACCCACTGTTACTGGTTTAAATGTGTACTGAGAGTTGAACTGGAAATTCATTTGAGATTTTTCGGTAGATGCGAGTTTGCCGAGTACAAATTTCTCGTTTTTGAAGGTCATGTATTGAACGCTACCCCTGATGACAAGGTCGTTATTGAATAATCGATACCCAGCCCCCATTCTGTAAGTGTTGAATGTATTGGCCTGATGATTTGCATGAGTGTCCTCATACAGCTGATTCCTATTATTCCTTATAGCCAGGCTCGTGGTCAAGGGGATCATCCATTCTGATCGGAGATTAAAACCGTACAAGCTGGAGAGACGTAACAAGCCTTCTCTTCCAACAACAATGTTGTCCATATTTGAACGCATCATATTAAATGATATGGTATTATTCACGGGGCCCGTTTCAACTGCATAAGTGATATTCACGTTAGAACTGAGAGATTCACTCAGCTCCCGATCATCAATAATGATCTCCTGGATTTCATCACCAATTTGTTGAGTGGTATGGGTCGTATCATCAATGTTATTATCCCGGGTGAAAAATTTCATATTGGTCGTGATGGTAGGCAATCCCCGTCCTGGGTTGAGTGTGATGCCGCCATTAAAAGCATTTTGCGCCAGACGCGGATCAGCAATAGGATCCACCGAGGTTGTGTTATTTTTATACAACTCCCATCCAAGATTGAGATAGAGCATGTTATTGAGCATACGGATCTTGTCTGTCACCTTCCAGCCATTCCAGCCCTTTCCATCAAGACGGAGTACAGGACTGCCAAGTGCTTTATATCCAGGTCCAACATGGTGATAATCCACATGAATAAAATGACCATAATAATTCATTTTTGCTGCGAAGTGTAAGGCAAGGGTTGTGAGACTTTTGAAGATGTTTCCATTGGTGAAATTTTCCAGGTCCAGGGGAAGTGTTAAGTTTTCGTTGAGAACAAAGATTTCAGCCAATTTTTCTGGATCAAATTTTCCGTCTGTTTGCATAAACCCAAAACTCGAAGTGGCTGCATCCAGTGATTCCAATGGTAAATCAAGGGTACCTGTACCAATGGTGTCATCATCCGTTGTGTCTGACAACAGTCCATACATATCCAGATCATCTCGCGTGATGGGTCCATCCAGAATATTTCTATTGTAGAGAGAGAAAGCCATGCTGCCTTCTAGCACGAACCGGTGATCATCCAGTGCTAGTTTGATGTCTGACCCCATAACAATATTATCTTCGGGGTTATTTCCAGTCATGAAATATTGTATGGATCGGGTACTATCCAGGAAATAGGTTTCATCTCCAAAACCAACCATGGATTCTGTGCCATCCTCACTCAAAACCAATTGAGAGTAAGTCGTTGCATCCCACCCTTCAGGTCGCAACGGAACGCTATTGATACTATCTCTGGTATGAACGTAGAACATACCGAGTTGAAAATATTTTCCAGAGAAGAAACTGGGGCGAATGGCAAATATTCCTCGCTCGAAACTATATCCACTCCGTTTCCACTCACCACCCAGGGGATCAAAACTGGCACTCCCGATAACTGATCTGGCAGTTTGTCCTGATACAATATGGAGATTGACCCACTTAAATCTTAAATCAATGTTATGACCGCGTACCCTTTTCCCCCATAGTGCCAGCCTATTCATCATAGGTGTTTCATCCCCGAGGGTATATTTAAGCCATGAAGTTCTGACCTTGAGTCCGTATCGATTTTGAGGTTGAAGAGAGGGGTCTTCCTTGGATGTCAGGTTTCCAAATATTTTTACTTTCGCCCAGTCAAAATTGATATTTGTTGAAAAGTCTGCTCTGCTGACAGATTGAGATGTAGGTGAATAGATGGGTACCAATACAGTATCACCTGCCACGACCTGACTATCCTCCGATGTACTAATATTTATGAGATCTGCTCGCGTACTGATATTTAAATTACCATTAACACTCATATCAAATATTTTTTGTGCCTGGCTTTGAACATCAAAACTCCAGGAAGTAGATGATAGACGTACACCATAGATATTTGATATTTCGATAAATATGGTGTGTTTACCAGCACTTAATGCATCTGGTTTATAAGTAACCAGATCTGTTGTCACCAATGAATAAGCTGTCACGTCAACATTATCGAAAGATACGCGAACAGAATTGATATCTACATTTTCAAGGCTGAATAAAGAAACTGCAACGATCATTGGTTCACCG
>JAERTJ010000114.1 GCA_016844945.1 Fidelibacterota bacterium | reverse complement strand
CGACGTATTTTTACCCCTCAGGCTTCTCAGAAGCTTGTTCCAGCATTTTCATACACATACTCACCAAAAACTGTTTTTGCCGTCTAAAACCACCCTAAAGCAAGAAACCCACCGAAAGGGCGGGTTTCTCAACGATCTGAGACCGGGTTATTCACCCGGTCTTTTTTTTATAGATTTACTACAGGTTTAGAAGTGTAGACTACTATGTAGTCCAAATCCAATACCCTTAGCATCTGTATTCAATCCATTAAAGAAGGAAACTTTTAGACCCGTTTCAAGGAGTCCAAAATGGAATCCACTTCCAAAGGTATGAACTGCCTCCCCATATTGTGTATCCCGGTAGTAGCTAAAATCCAGCCATGGAGTTGCATAGAGGTTGAGCTGATAGTTCAACTCAATATCTGGACTATATCCAAAACGAACTTCATCTGTAAATGCCTTTTCGATACCAAGGCCTACAATTACCCAGGGAAGGGGTTGGTAGATGGCTAAAACATTGAAGACTGTAGGAATATCAATGGTCAGAGTCTCATCATTGCCGAGAACAATGGTAGAATCCATTTGATATTGCTCCATGCTATCAGTATCAGCACTTCCTGGTGCTGGCATTGCTATATCCATGGTCCAGGCTTCATGTCTCAGACCTGACCAGGTATACTTGGCACCTAGATTTTTCAGGGCGACCTGCACTTCAACTTCCTGGTTCAAATAACCATGAAGATCCATGATGGCTCCAATATCGATTCCAAGATTGATATCAGATCCAGTACTCATGATATCGAGGTCATCGGTGACGATGCTATCTGCACTGCCCTCTAAACCGCCTTGAGTGAGCCATGCTTCACCTCTTGCATGTACAAATACTGAGTCTTGGGTAAGTAATGCTGAGAAGTCATCGCTTACTGTCCTCATATAGCCAATGCCTTTATAGGTGTTTAGCCCGACACCCAGCATAACATCACCAATAGGAGTGGGGATGGTGTGACCATAGGATAAGGTTGCCTTACTCATAAGTGGAATGGCTTCAATTTCCAATCCGCCATTCTCAATGGTTTCATCTAATGAAATATCGCGCATGAGTAGTCCCAGCATATTTCCTGGAAGAACCATTTTCATATGTGATCTGGCAGACACATTGACACCAAATTGTCCTACACGAACACCGATGAGGTTGAACTCAGGTGCAACATTTAGTGCCATATCCTGGTTTAGAATTGTGGAAAGATAATCACGCTTTGTAGCAGCGTCCCATACATCACCAGTTGTCCACCAATCTGTATACCAGCCTGGTGTGAGGAGGGAGTTGCGGACACTTACTTTGACATCTGGCAGCAGGTTTAGGCTGACCTTGTTGTCAAAATCTCTTTTGAGGTTGGCAGGGTTGTCGGAAATCGCATCTACAGAGCGGAACTGACGATTTCGGATGGTCCTGACTTTTTTGCGCTTTTCAGCCAGAGCCAGTGCACCTTGATCAACGGCTATCACAGGTTCAACTTTGCTTGTATCTGACGCGACCGCCAAATATTCAGAACCTGCTTGTTCAAGGGCAAAAGCATTAAAAGCTTCCACTATCTCTGCCCCTGGAGCCGCGATCAATACAGTCTTTGTGATGGTGTCATAGATTTTGTAATCACTGCTATCTTCAGGCACGACTACCACATAATTCACATCGCTACTATCCGTAGCCAGTAGGTGACAGACGATATCCATACAGTCATTGGCACGTATAGCAATCATGGCTGGATCCTGAATTGTAACATAGGATAAGCTCTCAAACCCTAGTCCTTGCAGGCCATCATTGGACCAAAAATACAGAGGTCCCATATTCATGAGGGCTGCAATTACTGCAGGCTTAGGATCATTTTGTACCCATTCCATTTCAGGCTCGGGAGTACTAATGATATCTTCTGTCAGGATGTCCATGCTATCTATGATTGTTGAATCCATTACCATCATATCTATGGCAGTGGAATCTGTTTCAACCAATTCTTCCATTGGTGTTTCCAGGGAATCAGCTGCTTCCATAGATTCAGTTGAATCTGCGGATTCAACCATCGGTTCAGTTTCAATGGTTTCAACAGCTTCCACAGTTTCACTCGTCTCAATTGAGTCTATCGAGGGTTCTTCTGTAGTTGTGCTATCTATCTGAGCGATGAGAGCAGTGGATAGGAGGGATAATAAGAGAACTTTGATTAGCGTTTTCATTATAGTTCCTCCCCATGAATAGTTAAGGATATTGCACCCCAAACTTTAATCGTCAGTGAATCAGTCGTGAAGAACCTTGAGGGTCCATCACTTTTGCCCAGGAGTTGAACCTCAGGACGCATAAAGAATTTTTCCTCTAACAATTCTATTTGCCTGTTGCCCAGGGCAATGATCTTCGGATCATCAGGTGGTGTATCCTCATCTGGCAATAGATCGAGTGTAAGCAATGTATCTGGTGGATCGGCTACCATATTGGCAACAGAAGTGCTGTCAAATGACATGGTGTCATTGCTGGCTAAAACTACCACGGAGGCTCCAAACTCAAACATATTCAATACATCAGCATAAAGAACGACCTCTTCTAGAGAAAATTGTCCATCCTCTGGTAGTGGTGAGTCCGAACTACTGTTATCCATATCAATCAGCGGAGGATTATCAATTATCAGAGAAAGGGGAACGGTGATATCCATGACAGGTGTCATTTGTTGCCCTTTGGCGATGGTACTTGGGGTCGTCCCACCACCGATAATTGCCATTCCGCTTGAAACGATAACATCAGGGTGACTATTCAATAGATCTGCAGCATTGATACGAATGACTTGATCGTCGGCTGTGAGGGTGTGGACAATTTCCATTGGGGTAGTTGTGTCGTTACCCAATGAATCTCTACCAGCCAGGTTTAAAGTAAGTTGAACAGGAATATCAAAATCACTCTTAAAGTCGATATCAATATTGACCTCTTCAAATTCGAGATCGGCTACCATATCTGGCATTTCGATACTTTGTTCAGACTCATCAATCATGAGAGTGTCTGCTTCAATGAGTCCCGTTACGCTTAACATTGCCAGGTTAGAGATATCTACATCAATCACAATGGAATCCCCAAACTCCAGAGTCATCAATTCATCAGAGGGGAGAGATACGGTTGAGGTATAGTGAATACCTTGAGCAACACCAAATTCAGCAGTATCAAACGTCAAGTTATACTCAGCAAGATCAAGGCTATCAATTTGTGGTGTGTCCACGTCCTGAAGTCTAAAACTCATTTGTAAGGGTTGTGAAGTTGTTTTGTGAATGAATTCGTTAATCTGGAAATTTACATCAGCAACCACACCAATCCTGTTAGTCATGGCGAGTTGAAAATGACCTGTTTCAAAATCAGCAACCAGCAACTTGGTACCCTCATCAAGCTCTATCACATCTTCATTAACGATGGCATCCTGTGAGAAATAACCTGTAACTGATGCAAACTCCATATCGGACACATCAATATCGACGATGATTGAATCTTCCAGTCCATATTGTCCAATTTCTCCAGATGGAGTTGTGACCACAGTTGTATAGGTCAGGAGCTGGGTGGCAGTATCCGGGAAGACCAATGTATAGTTTGATAGATCAAAGTCTAAAATATTTGGTGTTGGATTTGGCTGTAGCGTGATGGTACCTGTAAGCGGGTTTGAACCTGCATCAACCAATTCAGGAATGGTCAGGACAATGGTTGGAAGTCCAGCAAAACCCGGTTTATTCACTTGATTATCAATATCAATGGAAATAGATCCAGATGAAATGTCTGCATTGAGAAGTTTGGAATCTGATGATATAGCAATATCACCTGCTTCTTCAATGGTCTGGGGTTTGATGATACCCGTAATCTCGTTAAAAAAGATTTGTTCACCCTCGGATTCACCATAGAGCGAGATACTTACACTAATCTGATCTGTTTCAGACAGGGTTACCAGATCATCTTCAGTATCAACTGTCACAACGGTGTAACTGTATTCAACCTGTTGGGTGTTAACATCCATCACCAGACTGTAACCGGCAATATTGTTAACATCAGGCACCGTGGTGTTTGCTGGAATAGGGATGGTGGTGGTAAATGCAGTTCCAGTACCATCTTCAAGTGAAGTAATATCGATGACCAGGTTTGACTCTACCTGCATGTCATTGACAATCTCAATTTTCAAAGAGCCAGTTTTGATCTGGGCATTTTCAATTTTATTCTCAGAATCTGCCAGGTCTATGGTTCCAGATTCTTCGATCGTTTGAGAAGGAACTTTGGCAGTAGCACTGGTTACAACCAGGTTTGAACCTGAGATATCAATATCGAAGCTTGAATTCACAACAGCATTGTCAATAAGGATCACTTCACCGTTCGTCCCAATCGTAGATCCAGTGACTTCAACTAAAATTTCACCAGGTAGAGTAACACCTGACAAATCCATACTTTGAGTTGCAGAAGTATTCCGTGCAATAGGGGTTGACCATGTCACGGAGGCATCTGGAATGGCAACTGTGTCAATACCGTCTACCTGTTTAAGCGTGATGGTAATTGGATTACCTAAAAATATGGCCAGGTTGTTATTGATTGTGATATCGAGGGATCCACTCTGGAAAACTGCGGATGAGAAATCTGAAAATTCAAATGGTTTTAGTACTGGCTCTAATTCTCCAGTACCAATAGCGGTTGTCTGGTTTAATAGAGCGCTTACGTCTGGAAAAATTTCATTCAGAAGAAAAGGATCGGTGCTGGTTGCTGGGATATCGGACAATTCAATGGGTCCCAGCTCTGAATCAATGTCTTTCTGAATGGGATCAACACCAACAGGCTCAAAGGCACTGGTCTGGTTAATGGATGATCCTGTGACTGTGACATCATCCACAGATTGTGAGAAGCTTTGGGTGATATCATCGAAAGCAAGCTGATCACCAACCTCCTGGGTATCCATAACGGTCGTAGTAGAATAGGCATAGATACTATCAGGTCCACTCTGGTAGAGCTGTTTGCTGATTTGTTCGTTGTCCTCCATCAACTCATCGAGACCTACACTTTCGTTGATGAGTGGGAACTCGATTGTGTTGGTCCAGGTTGGTGGTTTTGGTTCCTGCGTAAGGTCACAGGAGATCAGTGCAAAGAGCGCCAGGAGAGGCAATACAAGTTGCAGCTTAAGATGTGGTGATTTTCGAATCATTTGATCCTCAATGTTAGCGTTTTCAATTTCCTACAATTGCTAAAAGTACCGGAGTACCAGTCTTCCAATACTGCTATTTACAGGAATTTCCCCCGAAACAGCAGTTGAATCTAAACTCTGCCTCACTTATGTGAGAATAAAATATTTGTATGTAGAAGGAAAAATGGGATAATAAATGTCTTGAATAAAGACTGGGGCTCTAACGAATATTTGTCTAAATGCAGTATTCATAAGGGCTAATATTAGATATCTGGCAAAATTTAGCCCAAATTCAGGATTATTATGATTGTGAGTCGTATCACAGCGGAGTTAGGGTAGCCACTCCAAATGATATACATATACGGATAGCGCTCTCATATTTAACGTGGTTTGCGCTTTCAATTAGAACTAGTTTATACCAGGATATGCTGGGTAACTTTCTTTCCAAAGTAGATAAGGTATAGTCATGGGTCAGAAAGAGGCGAAAATAGTTATCGGAACCTCCGGGTTTTCTTATCCAGATTGGAAAGGACCCTTCTATCCAAAGGATTTGAGCCAGGAAAAATGGCTGGAGTATTACGCAGCGCATTTTGAATTCTGTGAGCTGAACTTCAGCTACTATCGCATGCCCCAGGAAAAGCAGATGGAAAAATTTCTTGAGCATCCCCTGAAATACGCCATCAAGGCGCATCGATCCATGACTCATGACCGGATACCTGCAAAGGCAGCTAGAGAAGATTTTATTAAAGCTGTTTCCATGCTCCAACAGGATGAACATCTCTCGGCAGTTCTGCTTCAGTTTCCCTACTCTTTTGCTTATTCACCTGAAAACCGTATCTATTTAAATGAGTTGTTGCAAGACCTTCATCCCTTACCATTGGTTGTTGAATTCAGGCATCCAGCCTGGATCAAAGCGTCAGTGTTTCAAGAGTTAAAAAAGAACGATTGGGGTATATCTCTGCTGGATTCCCCAAAAGTTTCTGGTGGGATGCCCGATTTTAATATTGTGACCTCTGATATAGCTTATCTTCGCTTCCACGGTCGCAACCAGGCCAACTGGTGGGGGGGGGACAACGTGAGCCGTTACGACTATGAGTATTCCCGGGAGGAATTAGAGGAATGGCTTCCCAGGATCACAAGTATGGCTCAACAGGCAAAGACGACTTATATTTCATTTAATAATCATGCCAGGGGGCAGGCGATCAAAAATGCCAACCAGCTTAAATCAATAATTAATAACACTAAAACGAAGAAATTGTGAGACAATCCAATGCAAAAATTATCCATGAATGCCGTTGTATCCCAAAAAATTGAAGTTTCTCCAGGTCTCATCATCCTGCGCATTGTGCCAGAGGGCTGGGAACTACCTGATTTTAAGGCGGGTCAGTTTACCGTACTTGGATTGCCTGGAACTGCTCCTCGTCACCAATTTTCAGATGAGGAAGATGCCTTGAAGGACCCTGACAAGCTGATCCGGCGGGCATATTCAATTGCTTCTTCATCCGTGAACAAGGACTACATCGAATTTTATATTACCATGGTACGTTCGGGTGCTTTGACACCAAGAATCTTTGCACTAAATCCTGGTGATAAAATATTTCTGTCTCAGAAATTTTCAGGGATGTTTACTCTGGATATGACCGAACCTGATTCTAACATCGTCATGCTGGGGACTGGAACAGGTCTCGCTCCCTACATGAGTATGCTGCGTGAGAACCTTCCCTGCAATACACACCGGAAATACATCATTGTCCACGGTGCCAGACATAGCTGGGATTTGGGGTATCGTTCTGAACTCAATACCATCGCTAACGTATGTAGTAACTTTACCTACATTCCTGCTATAACCCGACCCAATCTGGAGCATATCGAATGGGGTGGTGAGAGTGGCTACATTCAGGAATTGTGGGAGAGAGGCATCGTTCAAGAAAAGTCCGGATTGCTTCCAACGCCTGACAATACCCACTTCTTTTTATGTGGCAATCCAAGTATGATTGACACCATGGCGGAGGTTCTTGAAGGCGAAGGCTATAAAGAGCATAGCAGGAAATCTCCAGGACAAATTCATCTAGAACGCTACTGGTAAGATTTATCCCAAATTCATTTGACGCAGGTAAAGAATTTTCGTTAACAGGCGATGATATCCTTAATGGGCTTGTTCGATTCTCAATATAAGGTGAACTGGATTCTAAACTAGAGTAGATGAACTAAAATGAATCAATTTCACCTGCTTAATAAATATCTTCATGTATTGCGTTTTGAACCAGGCATTGAAGCTGCTTTTCTTGATGATTATTTTGAAAAGACGATTCTTAGAACCAGAGTTGCAGTCATCCTGGGGGTACTGGTATATAGTCTTTACCACATTTTAGATTATCTGGTTGTTCCCGATGTAAAAACCGAAATGATGTGGATTCGTTTCGGGTTTGTGGCACCCGCTATTTTGATTTTATTTATGCTCACCTTTACCCGGTTGTTTCGGAAATATAATCAATTATTAATCACCCTGGGCGTGTTGGCATCTGGTGGTGGGATTGTTGTCATGACACTCATTTCCCCCTTCTACACTGCATCATACTATGCAGGGATTATCATTGTTCTCATATACTGTTATATGATTATGGGCTTGAGGTTCTATTGGGCTTCTGTCGCAGGTGGAATTGTAGTTGCCGCATATGTCATTTCAATTCAAGTTTTCACAAACCTTCCAGTTTCTATGACAATCAATAATTACTTTTTCCTTATCGGGTCAAATATTATGCTCATGTTTGGCAGCTATTTTACTGAAATGTTGCGGCGAAGTGATTTTAAACTCCGTTATGAGTTGCACAAGGAACAAGAGAAGGTCGAATCTATAAACGCAGATCTCGAGTATACTATCGCTGAACGTACTTCCGAACTGGAAACGGAAGTGGCAGTCAGAAAATCGGCTCAAAAAAGCACTCAAAAGGCTCTGGGTGAGCGGGAAGTTCTTCTCAAAGAAGTTTATCATCGAACAAAGAACAATATGAATGTGGTCATCTCCTTGCTCAATCTTCAGGCAAGAGAGCAAACCAGGAAACCAAGTGATGATGTTTTCGAGCAGATATCGAGAAGAATCTATTCCATGTCCCTGGTCCACGAACAGCTATATAGAAGTGACGACCTGGAGACAATCAGGCTAGATCAGTACCTGCCCACACTTGTGTCGCAATTGAAGAATTCTTATGCGAATGTTGACGGTCAGATAAAAATAAATTTTGAGTGTGAACCCGTTGAGCTGGATCTCGATCAAGCTGTACCCGTTGGCTTGGCGCTAAATGAGATCATCACGAATGCATTTAAACACAGCTTTCCTGATGGACGAAAAGGAACTATAGACTTTCATATGGAAGCGTTGGATTCGGGGCGCATTAGGATAAAAATCAGTAACGATGGCGTGGGTTTGCCGGAAGACCTCAAAACAACAAACCCAGAAAGCCTGGGTTTGCGTTTAATCCAATTATTGATCGTTGATCAGCTGGGAGGAAATTTTTCCTTAAGTTCTGACAACGGCGTTCTTTACACCCTGGAGATCACTTCAAAGCCTGAATAAACCCTACTGCTCGGTCTGTGTGTAATCCAATTCAGACCCAAAGGCACTATGGGGTATGAGATAGACCGCCAGAGTTATGACGGCGGCTGAAATAATCCAGGCTTTGGCAGTTCCCATCTTCTTCTGCCTCCAGATTGCAAGTGCCCAGGCGATAAAAGCCACTGCTGTTTTATTATCGGTTAGATCAGTTCCCCAGGGCCAACCTGTCCAGTATGCATCAAAGGCATATTTCTGGACGATGGGACCCAGGATCAATCCACCCAGAAGTAGAAACAATCCAGTTAAAAAAGTGTAGCGCAGTGTTGAGGGGCTTTCAACATAAGATGCCAGCCCGGTTCGGGTGGCCATAAGCATGGCTGCAAACATGAACAAGATGTGTGGAATGAGTACTGCTGCTGGAACTGAACCTTTAAATCGGATGATCACCGGTTCTTCAGTCAAGGCGATGGACTCGCCTCTTTGGTTTGCCAGACTAACCTCATAAATAATCTTGCCTGCAGGAGGTTGGGATGGTAGAGATGCAATGAGCTTCCCATCTTCCATCATAAAGGGTGTCATTCTCCATTCATCGTGACTCTTAAAACGTTTCCATTTAAGAATGGCATGAAACCCGGCATCGGGTACACCCAGCTCGATGGGCGCATTTTTACCTGTGTCCTGAGACCGCATGAGGTGATAACTGATGGTCTTCCCATCGAATTCCAGCTCACCACTTACAGGATAGGTTGGTCCGGTTTTGCGTTGGTATACGACTGAAGACAGTGTGACGATGATTGCCAAAACCCAGAGGAGGGTGGCTTGCAATTTTGTGTTGTTTGACATTTTCACTTCCTATAGCTGTACAATCAGAATTACTTTTTCATCTCCGCGCATGACTTCAACTGTGATGCGTTGCCCTGGTTTCACTTCAGCCATACGACCCATGTAATCATATACATTCATGACTGATAATCCTTCAAGGGCTACCATGACATCTCCCTTCTTCATCCCAGCCATTGCTGCTGGTCCACCTGGAACAATCCCTCCGATAAGGAAACCCTTGGCATCTGAAGCAGCAAAATCAGGGATGATCCCCATTTTCACTTTACCTCGCTTGCCAGCCTTAGGTGGTGTCTTGGGACCTGCCTCTTGATAGGTGAAGGTTTCATCCATGGATGCGATGCTGGTTATTAAATCATAGGCGTAATCAGAAATCTCTTTTTCTCCAGTAAAATTGATGGTTTCAACATCATCTGCAGGGGTGTGATACTCTTCTGTAATACCCGTAAAGAAGAAGAGGACTGGGATATCCTCAACATAAAATGAAGCATGATCAGAGGGGCCATACCCATCTGGAGTCATGGATAAATTGAAATCACGCTCTTCTGCCTGGCTTGTTAACAGGTTTTCAATGCCATCCGCAGTGCCAGTGCCCCCAACCGTTAAGGTTGGGTTCTCTGTGTCAAGTCTGCCAACCATATCCAGGTTAAACATCTGTTTAATATTTTTCTTTTCGATGAGGGGGTTGGAGGTAAAGAATTTTGAGCCTAGTAAACCCATCTCTTCAGCGCCAAATGCCATGAATAGGATGGATCGCCTGGGTGCAGATTTTCCTAATGCCAGCCGCTCTGCAATTTCAAGAACTGCTGCAACTCCAGAAGCATTATCATCAGCTCCATTGTGGACGGCGCTGGTATCTGGTCTTCTCGATCCAGAGCCCTTACCTCCCCAACCGAGATGATCATAGTGTGCGCCCATCACAATAAATTCGTCTTTCAGTTCAGGATCGCTTCCTGGAAGCATTGCGATGACATTCTGTGTGGTGACTTCCTGCTGGATCACTTCTGTTTGGCCAGAAATCTCCAGATCAAGCGATAAGCTTTGAGGTTTTAATTGGTCGTCAAGTACGGTTTCCAGATCTTCAATAGTTTTTCCAGAGCCAGCTAATAATTGGTCTGCAAGTTCTCGGTTTGCGTGAATGACAGGAAGGGTTGCCATGTTCAAGTTGCGGTCAATTCTTAAGTCAATGAGCTCATCATTGGCATCAAATTTTAATCCACTGACAAAAATTAAGCCTGCGGCTCCATTGTCTCTGGCTACAAGAAGTTTGTGTCTCAGTGCGGAATACTTGTCATATTTGCTTTGCCGGGCATCGTTCTCAGGTGTACCACGAAGTACCATGACCCATTTTCCGTCAGCATCAATATCCTGGTAATCATTCCACTGCATGGAGTCATTCTCGATTTGAAAACCGTAACCAGCAAAGACCATCGCTGCATCCAGGCTTTTATTGGATGAGAATGCGGTTGGAGTATAGGTTTCTCCCGGGATTCCTTCAACACCTTCTGCAGTTAACTGATTGTTGGGGCCCAGGGATACGGAGGTAACCACATCAAAATATTGATAGCCATCTTCACCGAGGAGTGTCAGCCCTATATGATTAAAATGCTCCATGATATAGGTTGCAGCCTGTTTCCCCGTAAGGGTTCCTGGTTTTCTACCTTCAAGTTCATCGGAGGCTAAATAGGCGACATGATCGTATAGCTCTTGTTCACTGATGGTTGCTTGCTGCTGTAGCATGGGGATTGAGCAGTTAAATATAAATAGACTGATAAAAAGGGGTATGAAATGCTTCATGAAGGTTCCTTAACTTGAAAGTAGTAATATCTCTTGAAGAGTATAATTCTGGCATGGGTCAATTCAATAGTTTTCACGAGTGTGAGATATTTGATGATGTAAATGGTTAAGAAGAACTGAAAAACACTATTGCTCAGTATTCAAGCTACAATAGATTGAGTTGAATCAGGAGGAAGAATATGAGTTTGTCTGTCGCAACTATTCTGGGTATCAGCCCAAAAAATCTGCAGAGAAGTGATCTGCTGAACTTTATCAATCAGAATAAGATTAAACGAATAACTTTTCACTATACAGCTGGTGACGGTCGTCTGAAACAATTGATCGTGCCTGTCAACTCCATGAATTATGCAGAGCGGATATTGGCTGCAGGTGAACGGGTTGATGGTTCAAGTCTTTTTAAGGGGATGGTGGGGACTTCTTCCTCAGATCTTTATGTGGTTCCTGTATACGCATCCGCTTTTATAGACCCCTTTGATAAAAAGGGGATTTGCTTTCTGTGCAGGTTCCTGGATAAGGATGAAAAATTGGCTGAGTTTTGTCCTGATAACATTCTGATGCGGGCGGCTAGATCGCTTAAGGAAAACCATGGGTATGATCTATGGGCATTGGGTGAATTGGAGTTCTATCTCATTGGTGATCAGGAAGAAGAAAACTATCCCATGCCCTTCCAGGGTGGCTATCATGCCTCTGAGCCCTTTTCAAGATATCTTGATGTGGTTAAAGAAATGCTGGAGATTATTTCGGATATCACGGCTCATGTGAAATATGGACACTCAGAGGTTGGAACCATCAGAGCCATTGAGAGCCAAAACCCGATTCTGGATGGTAAATATGGTGAACAGTTTGAAGTAGAGTTTTTACCTGCACCTATTGAATGGGCGGCGGACTATCTAAGCCTGGCAAAATACATTATCAGAAACGTAGCGGCTCAGTATGACCTGCTTGCCACCTTTGCTCCCAAATTGGAGGCAGGTTATGCTGGAACAGGGCTTCATTTTCACCTCGAGCTATTGAAAGAGAATAACAATATCATGACCCAGCCTGACGGAGCGCTCTCGGAGACCGCCAAACAGGCTGTGGGTGGTCTTCTCAGGTATGCACCATCATTGACTGCATTTGGTAACACCATTGCTTCCTCTCACCTGAGGTTAGTACCCGGTCAGGAATCGCCAACCAAACTATTTTGGAGTGATTTCAATCGATCTGCTTTGATCCGTGTCCCGCTTGGTTGGCGCCATGGGGAAGATATGGCATCTGTTATTAATCACCGTCTCAAGGATAAATACATCTCACCCTTTAAGCGACAGACTATAGAGTTGCGAAGTGCCGATGGATCTGCCTTTATTCACTTAATGCTGGCTGGAATGACCATGGCAATCAGTTATGGGTTAGAGCATGGCGATGTTTCACTAAAACTGGCAAACAAAAGGTATCTAGGACCTGAAACCAAACCAGCGAAAGAAATCCCTGAGTTACCTCCGAGTTGTTACCAGTCTGCTCAATATTTAAAAGAGGAATATGAATTATTTAATGCAATCATCCCAGAGTATATCCTAAATCATGTTGCCTCTCAGTTGGAAGCGGAGGGGGATGAAAACCTTATGGAGGAGATACAAAATCTTTCTGAGGAAGAAAGCGTTTCCTGCCAACAGGAGATCATGCATCGAAGTATTCATGTCGGGTGATTTTAGTTAGGGGTAACCAGTTTTCAATCGAGCAAGGCGAGATCAAACTGGTTTGCGGATTATGGGATCTCCCTCGACTCCGCCCGCCTTCCTGAAGTATGGAGTACGGTGGTCAGGCTCAGGATGACGAAGTTTGGCTCCCTCACAATAGATAATCCTATCTATTGTGAGGTCCTGCGATTTACCAGTGGTTTGCCCCACTATTCATCATGGGACTCAAATGATAGAGCTCCTGAAGGACAGGTAGCAATTTGAGCTTTAAGTTCCTTTGTCGAGGCATTTTTAGCTTGAATCCAGGGTCTTGATTTAGGGTCATAAACCTCAGGCAGCGCTTTTACACAACTGCCAGCGTGAATACACAATTCTGGTTTCCAGATAATGTTTATTTCTCCGTTTGAATATTTTCTCACAGGGCTTTCACTTTTCTTCAATTAACACTCCCATTTTTCCCATCTGATAGTCCCGCATGGCTTCAAGTATCTCAGTGGTAGTATTCATGACAAAAGGTCCTTGTTGAACCACATTTTCTCCCAGAGGTTCACCACTTAGGAATATAAACTGGGTACCTGAATCAGTTGAAACTTCGATATCCCCTCTGTCTTGGTCAAAGATAACCAGGCTCTCAGCTATCACTTTACCGAAGCCTGATATTCTTAGTTCTCCATGTACAACATACAACATGACGTTAAATCCATCAGGTGGAGTAATAACCTGTGTCGCTTTTTTGTCAGCGCGAGTCCAAAGGACAAGCAATTCACTTTGGGCAAGTATTAAACCAGTATGCTCTTTATAATTACCTGCGATAAGTTTGTTCTTGAATTGCATATCTTCTGAATAAAATGTGGGAATATCAGAGTCCGGGATGTATTGATAATCTGGTTGGACTAATTTTTTTGAAGCAGGTGAATTTATCCATAGTTGAACTACTTCCGATCTTCCATTCCGCTCAGCCATGGCTTGAGAGGGACGCTCACTATGAATAATTCCTGCTCCGGCATGCATCCATTGTTGAAGTTCCCCCGAAACCTGAGTTAAAATTCATTGAAAGTGTTGTTGAGTAATGGCTTGGGAGATTTGACAAGTGGCGGAGCCTGTTTTGGGTAAAAAACGGGGGTAGTTCGTATTGCCATAAAAAGGATAGCGCCCTAT
>JAERTJ010000113.1 GCA_016844945.1 Fidelibacterota bacterium | reverse complement strand
CGTCACAGGTGGAGCTGGATTCATAGGCAGCAACTTCATTCTCAAACAAATCGCAGAAACCGACAATCACATCCTCAATCTGGACAAACTGACCTACGCTGGTAACCTGGATAACCTGATTTCAGTGACTGAAAATCCTCGCTATCAGTTTGTTGAAGGCGATATCACAGATGCAGATTTAGTCCAATCTGTAGTCGAGGATTTTCAACCTGATGGCATTATCCATTTTGCGGCGGAATCACATGTAGATCGCTCCATTGATGGTCCCATACCTTTCATCATGACCAATGTTGTGGGAACTGCCATACTCTTAGATAGAATGCACAATTATTGGAAAGGTCTGAAGGGAAATAAAAAAGAAACTTTCAGATTCCTGCATGTTTCCACCGATGAAGTCTTTGGCTCATTGGGCGAAGATGAGCTATTCAGAATTGACACTCCATATGATCCCAGTTCGCCCTATTCAGCATCAAAGGCTGGCTCAGATCACTTGGTCCGCGCTTGGGGCAGGACTTTCGATTTCCCTATTTTACTTACCAATTGCACCAACAATTATGGCCCATATCAATTCCCTGAAAAATTAATTCCCCTGATGGTGATCAATGCTATTTCAGGCAAACCACTTCCAATCTATGGAGACGGCTTGAACATCCGTGATTGGCTCCATGTGGAAGATCATTGTGATGCCATTTATAATGTTTTCCAGAATGGGAACCTGGGTGAAACCTATCTGGTAGGAGGGGAAGAGGAAGTAACCAATCTCCGAGTGGTGGAAAGTATTTGTGCCATCCTAGATGAATTACAGCCTAATTCGACTGGCAAGAGCTATCGCGAACAAATCACGTATGTAACCGATAGACCAGGCCATGATGTTCGATATGCCATGGATATTTCCAAAATCCGATCGGAGTTGGGCTGGGAACCATCCCACACTTTTGAAGCCGGTCTCAAGGAAACCATCCAGTGGTATCTCGACAATCAGGAGTGGTGGACCAAGCTCCAGGAAAAGAAAATTTACGAACAAGAGCGACTGGGCATTTAAGGTCCAGACCATAAACAAGAGACTTGAAATACTATTTTTCGAGCGAACGCGAGAAAACCCAGAACCTTGACCAGACGACGAACCTACTATACATACATCCTTACAAATAATAATCGTCGCCTCTATATTGGAATGACAAATGACCTCAATCGACGACTTAATGAACACCGGACTGGAAGCAAAGGTTTTGCGTCCTCATACAAAATGACAAAGCTTGTTTACTATGAGACATTTGATGGACCAAATGCAGCTTTGGAACGGGAACGGATTTTAAAGAAATGGCGGAGAGAGAAGAAAATTCAGTTAATTGAGAGGTCAAATCCTCATTGGGAGGAGCTGGTGGTTGAGGGGCAGAGCGGGATTTCTCATCCTGCGGATTCGAAATAGAATCAGAATAGATTGTTGGTTAGATTAAAAATCATAAGGATTATAAAATGAAAGGCATCGTATTAGCCGGTGGCGCTGGCTCCCGACTACATCCATTAACTCGAGTAGTATCCAAACAGCTACTCCCCATTTACAATAAACCCATGATCTACTATCCTTTGTCAACTCTGTTATTGGCGGGAATCAAGGAAATCTTGATTATTTCGACACCTGAGGATTTACCACGGTTTGAACAGCTTTTGGGCGATGGATCGAGATTTAATGCAACGTTTTCTTACGTCGTGCAACCCAGTCCTGATGGATTGGCTCAGGCATTTATCCTGGGAGAAGAATTCATCGGGGATGATGATGTGTGTCTTATTCTTGGGGACAACATCTTTTTTGGCCATGGTTTGATCGATATGCTGAAGGAAAGCAAACGCATTGTGGCTGAACAGGATGATGCGGTGGTTTTTGCCTACCATGTTGAAGATCCTGAAAGGTATGGTGTGGTCGAATTTGATGCCGACCAGCGGGCTATTTCAATTGAGGAAAAGCCTGAAGAACCCAAGAGTGATTTTGCGGTAGTAGGCTTGTATTTTTACCCTAACTCAGTCATTGATGTTGCCAAAAATACAACGCCTTCGGCTCGGGGTGAGCTTGAGATAACCTCGGTGAATCAGCACTATTTGAAAAAGGAGGCCCTCCAGGTCCAGATCATGCAGCGGGGCTTCGCCTGGCTGGACACAGGAACCTTTGACTCCATGCTGGATGCCTCCCATTTCGTCCAGACCCTTGAAAAACGCCAGGGATTAAAAATTGCAGATATTGAGAATCTCTAGTCAGATAAAGGATTGACCAAGCAATAAGGAACCGCCAATATTAATTTTCGAGCGAAGCGAGAAAACCCAGAACCTGAGCAAAGCATGAGCCCCACATATATGTGTAACTACGAATCACATATGTGGTTTGTATATCACGAGGAGATAGTGGCTATGGATCAGAGCGGGATTTCTCCCCTGTGGGTCGAATTTGAGTCAAATTGAGTTCGTTCCATTTTAGTGTTTCCTGATTAGCATTTATCAAAGAGAGTATAGTTATCATATGAAATTCAAAGTCACTCCCCAATCCATCCCCGATGTTCTCCTCATAGAGCCAACTGTTTTCGCAGATGAACGAGGCTATTTCAAAGAGAGTTACAACCTGAACGACTTCGATGAATTTCTCCCCGGTGTGAAATTTGTGCAGGACAATGAGAGCAAATCAATGCGGGGGGTATTGCGTGGTCTTCATTTCCAGCAAGAACCCCATGCCCAGGCAAAACTTGTGCGCGTGGTTCAAGGCGAAATTTGGGATGTGGCAGTGGATATTCGGTCTGATTCTCCTACATACGGGCAGCATGTGGCAGTTGTATTATCAGAAGACAATCATGAACAGTTCTTTATCCCCCAGGGATTCGCACATGGATTCATAGTGATTAGCGAGAATGCAATCGTTCAGTACAAGACCGACAATTTTTATGATCCTGATTCAGATGCTGGAATTCATCCTCATGATCCCAATTTAGATATCCCATGGCCCTTTCCGATAGATGAACACCTCCTTTCTGAGAAGGATAGAGAATTACCACCCTTCGCAACAATTAATCATTAGAGTTGAAATTTCATAGCAGAAGGAATACCTATATGTCCAATATCACCTATCACGATCAGTCCATAACACTCTCCCAACGCGAAGAAAAAAATGGGCACAAATCAGCAGTTCTTTGGTTTACAGGGCTCTCCGCTTCAGGGAAATCCGTCATTGCCATGGCTTGCCAGGAAGAACTTTTCAAGCGGGGTTATCAGGTAACTGTTTTGGATGGAGACAACGTTAGACATGGACTGAATGCGGGACTCGGGTTTTCTGAAGAAGACCGAAACGAGAATCTCCGCCGTGTCTCTGAGGCAGCCAAACTCTTCGCCGAATCTGGTATGATAGTACTGACTTCATTCATTTCACCCCTCAGAAAAAACCGGGATTATGCTCAGAGTATTATTACCCCGTTGAACTTTTTCAAGGTCTATGTCAAAGTTTCGCTGGAAACTGCTGAGGGTCGAGATCCGAAGGGACTTTACAAAATGGCCCGTGACGGCAAGATCAAAGATTTTACTGGAATTGATGCCCCCTATGAGGAACCCCTATCTGCAGATATTGTGATTGAAAATGACCATCAGAGTATTCAACAGGGAGTGGAACAGATTATTGC
>JAERTJ010000112.1 GCA_016844945.1 Fidelibacterota bacterium | reverse complement strand
TATGATAAGTATACATATTGATTTATATGTGTTGATAAACTCCCGGGTAAACAGGAGAAAAGGGTAGAATTGAAGGACAATACCGGGAAGCGATTCAGAGAATCATAGAGGGCGAATCTCCCTCGAAGAAAAGGTTTAGTTCCCTGTACTCCCAAAACCACCGGTACCGCGGCTCGTGTCACTCAAAGATTCAACCAACTCAAATGTGATGGCTGAACCATCCATGGCAACCAGCTGAAAGAGACGATCGCCAGCTGATACCTGGTAATCCTCAGTCTTGATATTGTCCACCATCCCGATGATCTCTCCTCGATATCCACCATCAATTAGCCCAATGGAGTTTGACATCCGTAAAGGGGTCTTGGAGATGCTTGAACGGGGCATGAGATAGTAGGGCTGACCAGAGGCTGTTTCGCAGGAGATTTGCAATTTAAGGGGAACCGTCTCACCAGCTCTTATGACAGTGTCTTCCATTATGAACAAATCCAGTCCTGCATCACCAGCATGATAATGCCCATGATTTTGGTAGCGCTCAAGGGAAGCTGAATTATGGGGTCTAATTTTTATGTGCATCTCTACTCCTGATATTCATTTATTTGATAACTCCGTCTTTGCGAGGAACACTTTGACGAAGCAATCCCTCTCTCGCAGCCATGTTCGTACCTCACTCGCGAAGATGTGGTTGAGGCTAGTTCTTTCTATGAAAAAGCTTGTACCACCACCGACTCTGATGCCTTTGTTCTTTCACCCATCGCTCACGCCATTCCACCTTAGGGGTGATCTCGGTGAAACCCAGACTCTCATAGACCGAGGCATGAACCCGTTGACGCCAATCAAAATAATTGGGATACTTGTAGCTACGATGGGGGTGGACAGCGTTTGTTAGCAAAATGACAAACATCTGATTGTCTGGGTCAATCCAGATTGATGTTCCGGTATACCCGGTGTGCCCAAAACTATTAATACTTAAATATGGACCCCCAGAACTTATTCCCTCAGGACTGTCCCAACCCAGACACCGCGAATTGTATTCATCCAACATGTTGGCTCGACGGGTGAACAATTCAATGGTCTCAGGATTGAAAATACGAACATCTCCCAGCACACCCTTATTCAACATCATCTGTGCAAAACGGGCAAGGTCAATTGCCGTAGAGAAGAGTCCAGCATGTCCGGTTACACCTCCCAGTGAATGGGAATTTTCGTCATGCACATATCCGTGAATAAGTGAACTGTCAAACCAGCTGTATTCTGTTGGTACAATTCTATTTCTTGAATGTTCTGGCAAATAGTTCGTTGCAGTCATTTCAAGAGGATCAAATATAACGCTGTCAGTAAATGTCTTCAGGTTAGTACCTGCCAACTTCTCAATAATTTTACCTAATGTGATAAGACCAATATCTGAGTACCTGTATTTTGTTCCTGGAATGGTATCGAGAGCAGATTCCAGTACGCTATCCACCAATGCGTCCTGGCTTGGTGGCTCCATTGCGAAAAACCTCCTGAAAGGCTGCATTCCTGCAGTATGGGTCAAAAGGTTTTTAACCGTAATGGTTTGTTTTAGTGAATCGCTGAGGGAATCTGGACCGGCGAATCTTGGGAGGTAGGAGACAACTGTTGTATCCAGGTCTAACTTCCCTTCTTCGTAGAGTTTCATAGCAGCTGAAGTCGTGGCAATCACCTTGGTCACAGAAGCCAGGTCAAAGATATCACCTCGGTAGGTATTTCTCTCGCCACCATAGACATGTGACCCGAAATATTCATGGAGGAAAACCTTTCCATCCTTGGCGGCCAGGAGAACCCCACCAGGCCAGGCTTGTTCTTCCATGGCTTGCTTAATATGTGGCATAATCTTCCCTGGGTCAGATCCGACTTCTTCAGGAGAAACATGGAATAGAAGTTTATCTACATGCTCATCCTTTTGCTCGACTGCGGTCGAGACAGTAGCCATTGGAATCGCAGATCGTTTATTACCTGCTCCTCTTGATGCCACATTTGGTATGGAGATCGGCAAGGTTCCTGAAATATTATTCTGTCCCAGAATAGCCTTGGCCAGGGCGCGCTGCATTTCCCGTTGCGCACTGAAGCATACCATATAGGCAGGAACGTCAGGAACAGCATCTATGAGGTAGGGTGACCCAAGGCTGTTGATCAGTATGTTCGGCGTTTTGGCATGGATGGATTGAATGAAGTCACTCTGCTTCTCATTCAGGGCGACTCGATTCTTATTCATGCGGATGCTGCTGAACACATTTACAATAACCCTGGAAGAATCTGGGATGCTACTGAGAACCGTGGCATAGTAGTCCTGTGAATCTGTATTGTCCACGACATAAGACTGTACATGGGGGAGGGCACTGTTCAGGTAAGCACGGATCGTACTCAAATCGTGGTCATTGGAATAATCCTTCACATCAATGACGAAAATTGTGTCATCCCTGGTGTCCTTAAGGGGAATCATATCCAGGCTGTCTCTAACGAGCGTCACTGCCTTGCGCATGATCGTTTTTGAGGCTGCGACATTTTCTTCAGTGCTCAGGTGTTTATGCATGGCGGATAAGCTGGTGAGCTTGTGCTTATCCAAACCGATTTTGGATTTCAGGGTTAAGATACGCAATACTGACTCATCGATACGAGCTTCTGAAAGCAGTCCATCATGTACAGCTTCTTCAATGAAGTCGATAGATCCTTTGTAATCGTAATTTTGAATAATCATGTCGGAACCAGCCTTGATGGTCTGAATCAAGGCATAGCGGTCAGAGAATTTGTTCACAATACCACCCATAGCCATGGCATCTGTGATGACTACTCCCTTAAATCCCATTCTGGTTCGAAGAATGTCCTGGAGCCAGAAAGGTGAGAGGGAGGATGGTATACCTGGTTCCATTTGATATTCACCTGCATCAAGGTGACCTGACATGACCACATCCACTCCAGCATCTATCATAGCCTGGAAAGGTTTTAGTTCGATGGACCACAATCGGGTCGAATCATCTGGGATTTTTGCCAGCCTGCTGTGTGAATCTGTCTGGGTGTCACCGTGCCCCGGGAAGTGTTTTGCAGTCGCTAACATCCCGTGTTTCTGTAGTCCTTCAACAAAACGAGTTGCATAGCGGGATACTTGATCCGGTTCTTCACTGAATGCCCGGCGGTTGATGATCGGATTATTGGGGTTATTGTTCACATCCACCACAGGAGCAAGTGCCAGATGTATTCCCAACGCTCGTCCTTCTTGAGCCGTAATTCTGCCAGCCTCATATGCAAGATCCGGATCACCAGTAGCAGCTAAAGCCATAGGCCAGGGGATTTCAGTGCCCACATCAAAACGCCCTCTTAGACCATATTCAAGATCAGCCTGAACCAAAATGGGGAGTTCTGATTGATTCTGCATATCATTGAGGATGCTCAGGGAAGCCGTGGCATCGCCACCCCAGACCAGGACAGATCCCATGCCGTCCGCACTGATTATATCCTGGATTTCGTTCCATCGCTTCTCATTGGCATAGCGATAGTCCAGATTCATATGATACACCAGCATCTGGGCAATTTTCTGGCGGAGTGTGAGTTTCTTCAATGTTTTGACGGCCCAGGGAGAAGCATCGACATTGACCGTAGGAGCCGCACAGGTGTAAAGAATGAGAGTGATGAGTAAGCCGGGGATTGACTTAAAGAATTTTGAATTATGCATGGGTTTCCTGTTACTGTGTGATTACGCTAGAATTGAATGAAGGGTGTGTGATCGTCAGCAAGTGCTTTGATAAGTTTCCTCTGTGCTTCTGATAACTCCAGACTTCTTCGTTTCATCATGAGTTCTGCAGTTTGAATGGCTTTTTCTAATTCGTGTGTGCCGTTGCCCCAGGAAAATGAGGGAATAGCTCGCGGTGGAAAATCAGCCTGGAATACATTGCAAAATGCTCCAATCAAGGTCCCTGTGTTTAATCGAACTCCGATGGCTGTTTTTATGTGATCGCCGAGAATTGATCCGAGAAATTGGCGACCACTTTCATAATTGTTTCCATCCCACGAAACGCGGATGGGTTGATAATTGTTCTTCATGTTGCTGGTGGTCGTACCAGCCCCCATATTGATCCATGAACCCAAAATTGAGTCACCCAGAAATCCGTCGTGACTTTTATTGGAATAGGGGTGGATGATACATCCCTTGATTTCCCCACCCAGGTTGCACACTCTACCTATAACAGAATGTCTTACTGAGGTGTTTGGCTTGAGTGTACTTCTTTTTCCAATATAAATGGGTCCCACAAGCGATGAGAAAGGGCTGACCTTAGCATCGGCATCAATGATGATTGGACCATTGCTTGCATCCAGGTGAACGAACTTTCCAATTTGGGCTGTATTGTGAATATAAATATTGCGCTCATGGAGGGTCGAAAGGTCTCCAGGAATTTTGGTGAGGATGTTATTGTTCGTCCTCCAGATTTCAAAATCAAACTCCAGGGCAGGGGCTATAAAGTCTAGATAATCCCATATCCAATTGGGTTGTCGATTACAAATCTCAGAATCACATTCAATGCGATCCAGTTTCTCTAACTGCTTGTGAAAAGAACTTGAGAATTCAATAGGTACACCCGGTCGGGCTGCAACTATGGTATCACCGATGACGACAGCAACACCAGATTTATCCTCCATCCGGGCTATCGCGGTGGAATATATCCAGGCTGGTGTGGCTGCATTTAGAAATACTGTTGAATCGTCCGCATTTTTATTGATAGGAACTGTCTCGTATTTGGCAGTATGATCCTCTGCAAGAATGGGTCGCACCCACAATTGAATCGGTTCATTGCCAAATATATGTTGTGCCCGCTCAAGGTTTGAGAAGATGCCATAGCGAAGTTCTGTCACAGATTGGAGTAGGGTTAAGGGACCAAATGATGACAAACTGGCTGGTTCAAACAAAACAAAGGTGCCCATAAGTAATTCCTCATCATATTGAATCGAACACTCTATAATTAAAAGGGATACACCACTTCTAATTAAAAATTCTGGTCATTAATATGAAAATAGACCTGCAAAGCTGAAGTCTATTTTTCTTTCACTTGAATCTAAGCTGCCTGTGTGTCGAAGCAATGCACAAAGCATTGGGATTAGTAAGTAAATAAGATTAACTTACTACCCTGGGAATAAGTACTGAAAACTAAGATTGTAAAGTTGGCCTCAACAAACTGTTGGATTAAGAAGACCATTAATGTCTTTGATATGAGGTCCTGGAGCGAGTTATGAAAAAATCTAATTTCCATTTTGTGCGTCAAATTAATGAAATTTCCGTCTTAAGAATTGTCCGTGATGAAGGTCCTATTTCCAGGTCTGAAGTTGCCAGACGCATGGGAGTCTCAAAAGTAATCATCGGGGGTATCGTTCGCCGCTTACTGGGAACCAATATCCTTTTTGAAATAGGTAAGGGTGAATCTACAGTCCAGGGAGGTAGACGCCCCGTTATGTTGGAATTCAATGCCGATGCCGGATTAGCCATAGGCGTTGAGGTTCATTTGCATCGTGCCACCATTCTGGTGACCAATATGAATGCCGAAGTTCTCCATGAGGGTACTGTAAATTTCAACGACAATTCAAATCCCAAATTAATCCTTCAACGTATAGTAAAGAGCATTGAAAAGATGGTTGGGGATGAGGAAAAGATGAATTCAATTCTGGGTGTTGGATTAGCATTACCAGGATTAATTGATTATGATGGTGGTTCCATATTATCCAGCCACTCATTAAAAGCCTGGGAAGGGTTTCCCATAAAGACGTTCCTGGAAGATACCCTGGATACAAAAGTCTACATGGAGAATGATGTAAAAACCATTACCCTGGGTGAATATCATTGGGGGGCCGGACAGGACGCTCGTAATGTGGTTTATATCTGGCTGGGTGAAGGAATCGGTGCTGGTATCATTATCAATGGTGATATTTATCGCGGTATTACTGCATCCGCAGGTGAGGTCGGTTATACCGAAATATCAGCCCGGGGGATAAACCGTGGAAAATTCCCTATCCTTTACCAGGACCAACATCGATTTGGCGAAGTTTTAACATCAAGACATCTTGAGAAATCCATGGAGAATGCAGTGAGTGCAAATGGACGCTCCACGCTCTTGAAAGATGCTGAAATCAGTCTGAATAATATCGCCTCCGCAGCCAAAAAAGATGATAAACTCGCTCTGGAAGCCTTGAGTGAATTTGGTGAGATTCTTGGGGTACTCACGATCAGCGTGATCAATCTATTCAATCCCGAAATGATCATTATGGGAGGTCCGGTTATTGACAAATGTCCACTGGTCCTTGAGGCTGCCACACGGAGTGCCAAGGAAGATGTACTTCTGGTTCCTGCAGAGGTGGTAAAGATAAAGGCTGGTGCATTGAAGAACAGGGCTGGAACGCTTGGTGCTGTTGGAATGGTACTCCAGGACCTATTCAAGCCACCTATCGTCAATCTGGCAACCTATCGGTCGTTCATTCTACCTGAATAAATTTTTAGAAAGGATAAGTCTATTTAGATGACCGGGCGATCTGGTCTCTAATTGAGGCTGCTTCTTCGTAATTCTCAGACAATAGAGCCATCTGGAGTTCAATTTCAAGTTTCTCCATGGGCGGTAATTCTGTAGGAACCCCATCATCAGTAATTCGATGTTGTAATTCTCTCAATTGGAAAATCTCAGGACTCAAATCTGGTTGAGGATCATCTAATACATTTTCATAGACATTTTTAATCTGACGAACACCGGCCTTAAGAATACTCAGCGCTTCAGTCTTGTTATTCTCATCAAGTTTTAACATGATTTTTGCACTGGTATTCATCATCATGACATAGGGACGATGTTGCTGACTTGTCATGTTTTCTACAGCATTGGCATAGTTGGCAATGAAATTGAGGATATCAAGATTGTGTCTGGTATCACGTATGACACCCCTATAATCCTTGAGCTGATGGAGGCTCAGATAGCGGTGGTAATATTGCATACCCTCTTGTCTCAGGTTAAATGACTGACGCGGGTCTAGCGTAAAGTCCTTTTCTGAGGCGGCAACCGCTCTGTAGGAATCGAGATAGGATTCATAGCCACTTGGGCGCAGACCATCTGGACGTCCTTCATACTCCATTTGAATCAAACCGAGATCTATCCGCATCTGTACTTTTTTGAGTCCGTCTTCACCTTCAATGATACGTGCACTAACGGTGAGGGGGTCGAAGGGCCATTCATCTAAAATCTTACTAATATCCATCGCGCTTAATTAAATCTGAATCAGCATGTTGCACAAAGACATTCTGCGGTATGATTGTTTTATGTATGGAGACTGTTCCTGGACTTGAAGAATCCTCCCTTTGTCATCCCGAGGCTCTCGAAGCGTGATATCCTTGATTGTGATATTATGTATTCTTTGATCAATTTTAGGTCCAGGCGTAGAACGAGATCTTTTTGGCGGACTCAAGTATCAAACCCTTCGAGAGCCTCAGGGTGACGAAAGGAGGGCTTGGAAGAGCATTCTGCCCATTACTTCCTTCTTACTTTATAGTTCTCGAGTATCTTGATGGCATGAATGCACATTTACACAACCGAGAAATCATCTTGCTTGGTCTGGCGCCAGTCACATCTGAAGTCAAAGGAATGTGGCACAAAGGCTATCCCGTTCATCAAGGTGAAACAGAGTCAAGTATCAACTTTGCTACCTTGTATGCTCACGAAAAGGGGATCATCCCGGATCAATCCTTACTGCGGCAGGAGTGGCTTAACTTTGTAGATACCCTGCTCACGGCAGGATTCCATCTTCACATTGTTCCTTTTCCCGAAGAATTGAATCGACCTGATAGTCTCTATCATGATGCCGTCTTTATCCGTGATTCCGGGATGATTTTCCGGGGGATCTGGATTAAGAGCAAGTTCAGTGTCAAGGACCGCAGCTATGAGGGCGAATTCCATACGAAATTAATTGAAGCGAAGTTAGATAAGACTGTCGTAACCCTGCCTGGTGGTGCCTTACTGGAAGGTGGAGATATCAATTACCTGGAAACTGCCCATGGAACCTATTATTTCGGTGGATTATCACGTTCTAATAGGACAGGCCACGATTTTGTCAGAGAGATCATCCGCCCTGATCATTATGTATTGGTAGAATCTGAGGGATATCATTTAGATACTGTGTTTACACCTGTAGTGACAGTGGATAACAGGATGGTGGCAGTCATTGTCACTGCTCACATGCTGAGTGAAACCAGTATGAAACACATCCACTCTCTGGGTGTCGAAGTGATTGAAGTTTCAGCCATGGACTCATCGGGCGTAGAGGATGAGCTTGGGGATTATGCCGTAAATGCGTTGATTGCTCCAGGCATCATGGTCAATAGTAGCAAATTTACCACACCTGGTGTTGAGGAGCGACTGGCAGAATATGGGATCCAGCGCTATGTCACGCCTCTGACCAGTTTTAGATATGCAGGTGGGTCCGTCCATTGCCTCACTAACGAGGTCTATTGATCACCTGATCTAGATATTTGTAGTGGTATAATATTTTTTCAGGTAAGCACTAAGACACAAAAGCACAAACATACACTAAATTAATTTTAGCCACTGATTTACACAGATTTTCACTGATTGATTGAGCCTGACCCCATAAGTTATTCTTTGTGGCTCATAGTGTCTTCGTGCTTTCGGGGTTCATTAATTAATCACAATAAATGTTTTAGCCACTGATTTACACAGATTTTCACTGATTGTTTGAGATAGTATAAGAAGTAATATTTGTGGCCCATAGTGTCTTCATGCTTTCGTGGTTCATCATTTAATCACAATAAATGTTTTAGCCACTGATTTACACAGATTTTCACTGATTGTTAGAGATAGGATAAGAAGTAATCTTTGCGGTTCTTAGTGTCTTCGTGCCTTAGTGGTTCCAACACAATCAATATTAATGTAAAAAAAAAGACCGGTGAAACACCGGCCTGTAAAGCGTCATAGTCTCGATGGACTATTACAAATGAAAACCCTTTATGAAAAGGTAGCCATGTGTTTGGCAACGCGTGACTTTTGATTGGCTGCTTTATTCTTATGGATAATTCCATTTGCAGCAACTTTATCAATAATCACAATAGCAGAGCGACCCAGGGTTGCAGCAGATTCAGCATCCTCAGTGGCAATGGCTTTTTTGATAGCAGTTTTCATCATTGAATTATAATGCTTGTTTCGTATACGGGCTTTTTCAGCTTGCCTGATACGTTTAGCGATGGTCTTTTTTACTGGCATATTTACTCTTTCTCCTAAAAAATGCCCGCGAATATAGATGCGCACCATGCCCCTGTCAACGCTTTAAGTGGAAATAAAAATCAACTATTTGCATCATTTCCATGTTTCGAAATGCCAAGCAAATTATTTTGGAAAATGAATTTTGTGTTTTTGCTTTAATACATTTCATTCTACTTTATCGATTATTGATTGTGACCAGGGTAATAACTGATTGATAAAGAGAGTTTGTGAGGGGGCAATGGAATAACTCAATTTATCAATCCTGAGGAGAAATGATGACCGATAGGTTAGAGGAAGTAAAAGAGACCCTGAGATTGGTTCCCCTTTTCTCAGAGTTAAGCGATAAGGTCGTTACGCATCTTGCCGAGGTATGTCAGGAAAAGACCTACGAAAAAGATCAACATATTCTGCATCAGGAACAATCTGGTGACAATTTTTTTGTCATTGAAACCGGATCCGTCAAAGTGACTCGGCTAGCTGAAGATGGGAGAGAGGCTGTTCTGGCATTTCTAAGGGAAGGGGACTTCTTTGGTGAACTGGCTATTCTAGATGGTGAAACCCGTTCCGCTAATATCATTACGCTTACTGAATGTCGCATTCAAACTATTAATCGTCGAGAATTTCTCGATCTGCTAGAACATCATCCGTCTGTGGCGACTGCTCTGCTCATGGAGCTGGCATTGCGCCTAAGGAAAACTGATATGCATCTTGAATATCTGACCCTCAGTGATGCAGAAGGAAAGATTGCCTCCATCCTGATTGGACTTGCGGAGGAGAACGGTACCTATAAAATGGGAGATGTTACCCTGGGGAATATGCCTATGCAGCAAGACATTGCAAACATGGCTGGGACCACCCGTGAGACAGTTTCTCGCATGATGAAAAAACTGGAAGAAAAGAATTGGCTTTCCAGAGATGGACAAAAGGTAATTATTCGGAAATATAGTAAATTCAAGGAGATATATCAGCTAAAGTTCTGATTTGACAACCCCAATGAAAATTGATCTTGATGGAATACTAAATTCCAGGCGCCTGGCAATCTCCCGGGCGCTTTCATTTGTAGAAAACACTGATAACCTGGATATGGGACTCACCGATGCCCTGTTCAAATATCTTGGTCGCGCTTATCGTTTGGGGGTAACGGGTCCTCCCGGTGCGGGGAAAAGTTCCCTGGTTGATAAGATTATTTCCTACTGGAGGGAACAGGGTAAAAAGGTCGCAGTCATATCTGTTGATCCAACCAGCCCTTTTACCGGTGGGGCAATTCTGGGGGACCGTGTGCGCATGGGACGACATTATTCAGACAAAGGCGTTTTTATCCGTTCCATGGCAACCCGTGGAAGTCATGGTGGTCTGGCTTTGCGTGCCCAGGATGCGGCTGATATATTTGATGCTGCCGGATATGACATTGTGATTTATGAGACTGTGGGTGTGGGGCAGGTGGAGCTAGATGTGGCGAAAGCTGCCGATTCTACTCTCGTGGTGTTGGTGCCTGAATCTGGAGATGACATCCAGGCTATGAAAGCAGGTCTCATGGAAATCGCTGATTTGTTTGTCATCAATAAAGCGGATAGACAAGGGGCGAACCAGGCCCTGGCTCAAATCCAATCCATGTTGGAGATGCGTCACCCCGAGGACGGGCAATGGGCACCCCGAGTTGTGAAAACCAGTGCGCTTCTTGGTGAAGGGATGAGTGATTTAACAGATGCCTTAACTGCTCATCAAAAATTTCTACACGAATATGGTATTATCAGGCAGAATTTTAAAGATCGTACCCAGACAAAAATTAGAGCCCATATCGAAGAGAAAATCTTGAATGATTTCTGGAGTCAGGAGAAACAGGACATATTATCAACTCTTATAGTAGATGATGGTATACTTGATGTAGTACCAGGAAAAGTTGTTGAATCAATTCTAAAGGGGTAGTCCTGTTCAGGAATTACTCGTTTACGTTAACATCCCAATCTTCAAACACCCCATTTTGATTGAGAGATCGGTGGAGGTCGAGAACATCTCCACGGTGGAGTCCTATGAGATAAGTTTCGCCATCACCTTGATAGTAGTAGGAGGAGTCATTAAAGTGGTTCCCCCGTAATTCTCGAGGATCGATTTGATGCCATTCCTGAGAGACGATCCGGTCTAAAGTTTCGATAGGGTAATATCCATATTCAGCATAATAAATCTGTACCTGGGTTCTGATGGAGCCCAGGGCGGCTTCACCCTCTGCCCGGACAACCTTCTGGACATTATAACTATAAATGGGAACACCGATCGCTGCCAGTACACCTATGAGAACAATCACAATCATGAGTTCCACCAGGGAGAACCCAGATTTTTGTTTGGGTCGGTGAGTGATAATATGTGATGATATGCTATTCAATTGGACTTCCTGGCACATTTCCCACCCCTGCAAATTATAATCCAACTTGGAAAGGATTTCAACGGGATAAATATCACAAAACCAACAGTTATAGATCATAGATGGGGCTATGAAAAACCAAGTCACATCGAATAATTGATAAAAAAACTTTTAGAATTGTCGAACTCCCTCTCAATTGAGGTTTTTCTGACCTTTAATCCTTTTATCTTAATCGACTATGTCAAATACGAGTAATAGTGAAATGCCCCTTCTGGACCATCTCGATGAGTTGAGATGGAGGATCATTAAAGCCTTTAGCAGCATCCTGGTTTTTGCTGTGGTTGGTTTCATTTTCTCAAATCAACTCATAGAAATATTAAGTTTGCCCATTGAGCAGACAAAACCCCGTCTAGAGTTGTTGAATACCACTATTCTAGGCGTATTCCTGGCAAAAATGCGGGTAGCTGTGGTTCTAGGAATCGTCACTTCGTTACCTGTCATTATTCATCAGATCTGGCGGTTTATTGCTCCAGGATTACTGGAAGATGAGCGGAGTTTTGCACCTCTTTTGATTCTGACAACAATCTTCAGCTTTATCGTAGGCTCCCTGTTCTCATACTTTGTCATGATCCCCTGGTCATTGAAATTTTTTGCAGTGCTGAACTACGGATTAGAAGGACTGGTCAATTATGTCACCATCACTGACTATCTGAACTATATAACCATCCTGATCCTGTTCACTGGGATGGCATTTGAGCTCCCTGTAGTCATATTCATTCTGGCGAAAGTTGGACTTGTAAATGCCAACATGCTGAGAGCTATCCGGAAATTTGCATATCTGGGGATTCTCATACTAGCAGCGATATTTACACCTGCAGATCCATTTACAATGGTCGGAGTTGCAACCCCCATGATACTGTTGTATGAGGTGAGTATCTGGGTGGCAAAACTGGTACGGCAGAAAAAAATCGAAGCCGAAGAAATCGAATCAGATTCAGAGGGCATTAACAAAGAGGATGAGCTGCTTGAAGATTTCCTTGGATGATCTCCTAAGACCGATACAGGCAGAGCTCAATAGTTTCCAGCATTACTTTGAGAACTCCCTCAAATCACACGTATTCCTTATCAATCAGGTCATGAAATATGTGATTGCTCAAAAAGGCAAGAAGATGCGACCAATGCTATTACTTCTGTCTGCAAAACTCAGCGGAGAATGCAACGAGCAAACCTATTCAGCGGCTACTCTAGTCGAAGTGCTGCACACTGCCACTTTGGTACATGATGATGTTGTAGATGAGGCTGAAACCCGACGTGGATTGCCAAGCATTAATTCGATCTGGCGCAATAAGATCAGTGTGCTCATCGGGGATTATCTATTTTCCAAGGCACTGGTGAAAATGGTAGCACTGAAACATCCTGAAATGCTTGATCTTCTGGCAAATACAGCCAATAAACTTGTGACAGGAGAGATTGATCAAATCGATAGAGCGCGCTCTGATACGATGACTGAAACAGCCTATTATGAGATGATTGAGGATAAAACCGCTTCTTTGCTTGCAACGGGTTGTAAGCTGGGTGCCATGACCACCTCTGATGATGAAAAGGTCTGGGAAGCACTGTATGAATATGGACGTAATTTTGGAATTGCCTTTCAGATAAAGGATGATCTTTTCGACTTTGAGGGTCGAGCCTCTTCAGTTGGTAAACCCATCGGTCTGGATGTGAAACACAATATGGTCACCCTTCCGCTCATTCATGCCCTACAGCAATGTGGAAAAGAGGAGGATCGTGAATTCAAACGCATGATAAAGACGGGATCCGACAAGGAAATCCAAAAATATGTTCTGGAATTCATCACTCAATACGGAGGGCTGGATTATACCAAACAGAAATTGCAGGAATATTCGGACCGCGCTAAATCCAGTTTAGCAGCATTCCCAGAATCACCCATTAAACATTCTATGATTCAATTTATCGATTTTAATATCCAACGCGAGAAATAGCCACATGCCGTGCCACATTGAGCTCCGTAATCTGGCACTGACTTATCGCTGGAAAACATATTCAAAAACCATATTTCAAAACCTTAATCTCTGCATTGAGCAGGGGAGCTTTGTTACTATTTCCGGAAGCAATGGCAGTGGAAAAAGCACGCTAGTCAAACTCATTCTTGGACTTGTGAAGCCTGATGCAGGTGACGTATTGATGGATGGAATTGAAATTCGGGCTGGATATCCAGATGCTGTTCGCAATCAAAGGGCTGCCTACCTTGCTCAACAAATTGAGGATCTTTTCTTTTGTGAAACAGTTATTGAGGAATTGACATTTGGAAATGCTGACCATGTCAATCCAGCAACACAGGCACAGGTGAAGAAGCTTGGGTTGGACAGCTTCCTCCATCGACGCATAGAGGATCTTTCGGGAGGTGAACGGCAAAGTCTGGCATTGGCGCAGTTTATGGGGACTGAAGCCCCTTTGTTGATTCTAGATGAGCCCAGCTCTTATCTGGATCAACAACGTGCTGAAATATTGAGAGAATTTATAGATCAAGCGCATGGGAAGGGTCGGACGATTCTTCATGTAACTCAATATCCCTCAGAAGCTAGGTGGGGTTCACACATGATCGATCTGGATGAAAGTAAGAAAAGGGTTGTGAAAATATGACGCTCATACTTCCAGCTCTTAATCACGAATACCAGGGTGAAAATGCATTCATTCTGAACACACCAGACCTACATCTTAGTGGGGATGGATATGTATGTGTTATTGGTAAGAATGGGTGTGGTAAAAGCACTTTTGGTGCCATCCTGGCTGAGAACAGCGAAAATAGTACCGTATCCAAATGGTATTTCTTGCCGCAATACCTCGACAGGTTTTTGTTTGCTGAAAACATCGTGGAACAACTCCATAATTTTCTTTCACAGGATATTGACGAAGGACGCTTGAAAGATCTCTTAAGTGAATTCGGCTTTGCAGATGCAGCAGGTATGTTGGACTTCCCTTTTCTACTTTTGAGTGGGGGTGAACGTCGTCGTATAGCCCTGGTTTGTGTCTTTTACTTACAGCCATCCCAGCTGATTCTGGATGAGCCAGAGATTGGTGTAACAGCAAAAGAAAACATGGTGCTTCAATCAAAATTAAATAATTTGTCCGTCTTGAACGTGAGGCTGATTTTGATCTCACATAATTATGAATTTATCAGGCATTCTTCAGATTTAATCTGCCTGGATAAAGGAATGGTAACCAGGGTAGGCAGAACACAGGATTTAATAATGGATCCTGAATTCAATCTAAGGGAATATGGCGTTAGATTTGAAAAGTAAAATGAGTACTAATGCAGTTGGGTAAGCTCTTCACTGCAGCCAATTTAACTTCAGTCGCCAGAGCGCTGATGGTTTTCCCCCTCGTGTATACCTTAAACGCATGGAGTGGTGAGCTGGCGGATTTTCCCATGTGGGCGGTTTTCTGGATCATACTGGCCATGTTTTCGGATTATCTGGATGGCTGGTTCGCCAGGTCATATCATGAGGTGAGCCGCTTTGGTAAATTTCTGGATCCTCTGGCTGATAAGATAGTTATTTTTGGTGTTCTCTTTTTTGCAAAACCCATATCACAGGTGATTCCCGGCTGGTTTGTGGCTTTTATCGTTATCAGAGAAATTCTCATTTTTAGTTCTGGATATTTCGTGAGCAAGGACTCCAAACGTGATATGCAGGCGAATCGAACAGGTAAATGGTCTATTTTCCTTACCAGTATCACCTTCATATTGCTCATCTTCAAACTTCATCCCTGGGCAGAGTATTTTCTTTATGCTACCGTTGTTATTGGATCTATTTCATTCGTATTCTACATGAAACACTACTATCACTTGTACCAGATTGATGTCAAGCGTCAACACTAGCGCCCGAAAATTATTAATCCTGAAAAATAAAGCTTTTATACTATGATATTTTCATCAGCATTTAATCGACTCAAGCAGGGTCTCAGTAAATCCAGAACGCAATTCAGTAATCGTCTCAGCAAGTTGTTCACAGGCTCAGTACCACTTACAGAGGATATGTTAGAGCAAATCGAGGAAATTCTCATTTCAGCTGATATAGGTGTTGAGCTCTCTATGGAGATCATCGAAGATCTGAGAAAGAACTTCCCCTTGAACCAGGTTGTGGAGATGGATGCTGTGGTCAAGTTTTTAAAATCAGATTTGATGCGCAGAATGGATGTGGAGGCAGGGGATATCCGTTCCATTGATAGACCTCACGTTATTTTAGTGGTCGGTGTGAATGGAACAGGAAAAACCACATCCATAGGCAAATTATCTCAACACTACATCAGCCAGGGTAAAAAAGTTCTCCTTGTTGCAGGAGATACTTTTCGTGCAGCTGCGATTGAACAGTTAGCTGTCTGGTCTGAGAGAAGTGGGGCAGAATTGGTTAGAAAAGAAGCCGCTGACCCAAGCTCAGTCGTATATGATGCACTCCAAAGTGCCAGGCAAAGGGACATTGATGTGGTGATCATTGATACTGCCGGTCGACTTCACACCCAAAAGAATCTTATGATTGAACTGGATAAAATTCAACGTGTGGTCAAAAAGGTCATTCCAGAAGCACCTCATGAAACTGTACTTACAATTGATGCAACCACCGGGCAGAATGGTCTGATACAGGCGATGCAATTCTCAGAAGTCACACCCGTTGATCACCTTTTTCTCACAAAGCTGGATGGGACTGCAAAGGGTGGGATTGCCATTGCCATTCATCATAACCTTGATATTCCAGTGAAGTACATCGGTATTGGTGAACAGATCGATGATATTCAAGATTTTGATGTCGTGAGTTATGTTGAGGCACTTTTTGAAGTGAGGAGTTCGGATTAGAAACTCTTTTACGATTGACAGGGTGAGTCTTTGCCAGCAAAGCGAAGCAATCCCATGACTCTCATTCAGGACCAATGGTTAGTGAGTATCACTCCAGCGATGGGACAATTAGGCGCAAGCTGAAGGCAAACTCAGTTAATTGACTGACCTGAATCTCGAATGGAAACATGGGGATCGCTTCGCTCGTACCTCGCGCGCGAAGACGATTAGGAAGGAACTGAAACAATATGTCACACGACAATTCAATTAAAAAAGTACATATCATCAGTCTTGGCTGTGTCAAGAATACCGTAGATAGTGAGATCATTGCTGGGGGGCTTGAAGCTGCTGGAATTGATCTGGTGGACGAACCTGAAGATGCAAGTACGATCATTATAAATACCTGTGGGTTTATTGGCGATGCCAAGGAGGAGTCGGTAGAAGTTATCCTAGATGCTGCCCAGTTAAAAACCCAGGGACAACTTAAGGAACTCCTTGTAGCAGGCTGTCTGTCAGCAAGATACAAGAAGGAGCTCACCAAGGAAATGCCCGAGGTCGATAAGTTTTTTGTCACAGAAGATTTTAAAAAGATATTCGATTATATCGCCTCCAAACCGCATCTTGCTGATGATCCAGATCATCGTCGCAAACTGTTGACTCCACGGCATTATGCCTACCTCAAGATCAGTGAAGGTTGTGATAATGTCTGTAGCTTTTGTGCCATACCACTCATGCGGGGCAAGCAGCGCAGTCGAGATATAGATACATTGGTGAAAGAAGCCAACTCATTGGTCGCCCGCGGTGTGAAGGAGATGATGGTTATCGCCCAGGATAGCACCACATATGGCTGGGATCTGAAACCGAAAAGATATCTCCACGAATTATTGACTGAGCTGGATCAAGTCGAGGGCCTAGACTGGATCAGACTCCATTATGCACACCCTTCCCATTTTTCCAGGAAGCTTATTCCAGTCTTTAAAAATGCCCGTAGGATTCT
Organism: Fidelibacterota bacterium; assembly: GCA_016844945.1. Classification (GTDB taxonomy): domain Bacteria; phylum Fidelibacterota; class UBA8477; order UBA8477; family JABMPR01; genus JABMPR01. Next base: position 28,174 of record JAERTJ010000112.1, on the reverse strand, counting down.
CCCTTACCTGGATATTCCTGTGCAGCACGCCTCCTCAGAAATGCTGACTGCCATGAAACGTGGTCTGGATGCGGATGGTCTACGCAGACTACTCCTAGAGCTCCGAACAGAGATACCCAATCTCAAATTACGCACTTCAGTAATCGTCGGGTTCCCGGGTGAAACTGAAGAGGACTTTGATACCCTGTTGAACTTTCTGGAAGAAATTCAGTTCGACAGACTTGGCGTATTCACCTACTCAGAAGAGGAAGACACCAGCGGTGCAGATCTTGAGGATGATGTACCACCTGAGGTGAAGGTTGCCAGGATGGATGCTGTGATGGATCTTCAGCATAGCATTTCCTTCAACAAAAATCAGGCGCTTATTGGCGAAGAACTTGACATTATCATTGATGCTCCAGATCCGGAAAATGAAAATCAGATGTTGGGACGTACCATATGGGATGCTCCAGAAATCGATCAGGTCGTTTTTGTAGAGGGTGCTTATGACACAGGAACCATTGTCAGGTTAAAAATTGAGGATGCCGGTGCCTATGAACTCTATGCTTCAGGGATTCAACCTGATATCATTACAATTGAAGGTCCTGAATAACCTTCATCTCGAGACAATACGCCCACTTCCGTGATTCGTTTTGTCATAATTCATACTGGTAATTTTACCTCTTGATACTTATATCTGAGCAACACACAAACATATACAGGATAAAAAATGACTGATAAAAAACCTGAAGTAATATATCTAATAGACGGATCAGCTCTGGTATATCGATCCCATTTTGCCTTTATCCGTAACCCACTCATTAATTCAAAAGGTCAACTGGTAAGCGCGATTTATGGGTTCATGAATGCTCTATTGCGACTCATGTCCAGAGAACAACCACAGTATCTGGCAGTTGTGATGGACACTAAGGAAAAGACTTTCCGCCATAAGCAATATCCTGAATACAAGGCGACGCGTGAAAAAATGCCTGATGAGCTGGCTGCTCAATTACCGGTGATTGATGACATCGTGACAAAATTGAATATTCCGTATTTAAAGCAGGAAGGTTTTGAAGCAGATGATATCATAGGAACACTGTCAAAATTGGGGGCTGAGCAGGGGTATGAAGTTCGGGTCCTATCTGGTGATAAAGATTTTGCACAATTGGTGAATGAACAGGTGAGTATCGTCAATCCCAAAGACAATCAGGTTTGGACGCCAAAGTATGTCGAGGAAAAATGGGGCGTTCCTCCTGAACTTATTATTGACCTGCTGGGACTCATGGGAGATGCCTCCGATAATGTCCCTGGGGTACCAGGTGTGGGACCAAAAACAGCAGTAAAATTGATCACAGAGCATGGTAGCATGTTGAAACTGTATGAGAATTTGGAAGTCGTAAAAAATCCAAAACTTAGACTCAAATTGGAAGAAAATCGAGAGAAGGCCCTGTTATCCAGGGAATTGGTAACCATCAAAACTGATATGGATGGTATGCCTCCCTGGGAAGACATCTTAATCGACTCCATGGATATTGAAGCCGCACGTAGTGTGTTTCAGGAATTTGAATTGTTTAACCTCATGAAACCTCTGGATGATGTGCGAGCACTTTATTCTGATGGTGTCGCTTCAGTTCAGGAAGAACGTGTACGAAATTATAGTGTTGTTAAGCATATCCCTGAGCTTATTGATCTGGTAGAAACCCTTAAGAAGCAAAAGATGGTGGCCTTCGACCTGGAAACGACCAGTCTTGATGTCCTCACCACTGAAATTGTTGGATTGTCCTTCTCCTGGGAAGCGAACCAGGGGGTCTATGTCGCAGTAAAATATCCAAACCCTCCTGATGGTTGCTTTACTGGCGATGACATCGCCATCGTACTCCGTGAGCTAAAACCCTTCTGGGACTCTGAAAGTATTCAGAAGACCGGGCACAACTTGAAGTTTGATTGTTCTGTCTTGAAGAGTTACGACATAGATGTCAGAGGTGTAAGTTTTGATTCCCAAATCGCCGGATATCTGGTTAATCCAGGTGGTCGTGGCTATGGCATGAATGACCTCAGTATTCAGTATCTCGGGATTGATCCGATCCATATTGAGTCATTGATAGGTAAGGGGAAGGATCAGATCACTATGGACCTGGTCACCCTGGATGTGATTAGTGAATATGCTGCTGAAGATGCAGATATATCCTTTCAGCTCTGGCAAAAGTTATCTGAAAAGATTGATGGTGATGAACTGAACTCGGTATTAGATGAAATTGATTTGCCCCTCATGCCTGTTCTCATGGATATGGAGCGTGATGGAACCTTTGTTGATGCTGATTACCTGAACGAAATGTCAAAAAGTCTGGGACTTGAATTGGACAGGCTTGAGAAAGCGATTTATGAGGAGGCAGGGGAAGAGTTCAATGTGGCTTCACCGAGACAGGTTGCTGAAATATTGTTTGAGAAAAAGGGGATTAAACCCATTCGTAAAACAAAGACTGGTTATTCAACCGATGTAAATGTTCTTCAAATTCTGGCAAAAGAACACGCCATTCCACGTTATATGCTGGATTATCGGCAAGTTGCAAAACTTAAGTCAACCTATACAGATACGCTTCCATTGCTTATTCATGAGAAGACCGGTCGGATTCATTCTAGCTTTAATCAGACCATTGCTGCCACCGGGCGTTTAAGCTCAACCAATCCGAATTTCCAGAATATTCCTGTTCGCACTGAATTGGGCAGAGATATACGTAAGGCGTTTCGCCCCCAGGATTCTGGCTGGAAAATTCTGGCTGCTGATTATTCACAGATCGAGCTGAGACTTATGGCTCAGTATTCGAAGGATGAACGCCTGATTGAGGCATTTAAAAATGGAGAAGACATTCATACAGCAACTGCAGCACATGTTTTTGGAACCGATCTCTTTGGAGTCAATCCAGATCAAAGAAGACGAGCCAAGGTGGTGAACTTCGGTATCATGTATGGGGCTGGACCTTTTCGCATGTCCAATGAACTTGAGATCTCCCGAACTGAGGCCGCAGAATTAATCAGTGATTACTTTTCTACTTATCCCGGTATCAGAAATTACCTGGATGAAACCATTGCGTTTGCCCGGGAACATAAATTTGTTCAGACCATGTTTGGACGCAAACGACCCGTCCCTGATATTGATGCATCCAACAGGATGAGTCGGGAAGGGGCAGAAAGAATAGCAACCAATATGCCCATTCAGGGTACTGCCGCTGATATCATCAAACTGGCCATGATCAAGGTTCATCAACGCTTGAAAGCAGAAAAAATAGCAGCCAAAATGATCTTACAGGTCCACGATGAGTTAGTGTTTGAAGTGCCTGAAGGGGAGGTAGAGCAACTCTCGGCACTGGTAAAGGAAACCATGGAAAACGCCGTTTCTCTCTCAATACCTCTCACCGTAGATATCGGTATTGGTGAGAACTGGCTTGAAGCCCATTAGTAGATAAGCCCCCTCACATAACAGCCAATAAAACTTCATCGATTAGTTAGTTAATAAATATTCATTATTAACTAACTCGGTTTATATTCATCCATACTAAAATTGTATGAGCAGTTTGGTCATGTTTATTGTAACGATATACAGGAAGATTGAAACTAATAAGTTAGCTTTCACTGGAAAAGTTTTTGGAATTGCCTGGGTCAGACAGGCTTATTATTACTTATAAATGAAGTTTAGATGAGACGTTCTGTTGATGGAGGATCTGTCATGAAGAAGTTGATCATTATCTTTCTCGCTGTACTTGTAATTTTGCAGATGGGTTTTGCTCAGAACAAAATGGGGCAAACTGGGGCGCAGTTTCTCAGTGTTGCCTCAGATGCCTGGGGTGGTGGCATGGCTGAGGCTATGACCATTATTGAAATGAATAGCGCTTCACTGTTATTTAATCCCGCTGGTATGGCTCGAATGGATGCCTATGTCGATGTGATGGCCAGTCAGAATCAATGGATTGGGGATATCACTCACAATCTGTTTTCTGTAGCCCTTAACCCTATGAAGGGCGAGTGGGGTGTCATCGGGGCGAGTCTGCTCACTGTGGATTATGGTGAGATGCAGGGTACTATGGTCTGGGACAATGAGGCAGGCTACATCGATACTGAAATTTTAAGACCTGCGGCTTATGCGGCGGGTATTGGCTACGCCAAGGCTTTGAGTGACAAGTTTTCCGTCGGTGGGCATGTTAAGTACATCGGCATGAATTATGGCCGCAGTGTCTTTCCTGATGTTGATGAGAACCCTGATACAGTTAAAAGTCACATCAGCTATGCCAGAGCATTTGATTTTGGTACTATTTTCAAAACTGGATGGCACAGTCTGGCATTTGGCATGTCCATGAGAAATTTCTCCAATGAAGCTAAATTCGAAAAAGAAAGCTTTCAATTACCCCTGACATTTTCCCTGGGTATAGGTATGGATGTGTTTGATCTCATCCGCGAAAGTGTAGGGAATCAGCAACTCCAAATTGCTTTTGATGCAGTTCACTACCGGTCACATCCTGAACAGATAAAATTGGGTATGGAATATCGTCCGCTAAAGATGCTAGCGCTACGGACGGGCGTTTATACCGCTGAAGATGAAAACACCGATACCTTTGATAAAAATGATCTCTCCTTTGGAATCGGAATTCAACAATTCGGATTGGTGTTTGATTATGCATATACACCCAAAGGTGTGTGGAACGAAGTACATCGTGTATCTGCACGATTCTCGTTCTGAGAGCTGGGGAGGATAGATAAATGACTAGAAATAGAAATCTGTTAAGCAGTATTATCCTGTTCCTGAGTGTGAGTATGGCTTTTGCCGGTCAAACTGGAAAATTATCAGGGCGTGTCCTTGATGCCCAAAACCGTGAAGGACTTGTTGGGGTTAATATTATTATCTCTGAGTTGGCTATGGGAGGTACCACTGACAGTGATGGTAAATACTATATCCTGAATATTCCCCCCGGTGTGTACACAGTACGCTATATGATGATCGGGTATGCACCCATTATTACCGAGAACGTGGCTATTGCCATGGACCAAACCACCATTATCAATCATGAAATGAGCTACAAAGTCATTGGGGTGGATGAAGTTCGTGTTGTTGCAACCCGCCCTGTTGTGGTTAAAGATTTATCAGCCAGTCAGATGTACATCAAAGAAGAAGCCATTGAAGAGCTGCCATTGGATAATGTTTCCAGTCTGGTAGGGCTTCAGGCAGGTGCCCAGGGTGTTTCCATTCGTGGAGGTGGAAGTGCTCAGACTGCATTGATTGTCGATGGTTTCCAACTCAGTGATGGTCGCTCCAATTTACCTACCTTGTCTTTGTCATTGAGCTCCGTCAAAGAGGTTCAGGTGCAATCAGGTGGATTTAATGCTGAATATGGAAATATTCGCTCAGGTATTATTAACATTGTTACATCTGAAGGAAGTCAGTCAGGGTATGGTGGCACTTTCTCCTACTATTATAAACCACCGGCTCCCAAAAATTTTGGAATATCTCCCTATGATCCAGACTCATACTATTTAAAACCTTTTTTAGATGACGATGTGGCCTGGACAGGAACAGGCGGTGAGGAATTCGATGATTTGAATGCCAATCAGGAGTGGGATCCCAATGAACCCTTTGTTGATGCGAACAACGATGGTGAATGGACAGGATGGGATACATATACCCAGGCTCAGTATGTTGATTTTGAAGGTTGGAATGCTGTGTCCGTTCGTTCACTCGAGGATGATGATCCATCAAATGATCTGACACCATCGGCAGCACAGCGAGAATTTCTCTGGAAACATAGACGAGAAGGATTTATCACTGCACCAGACTACACACTTGATTTTGGGTTTGGTGGACCTGTTCCTGGAATGTCTACTATTGGTAACACCAGATTCTACTTAAGTCACAGGAATAAACAATCCAATTTTATCGTACCCCTTTCCAGGGATGCCTATTGGTCAAACACGACCCGATTAAAATTAAACTCAGATATATCCCGAAATGTCAAGCTCACAACAACCATGGCATATTCAGAGGATAAATCAGTGAGTCCTTACTCCTGGACAACAACTCCAACGGGTAGCGTGCTCAGCTCTACCTACAGTGTTGCCAGCCTGGTCAAGGGGGGGAGCAATGTACTGTTTATGCCTGGTTACTACAGCCCTGCTGACATTTATCGCACCAATCTTGGTTTCAAACTGAATCATATGCTGGATGAGAGCACATTCTATGAAGTGGTCTACCAGTATTTGCGCAACGAATATTCTACCTTCGAGATGGCTGCTAGAAGTGATAGTCTCTTTGAAATCGCACCAGGTGTTTTTCGGACTGAAGCACCCTATGGATATAGTGGGGGGGAGTGGATGAACCTGGGGCGTGATAGCAGTGTTGTTCAGACGCATTCTCTAAAGGCAGACTACACCCAGCAGGTTAACGATAAAAATCAGTTCAAAACGGGAATTGCAATAAATTATACCTCACTTAAGGTGCGCTCATTTACGGACAGTGACAAAGATACTTGGACCCGTGACCAAATATACGATAGACCTCCTTACAGCATGGCTTTGTATGCACAAGATAAACTTGAGTATGAAGGTTTTATCGCCAATGTTGGTGTTAGAGCAGAATACAATAATCCAAATGCACCTGTTTATGATCTGGATGTCTATAATCCCATATACGGCCAGGGCCTGGGGTCAGATATAGAAGAAACAGCACCTCAGGTGGATGCCAAGAGCCACTGGACAGTCAGTCCTCGTCTGGGAATCTCACATCCAATTACAGATCAGTCAAAACTGTATTTCAACTATGGTCATTTTCACTCTGAACCTGCTTCTACATTCAGGTTTCGGTTACAGCGTGAATCAAATGGCCAGATCACCAGTATTGGTAATCCAAACCTTGAGTTAGAGCGAACCATCGCCTATGAGCTTGGATATTCACACAGTCTTAGTGAAATGTATCTGTTGAATGTAGCGACATATTACAAGGATGTATCTAAACAACCCGGTTGGATTCTGTATCAGAACGTAGGTGGTTCTGTGAGATACAACATCCCTGAAAATAATAATTATGAAGATATTCGAGGTATAGAGCTCACCATTGAGAAGACCAACGGTCGCTGGTTGTCCGGATTCATTAATTACACCTATATGGTTAAAACATCGGGATACTTTGGTCTTAGGGAATATTATCAAGATCCAATTGAGCAGCGGAATTATGAAAATACGAATCCAACAGAAAGCAGAGCAGTTCCTACGCCTTATGCTCGTATGAATATCGTGTTTCATACACCGAAGAAGTTTGGTCCCTCACTGGCTGGGTTCAGACCACTTGAAGATTGGAATCTGAGTTTTCTCACCTCCTACAGTTCTGGTTCAACCTGGAGCTGGTCAGAGTTAAATCTCAGGCGGTACCGCCCATGGGTGGATACCTATAATGTTAGTTCACGTCTGGCTAGAACATTTCGAACCAATATGGGTGATCTAGAATTTTTTATGGATGTTTCCAACGTGTTAAATTCAAAATGGCTCAGTTATGCAGCCTTTGCAGGATCTCGTGACTGGACTGCTTATCGAGCATCGTTACACCTGCCCTGGGAAGAGGGACTGGAACACGGGAATGATGAGCTAGGTACCTACCGGGACTGGGATACCGAATTTAGACGCTTTGTCCAGGTGGACAGTCTGGCAGCAGTTGAAGGTACACCGAAATCCCACGAAATATTCTGGGATAAAAATACGAATACCTATCATAAATGGGATGATAGTACTGGGGATTGGGAGGAAAACCCAATGAGCCAGGCTACCATAGATCAGCTCATCGAAGACAAAGCCTATATCGATATGCCTAACATCAGATCCATGAGTTTTCTTAATCCTCGCCAGATCACACTTGGCGTAAGAATTAAGTTTTGAGGTTCCCTATGAAAAAGATAATAATCACTACGTTCTGTCTCCTCTTGTTTACTGCCAATTTGATGGCACAAGTCGCAGCTTCTGAAAAGCGATACCTCCGCATTGGATCCCTCCAGTCTCATTTCAGTGCCTATGGCTCTGAGCGTGCCTGGACAGGTAGTTATTACGAGGGCTTAAAATGGCCAGCTCAATATCCGTATCAGGATAATTCAGTAATTAAGAGAGCCTGGGTTGCCTCAGAAAACTTTACAAATGAAGTGGGGGTAAATTTCCCACACTTTGCTGTCTACTTTTATTTAGGCGATGAGGGGATTTCTCTTTTTCCCATGTCCATACAGGAAAGTGCCAAATTTACACCACCCACTATCTATGTAGATGGTGAAGATCTTACAGCGATTTTTTCTAGTGAGATTGATACTCTGGATGAGAATCAGATCCCTGACCGTATTATTACCAATGTGGTAAATACCTCCATGGGTTTAACACAGACAAGAACCGTCCTGGCTTACAGTCAACAATATCATGATAACTATTTTATTAAAATCTATACCTTCACTAATACGGGTAACACGGATTGGGATCCAGAAATTGAACTCACAGATTCACTTCATGGTGTCAGAATGGGGTGGGGAACCCGATATAGCATGGGTAGGGAAACTGCTTCATATGTTGAGGGTAGTCAGTCGTATGGAAAACATAACTGGGTGACCAAACGTGGTGAAACATATGCAGACCATGCCACAGAGGTGATCACGCGTGCTGACCCAATCAAAGACTGGATACGTTCAGGATTTTCCTATCTTGGTCAATCTGAGTTAGTCACCTGGGATAATATTGGTGCGCCAGATGTGAATGGAAGAGGTCGACTGGTTTCACCTCACCATACGGGTTCAGCCATATTACATGTTGATGTAAGTGCAAATGATCCAAGCGACAATGTAAACCAGCCTACCTTCCTTGGCTGGCATGCAGGGGATACGTATCCCAGTGTTGGTTTCCAGCGGTTGTTAGAAGATGGACCTGGAATGTCAGCTGTCTACAGCATGCTTAGTGGCAACCCTCATGGTGGTGCTGGCAATGGTGGCACAGATCGAATGGATGATCGATTGACATCCCTGACCCACCGTCTGGATCCTTACACGGTTCATGGTGACGGGGGAGGAACCAATGTTATGATGACATATGGTCCTTACGATCTCGCTCATGGTGAGAGTGTGATTATCATCGAAGCTGAGGGTGTGAATGGTCTGGACCGTGAAACTTGTGAAGAAATTGGTGCTAGATGGCACAAAGCATATCACGATCCTTCTGATACAGGTCCTTTTACCCTGCCTGATGGAAGTCAGACAAACAACAAAGACGAATTCAAAAATGCCTGGGTATATACTGGCAAAGATTCAATCATGCTCACCTTTAGTCGCGCGTTGAGAAACTTTGATGCTGATTTTGATATTCCGCAACCGCCAGAACCTCCGGCGAACTTTACCGTTGAATCAGGTGGTGACAGGATCTCATTGAGTTGGTTACCCAGCCCTTCAGAATCTGAGCCTGATTTTGCAGGTTACAGGGTATTCCGTGCAATTGGGAAACCGGATACGATTCATCAGGAAATTTATGCCTGTGGATTGGGGACAGATAACCCTGCGCTGGAATATTATTTTGACGATACAACACCAGTCCGTGGTCAACTTTATTTCTACTACATCGTTGCCTTTAATGATGGAACCAACAACCAGACTGAGATAAATCCACAGGGACCCCTGCATAGTGGTCGGTTCTATACCCAAACCACAAAATCTGCTGTTCTGAAACGGCAGCCTGGAAAGGATTTAGAGTCGATTAGAATTGTACCCAATCCTTTCAATATCAGACGTAGTGGGACAAAACTGGATTATGTCCAAGATCATAATCGCCTCATGTTTTTGGATATTCCAGGTCAATGTACCATTCGAATCTATACAGAACGGGGTGACCTGGTAAAAACTATTGAGCATAACGATGGTACTGGGGATGAAATATGGAGATTGTTAACAGATTCCCGTCAGACCCTGGTATCAGGTATTTACCTGGCTCATTTTGACCTCCCAGATGGTCGGTCAGCTTTTAGAAAATTCGTTGTGATTCGCTAGAATTAAAAGCTTTAATTAGTTAATAAAGTTTATGTATTAACTGAAAGTGGATTATATTTATTGCACGAAAATATTTTGGGAATTTTTTTTTGGAATAAAGCATCTGTGTTTATGAGCAAAAAAATTTGTGATTTAAAGCATTATAAATCGAGGGTTATATGATGAAGAAGTTGTATACACTGCTAATGTTTGTTCTTTTGAGTTCAGCAGTCCTTGCTTCGACAACGGGGAAAATCACTGGTACTGTAACAGATCGGGAAACGGGTGAACCCCTAATTGGAGTGAATGTCATTATCACAGAGCTCGGGATTGGAGCCGCCACTGATATTGATGGTTACTATTCAATCCTGAATGTGCCCCCGGGAACCTATAGTCTCTCCGGAAATTATATTGGATATTCGAAAGTCACCTACAGTGAGGTAGAAGTTAGGATTGATCTGACAACGACTCAGAATTTTGAGCTTGCCACACTTGCCCTGGAGGGTGAGGAAGTGGTGATTGAAGCGACTATACCTGTTGTTCAGAAAGATGTAGCCTCAAGTCAACGCAACCTGAATGCGGGTGAAATCGTTGATATGCCAGTGAATAGTATTAGCGATGTTGTGGGTCTGCAGGCTGGTGTTGAAGGTTTATCCATCAGAGCTGGTGGTGAAGATGAAATGGTCCTTATGATGGATGGCGTATCCCTGAAGGACGATCGTACAGGTAAGCCCGTGACAGGAATACCCTTGAGTTCAGTTAAAGAAGTTATGATCCAATCAGGTGGTTTTAATGCTGAGTATGGTGATTTACAATCTGGTCTCGTAAATGTGGTGACCCGAGAGGGAGGTAAGGACAATTACTCCTTTTCGTTCTCATATCGCTATAGCCCGGCAGCCCCCAAGCATTTTGGCATGTCCATGTTTGATGAAAATGCCTATTTCATGCGGCCTTACCTGGATGATGATGTCGCCTGGACCGGAACCGACAACGGTGCCTGGGATGAATATACTCAATCAAGATACCCTGCCTTCAGTGGCTGGAACACTGTATCCGAGCAACTCCTATCCAATGAGGACCCATCAGATGATTTGACACCTACAGGTGCAAAACGGTTATTCGAATGGCAGGTTCGACGTGAGGGCGAAATCACCAAGCCTGATTTTAAAATTGATGCCGGTTTTGGTGGTCCAGTTCCTGTAGTAGGAAAAGCCTTGGGAAACATGCGGTTTTTCGCATCCTATAATGGGAGCCAAAATATGTATCTCGTACCCCTGTCTCGAGATGGTATACGTGATTGGGTAGGAACACTTCGCCTGACTTCTGATATCTCATCAAAAATCAAGCTATCCATCAACATGTTCGCAAAAAATATCACTGCCTCTACCTCAAGTGGCTCAGGTCAACCCACATACTTTTCTAGTGTCTGGAGCGTTGCCAACATTTTTGGTACAAATTCACAACAATCCTGGAAGTTGTTATACCCGGACTATTATTGCTTAACTGATATTAATACTCGCATGGTGTCTTCAAAGTTAACGCATCTATTGAATACAAAATCCTACTATGAAGCTACACTTGAGTATTCAGAGACCAGCTATAACACCAACCCTGGTCCACGTCGTGATACCACCCTCTTCGACATTTTTCCTGGAGCAGCAGAATATCTCACGGATGAAGGTCCTTTTGGATTTGATGATGGGACTTCAGAATCCGTCGCTGGTATTTTCTCTATGGGTTTAAAGAGTAACGCGAGGGATACATCGAAAACATCACGAGTGAAAGCGCGTTTTGATTATACCAATCAGATGAACAAACACAATCAGGTAAAGGCTGGGGCTCAATTTGAGTACATTAATTTTGATATGAATTATGGTGCTGTTAATCCAGTACTACCTGTTGGGCGGCCATTTAGCGTCTGGAACAGAAGCCCCTATCAAGTGGATTTCTATGTCCAGGACAAATTAGAATTCGAGGGTTGGATTGCGACTATCGGCCTACGTGCTGAATACTTTGACCCCAACACTGATTGGTATGATGTGGATGATTATGATGCATCATTCTTCTCATCCAGTTACGATCCTGCTCTGGAAGATGAGATACCAACTAAGAAGGCAAAGGGTACATTTACTCTACTGCCAAGAATTGGTATTTCTCACCCCATCTCTGTTAATTCAAAACTGTACTTCAACTATGGCCATATGCGTCAAAAATTCAATGCCGATGAACTCTTTGGCGTGAGGCGTGTGACAGACAGAAGTATGAGTGTATTTGGCGATCCAGAAGTGCCACCAGAAAAAACGGTTGCCTTTGAAGTCGGCTATGACCATTCATTGTTTGACCAATACCTGATTCACGTATCCGGGTATTATAAAGATAAATCGGATCAATCATCCACCGTTGGTTTTGAAAGTAATGCTGTCGACTATTTAAGATACTCCAACATATTCTATCAGGATATAAGAGGTTTTGAATTTGAGGTTCGGAAGAATAGGGGCGATTGGTTTACTGCATTTGCCAATTATACCTATGCTGTGAGTTCTAGTGGTCGGTTTGGTGTACGTAATTTTTTCCTCAACCCTGCAGAACAACGTGAGGAAGAGGCAAACTACAAACGTCAAATACAGTCTAAGCCGTTGCCTCGACCCCGTGCGAGTTTCAACTTTGCATTTCATACGCCTAGGTATTTTGGCCCTAAAATAGCTGGTGACAAATTGCTGGCAAATTGGCATCTGGCCTTTACTGGAAGATGGAAAGCTGGTGCATGGGCGACCTATGGGAATGTAGCAGGAATCGTGAATAACGTACGCTGGAAAGACACTTACAATGTGAATACAAAGCTTTCCAAAACATTCAAAATGGGGAATGTGAATCTTACTTTTCTAGCAGAAGCATTTAACCTCTTCAATTTTAAACATTTTTCAACAACATCTATGGGTACTGGTCAGAATTATACTGACTATAAGAACTCTCTACATTTTGCTGAAGAAGTTTATGACGAGTTAGGGTTTAAGCATATCAGTGGTGATGACCGTTACGGTGATTATCGTCCTGCAGATGTGGAATTTCAAGCCATGGATTATCAATACGCCGCTTACTATGAAGATGGAACACCCCGTGGTGGAACTGAGGGTGTCTACTACTGGATCGAAGAAGAGAATATGTACATGAGCTATTCTGAGGCCGATGAAACGTGGACTCAGGTGGCTGATGGGACCATCCAGAAAGTTCTAGACGATAAAGCCTATATCGTGAATCCGCCCAACCTTTCACTCATGTTTCTCTCTCCAAGAGATATTTTCATGGGAATCAAGCTGGCTTACAATTTCTAAATCAATGACTTGTAGATAGACATTTATTCAAGGAAATAATATGAAACAAACACTATCAAGAATCAGGATCAGGGAATTTTCAGGCTTGCTTGCCCTCCTGATGATCTTTGCATTTGTTAGCTCAAATTATGCTGCTGAATTTCGGTGGATCAAGGTGGGTAGCTTGCATAACTTTTATCAGGCGATCGGCTCTGAACCGGAAGAAGATGTTGGCGATGAACAACAATTTGGCATGCGCTGGAATGCCTTCTATGATCACCAGGATATGCAGGCAGCTAAAGGGATGTGGATAGCAGTTGCAAACTACACTGACCCACTGGCTAACACTACATTTCCATATAAAGTTGCCCATTGCGGACCTCGTCCAAGACCTTCGATTGCTGCCAATGAGTTTATGCCTGTAGAATTTGGCATGACCGGTAAATTTGCTGCTCCCACCGTCATTGTGGATGGAGAGCTTTCCTCAGATCTTGATTGGGATGATGTGGTTGATGAGAATGGCTTCAATATCTACCAGAAGGCTGATCGTCAGATTTACAATACGGTGAATACTTCTACAGGGATATCATTCGATCGCAATGTCTATGCATTCAGTCAGCAATATTATGACAATTTCTTTATTTATGAATACACATTTGTAAATACAGGAACAGTTAGCCTGGATGAAACTAAATCCCATGATGCGACACTAGAAGGTGTCTATTTTCACTGGCAGTTTAGAAATGCTATAGCCGGTGAGGGAAATGTTGAAGGGTCAGTCATTGACTGGCGCGGTCGCCGTGGATGGGGGACACCTCAGAATTGTCGCTGGGGAATGAATACCATGAATGATGTCATTGGTGAGAATCCAGATAATCCCACCACCACTTCAATGTTCGCTGATGAATTGGGTGAGATGGGTATTGATGAGTATGATTTGGATGGTGAGCTCATGCGGGCGTTTTATTCCTGGCATGGTCGTCACTCAACTTTGAGCTATGACAATATAGGTTCTCCAAACTATCAGGGATGGTTGGCTGATGGATTATTAGGAGCCTCTCAGTTCATTGGTGGTGTCGTGCTCCATGCTGATACTTCACCTTCTGATAATACAGATGATATCTATCAGCCCACTACCACGAGAAAAATTGAATCAAATGATGCGGAAACTGTAAATAATGACCAGTTTAGCAGTCCCCGTATGGAACGTGGTTATACAGAATTCGTTGCTGCTGGTCATGAACTCATGAGTCATGCTGAACAGGTCAAATCACAGAATCAATTCCCTGACCAGTTTTCAAGTGCTGGTGGTTATTCACAAACCTGGTCTTTTGGTCCCTACACAATGGCACCTGGCGATACCATTCGAATCGTCGTTGCTGAGGGTGCTGCTGGTTTGAGTCGTGTCATGAACCAGAAAATTGGTAACAACTGGTATCGACATGTTGCGCTAGGTGAACAACCAAATGTTGAAATGCCTGATGGTACTCCTGTCACACTGACCAGCGAATCCATTGCAAATGATTATAAGAATGACTGGGTATATTCCGGCCGGGATAGTCTGATGGAAACATTCAGAAGAGCCCGATTCCTGTACAAGAATGGGTTAGATATGGGTGCAATGACACCTCCTGAACCGCCGGCAGCCTTTGAAGTTACTTCTCAGGGAAATCGCATCTATCTCACATGGTCAGAAAATGCCGAAAATTCAAGCCCCAATTTTGAGGGCTACAAAATCTACAGGGCCAAGGGTCAATACGATTCAACCTATTATGAGATCGCTGACCTGAATGAAACGGATGGAAGCCTGGCACATGAATATTCAGATATGACGGCTGAGCGTGGTCAGTTGTACTTCTACTATATCCAGGCATACGACGATGGATCAACTAATCTTCTAGAACCTGGTATTCCATTACGCAGCAGTGCTTTCTTTACAAGAACCAATAAAGGTGCTTCAATGCTCAAGCCACCTGCGGAAGGGATCAATGATATCGTTATTGTACCCAACCCATATATAATTGCCAATGAGCGATTGCAGTATGTAGGCGAGAAGAACAGTATCAAATTCTGGAATTTACCTGCAGCTTGTCAAATCAACATTTTTAGTGAGCGTGGTGACAAGATATATACTTATGATCATGTGGGTAGCGGCGTCGCTACCTGGAATCTGATGACCTCTTCACGGCAAATTATTGTGAGTGGTGTTTATATCGCAACATTTGAGACGCCAGAAGGTGATAAAGCAATCAAAAAATTCGTTGTCATTCGCTAAGGGTTACAGGACCCAACGGAGGATTTAAAAAAATGATGAACTGGAAACAATTATTTAAAGTTACGATTGCCTTGATGGTGGTGAGTCTGGTAATGATAACATGCGAGGAATTTGAACCTGAAGATTTCGATCTTTCTGCCATTGATGCCGCAGCTGTGAGTGCCATGGCGGATACCCATGAAGTAGCCCTACGGTTTAAAAGTGCCTCCTTTTATGATGATGGTACCAATTTGGGTATTCTCCTCGTTGGTGGTGGACGTGATACAGTCATTATGAGTGTAGATACCAGTATGGCAATCCAGCATGTAGATATCTTTAGTGCGCTGGTGGCGGCAAACCCTGAACCACTGACGATCAATGACACGGTTTATGCAGCAAGAATTACTGCAGATAGCCTTTCATTCCACCTGCTGTCTATACCCACAACTGGAACCTATGTATTCTATCTGAATCACCATGCTGCTCCCAGTGTGTTTCATGAAGTTTCCGGGGCGATGGAACTGGTTGGCATACCCTCTGAGGTGATGACCCCTGAACTTGTCGCAAGCTTATATAACCCTGAAAATCTGGACCCCACAATCAAAGGGAGATATGAGTTTCAGTTGGAGGCCGGGCAGTATCTCTTCGAGATGGCACGTATGGAATCCACGGTGAATGATGATTTTCGCGTCGTCCTGATGCGTGAGCAATAAAAGAAGACTATCGCTAAGGGATTTGATAATATGAAGATAAAAATACTAACGGTCTGCATGACATTTCTCATCTCGAGTAGTGCTTTTGCAGAAACAGAGTTCACAAAGCTCGCCCAAACTGGGTTTCAGTTTTTGAGTGTTATCTCAGATGCTCGCGGGGCAGCCATGGCAGGAGCCATGACGACGTTACCCTACGGATCGGGATCACTTTTCTTTAATCCTGCCGGTATGGCTCAAATGCAAGGTGCAGTTGATGTCATGGCCAGTAAAAATACATGGATCGCTGATATTAATCACACAACCATGAGTATTGCTTTTAATCCAGCCAACAATAAGTATGGTGTCTTTGGATTCTCAGCACAGTCTGTGAATTATGGTGATATGCAGGGGACCATGGTATGGGGGCATGAACCTGGTTGGATAGAAACACACACCATTTCACCATCGGCACTTGCAATCGGTGCTGGATATGCAGTAAGTCTCTCAGACAGATTTTCAGTTGGTGCACAGGCAAAATATGCTGTCCAGCAGTTGGGTAAAGGTGTTGTAGAAGTAAACCCCCCTGACTTTGGTGTGGACGACAGTCTGGCTGTTCAGAAATTTTCTACTTCTGCGATTGCTTTTGACTTTGGTACCTTATTCAATACAGGGTTCAAGGGGATCACATTTGGGATGAATGTGAGGAACTTCTCAAACGAAATCGCCTTCATCAATGAGAATTTCCAGCTTCCGCTCACCTTTACGATGGGACTATCAATGGATTTTATTGATCTGGTTCCAAACTTTGCTGATGCGCATTCACTGATGTTGAGTGTAGATGCTGTCCACCCACGATCATACCCTGAATATATCAATCTGGGAATGGAATATAAACTTTTGGACATGCTCTATCTGAGATACGGATTTTTACATAATCGAGATGAAAGAAATTCCTCATTTGGATTTGGAGTCTCACGTTTCGGACTTGGTGTTGACTACGCTTATATACCCTTCGGTATTCTGGATGAAGTTCAGATGATTACCGTTCGGTTTACTTATTAGGCAATTTGGAGAATTATTTTTATGAGAATGAAAACTTTATTTCGTTACTTCATGGTGAGTCTCATTATGATCGTAGCTGTTGCATGCGAGTATGAA
Organism: Fidelibacterota bacterium; assembly: GCA_016844945.1. Taxonomy (GTDB): domain Bacteria; phylum Fidelibacterota; class UBA8477; order UBA8477; family JABMPR01; genus JABMPR01. The sequence continues at coordinate 10,761 of JAERTJ010000112.1, read as the reverse complement.
GACTATCCGGATCCAATCTGGGATCCAGATGCCACAGGTGGTGCAACACCCATAATCACATCAATGGATCCAGCCTCGGTAGCATATGATGGTATTACTATGGTTACCATCACAGGGGAAAACTTTTCGCCCGTATTGATGCAAAATCAAATCACTTTCAACGGGAAAGTTGCAGAAATTGATACGAATCTGTCAACGCAAGCAGCTCTGGTTGTTACCACACCTGTAGTAATACCTGACGCTGCTGAAGAAGATTTTATCGATAACGTGCAGGTCTTAGTTGCCGTTCAAGGTGCTTATGAAGGTGCCTTATATGATCAGCCTTTCCGTATCGAACGCGCCGTCATCGAATGGGGTAGTTTTATTGGTGAAAAACCAGATAAATCTCCAAACGCAGTTGCCGTCGATGCAGATGAGAATGTGTACATCGCTGCAGGTGCAGATGATAAAATATTGTATAAAGTAGATACTGCTGGTGAACGTACGGAATTTGGTACTGGCCTGGCGTCCATAACCCGAGACCTTAAAGTAGGTCCCGGTGGTGGCGTCTATTTCGCACGTAACAATCCTTATGTTTATCGAGTACCCCCAGAAGGTGGAGAAGCTGTAAGGTCTCCACGGATTAAATCAAAAATTGCATGCATGGATTTTGATATGGATCAGAACATGTATTGTGGTGGTAAAAATGACTCATTGTACCTCTACAATCCAACGGCAGAAGCCGTTCTGGGTGTAGCAGATGCAGATGATTATATATACACTACATTGCGTGTCTATGATGGTTATGTCTATGTAGCAGGTGTGTATGATGGAACGGATGCAACCGTTACTGTACTGGAAGCCGTATGGCGTCATGAAATCCTTGCCGGTGGAATGTTATCTACACGGGAGCTTGTGTATGATTGGACCGCCTATGCAGAAGCAAATACACAGAATATTCTGTCAATGGTCATCGATATGGATGGAATCATATATCTGGGAACCAGCGAAGGGGATGGGCCAGCTATGCTTACCCTCAATGCAGCGACACAGGAATTGTTACCATTTTATGATGCTGTCTTGACAGCACCAGCCACCCATCTATCCTGGGGAACCAGCAATTTTATGTATGTTGCTCGAACCATGACAAATTCAACTGATGAATTACCTACAGGTGCTTTTAGGATTGCACATTCTACAGAGAGTGCGCCATATTACGGGCGTAACTAAGGAAAAAAATTACATTAACTCAATTCATGTGCTAAACATGAAGTATGTTTGGCAATACAAAATAGGAGGTATTACATGAAGAGAACGGTAACTATGATGTTAATTCTATGTCTTTTTGCTTTTTCAGCATATGGCCAGTATTGGGGCGGCTGGACGGGTGGATTAGGTACTGAACGTGCCGATACACTCAAAGCATACGGACAGGGAATGGCAGTCGATGGTGAAGGAAAAATCTGGTACACATCTTACTATGCAACAGAAACTGTGATGGTAGATACTGGAACAGGTACAGCTGATGATGCACAGAATGTTCGTGCTATCTATGTATTGAACCCTGATGGAACAGAAGCAAGTTTCTCACCTATCACACAATTGACAGTTGATGGTGTATTGGATACACTGTGGAATTCCAATCGTGGTCTGAGAACTGATGAAAATGGTAATATTGTCGCCGGCTCATGGTGCATGTATTATCGTATCAATCACCTCACTGGTGAAGGTATGGACAAAATGACTCCATATCCAACTGCAGATCCTGATGACAGTCCATGGGATGGTGAGTCAATTACAGCAGCAGCCTTTGATGCTGATGGAAATATGTACTGTAACGCTGTTGTTGCAAGTGCTGGTCCTATCAAAGCCTATGATACTGATTGGGAATTGATTGATGACCTGGTACCTGCCGAAATGCTCGGTGGCTATTCTCGTACTATCGAAGTAGCACCTGACGGTAGCGCAATCTATCATTGTAACTTCACTGGTGGATACGGCCTGGTACGTTTTAACAGTAGCGATGGTAGTGTCTATGGTGATTTTACAGCTGATATCGATACACTATTCCCAGGACTTTCTGTTGAAGCAACAGGTTGGGGTCCAGACGGATATCTGTGGGTTGGAAATACTGCAGGTTCAGCTTTCACCAACTGCATGTGGTATGCCTTTGATCCTGCCACAGACGCAATGGTTGATAGTTTCACAATTGGACAGAGCCATATCGACATGGGTATCAAACCCCGTGGTATTGACTTTGCACCAGATGGAAATACAGCCTATGTGACTTATTTCAACAGCTGGGACAACGATGCTATCTATAAGATTGAAAGAGGCGTTACTGGTGTATGGGAACATACCGGAACATTTATCACCGGTTATGAACTCAAAGCAAACTATCCAAACCCCTTCAACCCAAGCACCAAGCTTGAAGTTGTTATGGGCGCTGATGGTGTAGCTGATCTTCGCATCTATGATATTCGTGGTGCCGAGGTTGCTGTACTGAACAACAGTTATCTGACTGCTGGTTCACATACATTTACATTCAATGCTGCAGATTTCGCAGCTGGTGTTTATGTCGCCAAATTTACTGCTAATGGAGCCATGTATACTCAAACCATGACCCTCGTAAAATAAGCAGTCTTTTAGTTATAAGGGAAAGGGGCTGTTTATTGCAGCCCCTTTTTTGTTATCGTAAATCACAATATCATTTCACATCACTGTCTAAATTCAAGGGTGAAAATATTGGAGTCCAAAATGAGAAAAAGTTTAGTCACAATCATTGCGATCTTTATGATCACCCCTCAACTGTTCGCTCAGCCTACCAATGATGAATGGCGTGCAACCTGGGTTATTACCTGGGAACACATCAGTTCAAGCAGTTCAGTTGAACAAAACCAGGCTCGGGTCAGACGTATCCTTGATAATCACGTTGATGCCAACATGAACGCTGTGCTCTGGCAGGCTCGTCAGAGTGGTACCGCGTATTACAATTCTTCATACGAACCCTGGGGGTATTACGCAGGGGGTTCAGATCCAGGGTATGATCCATTAGAGTATGCCATTGAGCAAGCCCACTTGAGGGGACTTGAATTGCATGCATGGTTTAACACCTTCCATTGCGCATCAACTGTACCAGGATCTCCAGCAGGAGATAATCCAGATTGGGTTTGCCGGGATCAAGATAATATTCCAATGCCATCTTCACGCGCTCTGTCACCCGGTTTGCAGGCAGTTAGGGATTACACGCTTGATGTTGCAATGGAAATTGTAAATAACTATGATATTGACGGAATTCATCTGGATTATATCCGGTGGAGTGAATATCAAGACCTGGCACTTCGTCAGACAGAAATGAGCGAGGTTGAGCAAATAAGCCAACTTGATCAAGCTCCCAACGAATTAATGGTTGAAAATCTCCTGGACCCACAAAGTGGACGTTATCTCTATGATGTTGAACATCCATATAGCGCAGGCATACCGGCAGGATATTCAAGTTGGCCAGAATACTGGAGAGCATCCGTTACAGCCTTTGTTGAAGCTCTGCATGATTCAATCCAGACTCAAAAGCCATGGGTGAGACTCTCTGTTGCTGCTCTTGGTAAATACAATTGGAGTGGCTGGAATGGTTACTCTGTTGTTTATCAGGATGCTGCGAAATGGTTCAATGATGGGAGCATAGATCAATTGACACCGATGAATTACCACTCATTGACAGGAAGTTCATTTGTGGGAATGCTCCAGGGAAATTGTCCAAGTTGCTGGAGTCAGTTTATTCAGCCTGGTATAAATGCAGGGCGATTATTTACCGGTGGACCAGGATCATACCGACTTGTGGATTCCTGGAATAATCATGTGGGAATCGTAAACAACGCCCGCAATGTCAACTGGTTGGATGGATTTCAATTTTTCAGCTATGGCAGTTGGCAGGATTTTGACTACTGGGAGACTGCAGGTGAAGGGATCTTCAGCAAGAAAACTAAGGTAAGGGATACAGGGTTGATCGTTGATGCTACACCTGAATCTCCAAGCATTTCACTGACCCAACAGGATGTTCTGAGTATGGAACTCACAGTGACACCCCCTGCAGGACTTGCAGAGGATCAATGGTTTGTTATCTACCGGGATGTTATCAATACCATAGATCAGGATCAGTCCGTCATTGTGGATGTACATTTTGGTCAGGAGGAATATTCCATCACAGATGCATTTGATGGGACCCAGGATCACAATGCCGAATTCTATTATGGTGCCACGATGCTGGATCGCTACTGGAATGAGTCGATGACTTCAAATATCGTTGCCTCATCCGTTCTGCCATCCTATCCGCCAGTGATAGCAAGCACAATTCCAGCAGAGGGTGATACGGTGCGTGTGACATCACTCATAGAAATTAATTTTTCTAAAACTATGAATACCTCAAGCGTTGAATCGGCTATTTCATTTACGCCCGAAATCATGATGGATGAGTACAGTTGGTCTGACGAAGATCACCGACTCAGACTTTATGTTTTGGGGAATTATGAATTTGGCACCAGCTATACCATGAACATTGCAGAAACCGCATTGGATATTAATGGTGTCCAACTCGATGGAGATGCAGATGGTACAGCAGGTGATGCTTATAGCGTATCATTCAGAACAGACGATATTGATGTGACGGGTCCAGTCATTCGATCCCAGTTTCCTGATTTAACAACTTCAGTTGATTCATTTGATGTAATGGGTGTCTTCAGTTTTGTATTTGATGAGCTGCTCGACCCTGAGACAGTAAATGAGACCAATATTACGCTTTGGAGAGGTGATTTGCAGGTAGAAATGGACGCTGTCCACTCCAGCAATGAAACCCGTTCTATCATTTCTGTACGCGCCGAGGACCCACTGGTGGGTGGTGATAATTATGAACTCCGACTGCACGCAGGGATAACCGATACTTCAGGGAATTCGCTTGCGGATGAAGTGGTTGTTCCGGTTACGGCTACAACCCATCACTACACTGAAACCATTCTAATTGATGATTTCAGAGGAACGTTGGGTACCTGGGCACCACCTGGGTATAGTGGGACTACGGCTGGAATCCTTGGTTCTGAAACAGCCTTTGACTACACAAATCAGGTTTACCTCCCGGCATCCTATGCATATGCCTCACGCAAGAAATCAGCTTATCTGCAATATGCCTGGGATCTTGACTATGATGGGGGTGATGGTCCCTACATGATCAGGGAATATCTTCAGGATGGGACAGCAAGAGCGACAACCTTTGACAATACCTACACGCTACAGTGTTTTGTTTATGGTGATGGGAGTATGAACACGCTGAGAATCGCAGTAGATGAGGCAATAGGAGCAGCCTGGCCAAATCATGAGGTCTCCATATGGCATACCATTGATTGGGAAGGCTGGAGGTTATTGGAATGGGATCTTACAGATCCAGAACAGGTTGGCGTCTGGATTGGAAACGAACTATTGGATGGGTCCAATTATCGGATTGATAGTTTCCAGTTGACATTCGATGAGAGCAATGGTGATGCAACAGGTCAGATTCACTTTGATGAGCTCAGAGCAATCAAGAAAATGCCTGGTGTCTCAATCGATGAACCTCTGGAAGAAGTCTTACCGAATTCTGTCAGTCTTTACCAGAATTATCCCAACCCGTTTAATCCAGAAACCGTTGTGAGTTTTTCACTGCCGGAGGATATGCAAACACGACTTACTGTCTATGATATTCGTGGTCGCCAGATTGAAGAACTGGTGAATGAAAACCTGGCACAGGGAATGCATTCATTAAATTTTATTGGAAGCGCATACGCAGCCGGTGTTTATATGCTGGTTCTGGAAACAGGTTCAGAAAGACATGTAAGAAGAATGCTGCTCCTGAAATAGTACTTTCTTACAGTAGATAAACAAAGGGGGCTGCCATTGGCAGCCCCCTTTGTTCTGTAAACACCCGAGTTTAGACGGGTGTTACCCGAAGAACAGGATGTAGCAAAGTATAAAGATCAACCCCCCTGAGAGTGACCCCGCCACATTCACCCAATCATTATCAAGCCACAATAAACCAGAGACATGTCTGGTTTCCTGATGACAATGATTGATACGCTCAGTCGGCTTATCACAGACCTCACAAATAAACTTAGCTTGGACACTGGCTCCCAGAACGCTATCAATAAGACTTCCTGCAAAACCTGAAATAGCTATAGCCAACATAAATCCAGGGTTCCATGCCAAGGATCCAGATAAATAGGCAATATAAACAATAACTAAGGCTCCAATAAGACCACCCACGGTCCCACGGAATGAGATACCACCTGAATATCCCTTGGCAACACGTTTCCAGGAAAGAATATCCAGAGGTAAACCTTTGCTGAAACTGCCAATCTCTGTTTCCCAGGTATCAGCGGTAGCACTTGCCAGAGAAGCCAGAAATGCCCAATAAAGCCATTCAACTGAGGCTCCAGACAGGTACCAGGCGATGGTAAAAATTAGGGGTATACCACCATTTGCATAGACCTGAACAATATCACGCTGGGATCCTTTGCTGGAGATGATATCCTTTTTGGACTGACGATCAGCAACTTTTGAGAGCACGCTGGACAGAATGAAAAAAGCAATGAGGGGTAACATGGTATCCCAACTACCCATTCCAAACATGAAAAGACCAAGGAGAAAGGCACCAAATCCGCCACTCACACTCAGGGATTTCATTTTATACGCCCCATAACCAAATATGAGAGACACCAGAAACCAGCCACCCAGTGCAGGAAGTGTTCCACTCTGCAAACCAGTCAGATACAGATCCATGCCCAAAGCAGCAGTAATTGTCAATGTTAGATTATCGCTACCCCTTTTTGAAACTGCTTCTCCCACAGTTGCTACGAATGCAGTAAAAATAGACATGACAATCAGGTGACTGCTGGAAATGTTCACACCTTGAGCCAGGTTAGAATACAATGGAAACGCAAAAAAGATTACGATAATGGTCGTCAGGAAGAAGGCGATACTACCCGGCCAACTCTTCTTATCATACCAGAGTATAAATTTGCGTTTTGAATTGATGCGTTCCCCAACCACTGTGGCAGCTGTATCCGCAAAAGCGAGAATCAGCATGGCGACTACAAATATGGTAATATTCCTGTCCCAGAACATTAGGACTAACAGTGAAAAAGCGATAGGGAAGTACACGGTACCAAATGAGACTCGTTCTGTAGTATGCATCCCTTTAAAACTGTCTTTTCGGAGGGCGATGTAGTTCAATACTGTAAAAAGTATACCTAGCAAAATCACCGGGGTTTTCGATTGTAAAAAGAAGGGTGCCAGAGAAACCAGAATTCCCACCATCACATGGACAAACTTTCGTGAAAGTTCGGGGGAAAGTTTAAACACCTTGCGCGCCACTTCAGCAATTGCGATGAAGGTCATAATGATGGAGAAAAATACACCAAAGGCAATCCATTCGTTTGGGAGATCAAAAAAAATGGGCACAGGTTATTCCTTTCTTAAAACTAGAATTTCGTCTATTGTAAACTGTGGTGTTTCAAGCGCAAAGATAAAAGCAGGCTTTTTAGTGATGGGGTAAAAAAAAAGACCTCCCGAAGGAGGTCTTTTTCATAAAGTTGAACCCGTAAAATTATTTTACGAGAGTCATCTTAGCTGTTTTGGAAATGTTTCCAGAACGGAGCTCGTAGATATAGACACCAGCAGCTGCAGGTGTACCATTTGCATTCAAGCTATTCCATGAAACACTGTGTGTTCCAGGACCGTAGGAAGCATTGTCAGCCAGACGAGTAACTTCCTGTCCAAGCATGTTATAGATAATCAGACTAACATTGTCTTTTGCCAATGGAAGTGTGAAATCAATTGTTGTACTTGGGTTGAAGGGGTTTGGATAGTTCTGGGCCAGCTTGTAATCATCTGGTGTGATGATTGTCCAGTCGTTAGTTCCAGATGCAGTTCCAAATTCAGAAACTGAGAATGTGTATCCATAGCCATTGCCTGAGCCACCGGGTACTTCAAGGAAACCCTGGACTACTTCAGCATGTCCATCACCATCAAGATCGTCTGCAAAATCAAGTGCAAAACCACCCATCGTGTAATCCCAGTTTGAAAGAACTGACATATCCCAACCGGTACCATTATAATCCCATTCGTAAACGCGAGCGTGAGTATAATCTACAGTGTAGAGCTCAGCTTCTCCGTCACCATCTGAGTCACCACCAGTGAGGTCCCATGGGGCACCAAAGTCACTGATAATTGTAACACTACCATTAGCATAGCTGATATCGGCAACATCAGTGCCACCATCAACCTGGACAACCCAACCAGCAGAATAGAGACCGCAATAGAACTCATCAGCGCCATTACCATCAATATCTGTTACGAAAGTTGTTCCGTAGATAGCTTTATCTGTGAGAGCAGAGTCCAACTGAGTGATGCTCTGCAGCTCATATTCATCTGTATCTGTTGTTTCGACAACGAGAAGTGTTGCATGATCCCAGGCTACAAAAAGAGCTTCGAGATCGCCATCACCATCAAGATCACCAATATTTGGCTGACCCCAGGGTGAACCACCAAAGTCGCCAGTAACAGTACGTACATTGGCATATTCAACTGTCAGGTCAAAGAAACCGCCAGAGAATGTTCCCTGAATTGAACCGATAATGAAGACATCAGAACTATTGTCTGAACCATTGACAGCAACGAGCAATTCGTTGACATCATCGCCATCAACATCACCAATGTTCAAGGTACGGTCGCCATAGTAGCGATCAACTTCAACACCATCCACAAGAATAGGCACAACATAACGAGTATAAGTATCGCTACCATTTACTCCGTCCCATTCCCAGACGTTGATTCCGTTATATGCTTCACCTAGATCGCGCATACCCATGTAGATAATTTCGCCGCGGCCATTGTTGTCAAGGTCACCTGTGATGACGTGTCGGGGTGTTGCCCAATAGGTTGTTGAATCATCCACCAATGATGCTACCCATTCCAGGGTATTGTCACCAGTAGCTTCATAAACATGGACGCCATGAACCTGGTAATCAGTGATAATAATTTCCTGTAGACCATCATTATCAAGGTCACTACCAGCTGCTACACCACGAGTCTGAAATCCAGGATGATCCAGAGTATCAGCAATTATTGAATATCTGGCTGCACCAGCAACAACATCCCAACCATCATGCTCAAATATTTGAGAAAGAGGTGCTTCTGTTGTAACCGCATAGAATTCATCCAGACCATCATAGTCGAAATCACCAAGAACAACATCTTGCCAGCTGGCAACATCAGTTTCGATTTCATATGCCATCCAGGAATTAGGATCAGTTACATCACCCACATCATCATATTCAAGATCAATGATTGTGGATGAATCAGTTGAAATGATATAATCCTGTCCATCAGCAGCACCATGCCAGATATCAGTATTACCCAATTGGGCACCATTGAAAGTGAATCCAAGGCTTGAACCTTCATAAATGGTATAAACATCTGTAGAGGCATCGAAATCTAGAAGGTCGGCACCAATGTCGTACAAGAGAACATTACCAGCTGTTGAAGCCAGATAAATTTCTGTATACCCATCACCATTCAAGTCGCCAGATTCCATTGATCGTAAAGATCCGCCATCCCATGTTGTAATATCATCTGTAAATTGAATTAATTCATATTCGTTGATATCAGTAACATCAAAAAAGCTGATTCCGTTAAAATCCCACTCGATCATGGCAAAGTTGTTGGTGCCATTGTTATCTAAATCACCGATAACAGCGCCACCATATACTGAACAGCAAAAGCTTTCGTCAGTAAATTCGACAACCCAGTTTGGAAATTCGTAAGTAGAAGTTGTGTCCAGTGACATAACGATCACAGCAGTTGCGCGACCATCATAAATGATAAGTTCTGTTACATCATCTGCGTCAAGGTCATTTGCTACGATTGTTTTGGTGGATGTTGGATATAGACCATCATCATTTGGAATATCAGCAATTTGTGCTGGGTTAACTACGGCAACTTCATTAAAAGAAATATTGCCCAGGCTAACGGCAGCTGTATCCAGCTCAAAGATGAAAAGTGAACTGTAGGTTGCTGAACTACCACCTTCACCGGCGATAAGTAATTCAGGTATTCCATCGCGATCAAGATCGGGTGACTGATCTGAGACTTCATAACTGTAGACAATTTCCGTAATCACATGTGACCAGACTTCTGACCATTCATCGTTTCCGTCATTCTCATACATGTGGACGGTGATGCCCTGATCGTCAGAGTAGGCTACGATTTCTGGAAAACCATCTTCATCGTAATCAAAAGGTCCTGAAACACCCCAGTATACATCAGCATCTGTGGCGTGGGTTTCGGACCAACCTAATGTGTAACTGTTTACACCGTTCTCGCCAGCCATAGCAAAAACTGCAAATGCAAGCAGCAGTAGGGTAATCGACCATTTTGGTAAATTCATTCCCATTTTGTCCTCCTTAGTTGATTGACTCAATTAAACTTTCTTAAATAAAAATGAAATGAACTCACTTGTAGAAATGATTCATTCCATGAGTTATCAATTGAAAGTGCGTAAATCTAGAGAGTGCGGGAAAGATTGACAAGTAAAAAGGTCATCATTATGGCAGTTAGTTAATAATTGTTTTGCAACTAACTAAGATGGTTGACTTGAACTAAGCGTCCGGCTATAATAGTAGATTACAGTGCCTTAAGTCAGTAATGAATTTAGATCCAGGGAGAGTGTATGCGTTCAAATCTGGTAAATATTTCTAGAAC
>JAERTJ010000111.1 GCA_016844945.1 Fidelibacterota bacterium | reverse complement strand
CCCTATCGTCTGAAAAATGTAGTACAGCCCTATTCGTGGGGTACACGTAATGACAATGCCTTTATCGCCCACCTGCTTGGAATTGAGCCAGAGGAAAATCAACCCTATGCAGAACTCTGGATGGGAGTACACCCGAATGCGCCCTCACAGATACTGGATCCAGAAAAGGGACCCCAGAACCTGGCAGCGTGGTTATTGGAAAAACCAGATGAACGCCTGTCATTAAGCCATTCAGAAACTTCTCCCAATGGGCTTCCTTATTTATTAAAGGTACTATCGGCGAGTCAGGCACTCAGTATTCAGGCACACCCAAATAAGACACAGGCTGAGAATCTGCACCAGAGGGATCCGGAACATTATCCTGATGATAATCACAAACCAGAAGTAGCCATAGCCATAGATTTTCTTGACGCCATGGTCGGTTTTATATCCAACGAATCCTATAGTGAAATGTTGAAGGCGAATCCGGAAGTCGATCTCATCATGGGAAATGCGAAGGGAAGTTCAGTAGATATACAGGCGGGTGTCCAAAAATTATTGCACCTCTGGGATGGTAATAGGTCTAAGGTTGTAGCGACCATCCAGACTCTCCAACAACGAATCTCTCAAAAAAGCGACCCAGACGAGACTGAAAGTCTATTTCTAGAACAAATCGAGGAAAGTGGAAATAGCGATATTGGATTACTTTTTCTGTTTTTGCTCAAACGCGTTCATCTAGGACCCGGCGAGGCTGTTTTTCTAGCACCAGGGGTTCCCCATGCCTATTTGAAGGGAAACATCATCGAATGCATGGCTAATTCAGATAATGTGGTTCGGCTGGGTTTGACTGAGAAATTTTGCGACAGTAAAGCACTTGCTGAGATTCTGGTTTTCGATGAGCAGTCCGATTATAGTGTTGAAATCACCAGCGATGGTTATCTCAGTGAATATTTGAGCCCTACGAAGGAATTTCGTTTAAAGTCTCTGAATCTTATGCAAGGTGAGTCGAGAGCTTTTTCATATCGCAATAGTCTTACAATGTTTTTGGTCCTGGATGGTGAAGTGAGTCTACATTGGGGTGACAAGGAAAACTCCTGTACGAGTGTTTATCGAAGAGGCAACTCCTTCATAGCACCAGCTAACCTGGAACAATTCACCTTGCAATCACGCAATCACTCTAAGTTGTACTTCGTAGATTTCCCAGGTGGGGATATTTAGGTAGCTTTCGCCTGAATTTGGAACTTGTCTGAAATTATGGTTGGTTTCACACTCGCCCAACGCAACATCAAATTTACTGATTCACTCATATCATCCAGTTTTATGGGATCCAGGAAAGCAGTTACTTTTAAAAAGTACTCCCTGTCATCTGATAGGTTGTCAGTGTTGACAACCACCAGGTTAATTACTGAAATGTAGGTATCTTTTGCAGCCTCCATGGTAAAGAACCGTTCCAATTCCTGGGTCTCTGAATTAAACAGATAGTAACTTTCTGTCTCTTTATCATAGCGAAAACCATTAATAATCTCTTTGGCTTGTATTGGTGTCGCTTCACCAGGGGTAAAAAGTTCGAACTTGAAGTGAAGGGTAATGTTTTCTCCTGACAATAGTACATCATCCAGCGTCTCAGTGAATGAATTTGCTAATTTGGTGTTACAAACAATTTCATGCTTTACACCGGAGTACTGTAACTCCAGGTTTTCAAACCACGGATTGCTGGTCACTACGGAAGATAGAAATAACTGAGTGACAGCAATGAGGGAGGCATTAAATGTTTGTGTGAGAAGTTCAAGCATGATCCACCTGCTGACCGATATTAACTACCGACAACTAAACCTATTGCAGTAGCTACAAGAGTAATCGTCATGACCAACATTGTGGTTAAACCATAGCTAAAGAGAAGGAGTAACATTTTTGAGAAGGTTTTTGGCAAGGATTGAGCGTAAAAGTGTTTCATGGCTAAAAAGAGATACACCAGACTTGTGAGAATGACGATCCACATGACAAATGTAAACTCCAAGATGACCGTAAAAATTAATATGCTGAAAATAAATGCATGAAGATGAATACTAAATATGAGATGCTCGATATAAGCTTTTTTGCGACGCCAGTAGAGTGCTTTCAATTGCAACGCAGCCACAGGTAACAGAAAGAACATCATCTTGGCAAAATTATCGCTGAAATTCGAGAGGAAATCACCCTGTTGAACATCAAACTTACTTTCTCCAACCGTTAGGGATACAGGTGAGTTTGAGCTGTCTGGATCTACTTCCACCAGCCCAGAATTCTGATTGGTCAGGGATTGTGGATTAACTTTTGACTCCACCGCTGTTTCCAGTGCACTTTCAACATCACCATTTTCTGAGAATTCTTTAAAAAACTCATTCTCCTGAAAGCTGGGTACAAGTGTCTTTATGGTCAATGAAAGAAAGAAAAGCACGCTGGCTACCAAATATATTCGTACTGGGGGTAGATAATTTATACGCCGACCACGAACATATTCTGCGGTTAAAAAACCAGGTCGTGTGAAGAGTAATCTTATGGTTCTAACTACGCGTGAATCTACATCAAGGAGTTCCTCAAGAAAGTCTCCAAAAAATTCCTTCATTGACAGGTGGTATTCTTTATTCTTTTGACCACAGTTTGGACAAAAATTTGAGTCAAGTTGAGTTTCACAACTCAAACATTGCCTATTCTTGGTTTTTATGGACTTTTGCTTTGCCATGATGGAGTCTAAATTTAGATGGAAATCAGGACAGGGTAAGTCTTTTTTCCCATTTGCATTAAAACGACAGGAAATACAAAATCGTTTCTGATATTGTCATAAGAACTGTAGATATCGAGCTGGATTTCATTCACGAACTGGAAGAGATGGTCTTTCAGAACCATCGGGCAACTCAAACCAGACTCTCAGATATCAAAAAGAATCGGGGCATCCTACTTGTGGCATATGCCGGGAATGATCCTGTTGGTTTTAAGTTGGGCTACATCATACCTGAGCAGCAAACTTTCTTTTCCTGGTTAGGAGGTGTCCATCCTGATTACAGAAGATTGGGTATCGCTCAGGAACTATTAAATCGGCAAGAACAGCTGGTTCGTGAAATGAAAATTGATACACTCTATTTTACAACCTTTGATCGATTTCCAGGTATGATAAAATTGGGTATAAAAAATGGGTATTCATGCACAAAATCTGCCCTTAAAAGTGACGAAACAAAATATTGGTACGAGAAACGTTTAAATCACTGATTGTCCAGATGACCCTCTGGCTGAGAATATCATTTCATACTTTCTCAATTTTAAGTCCATGTTAGCTTAAGCGCATCGCATTGAGGAGAATTGGGTTATGCCAAACAGGTATTGGAAATATAGCATCAAATCATTTGTACTTATAATACTCGTACTGTCCACAGCAATCGGGAACGCTCAAACAAGAGATTTAGATATTCACTCCATGAATAAGGAGATTGATCGTCTGAGTAACATGCTGACAAAATTGAAAGCTGAGCAAGCCAATTCAAACCGACTTGCACTTGAGATAAATTCCCCTGGAAGTGAATCTCCTAGACGTGACAAGCAACGCCTCCAGGCTTTAAGAAATAAGCAGGCTGAATCGAGATCTCGTATTGATGCTCTTACCCAGGAAATAGTTAAAATCAGCAAACAGCTTGAAGATCCAAACAAGCGGTTCGCATTGGCAAAACGTATGCAACGTGTCCAAACGGTTAAATTAGTTGATTCCGAGAGCAGTCTGGAAGACACAAGTATTGCCAGTGAAACCATCTCAGCTCGTTCAATTGACCTTTCAGCAGTCAAATTAGTCCGCCAGGGAAAGACGCTTGACCAAGCCCGGTTGCTTGTCATTGATAAGCTTTCCAAAGACCAGGTGCTCAACTTCTATCAGACTTTGGATAAACAGGACAGGTTCGAACTATATGATATTGCAGATGAGATTGTTCTTTCTGAAGATGTTGAAGTGATGGAAGCCCGCCGGTCAGCAATCTATTTTTACTTCTACACCCAGTGATTATCAGGTCATTCCTTTATATAGTCATCATTCTTCTCCTGGCTGGTTGTAGTCGGGGGAAAATTTCCTATTATGAAAAAGGGGATTTGACTACACGTCGATTTTTAGATCATGTCTCCCAGCGAGCTGACATCCGTGGCGATTATTTTGAAGTAAAAAGGAACAAAAAAGGTCAAGTCATTTCAGCTAAATATTTCAATTCAAAAAAGAATATTGTAGCTAGAAGTGTTTATAACTACGACCGAAGAGGAAACCTACTGCGGCATCAGCAAACCGAATATTTTCAGCATGGTCCACCTCGAATCTCAAAGGAATGGACCTACAAAAGTGGGCGGATTGTCGAACGGGAAGACCAGTGGTTCACGCGATCACATCTGCTGGAGAAGAAACTCACCATTCACTATGATCTAAACCAGAGACCCTATTTAGAGGAAACCTGGGGTCTCAGTGACAAAATCGAAAGTTCCACAGCCTATTATTATGATCATGACAAGCGGTTGGATAAATCTCAGCGTAATTTCTTCCTGCCCGATGGTGAACTCAGGGATTACTGGCTCACTATATATAACGACGACAACCAGATCATCAATGAAGAGCATTATCTTCCAGACAACTCCCTCATATCCTTCTATCGGTATAGCTACCATCCCGTTGAAAAATATCGAGAGCTTGAGGAAATTTTGGATGAATCAAGACAGATCTTTATTTCCAGAAGCTATGATGAATATGGTCTGATTCTGGTAGAAGAGGAGCGCGATCGTAATTTCAACCTAATCCTTAAAAAGGTTTATGAATATAATGACAAGCATCAACCAAAATTGATACACCGCTACAATAATGCGGGGCAATTGATAAAAACGACCAAATACAGAAAACCTCGCCATCTTGAGCAGTTCAGAACACCTGGACTATAGGAGACAGTATGAAAACTGTATTAGTTCCACTGGCTGAAGGCTTTGAAGAAATTGAAGCCATTACAATCATCGATATTTTAAGGCGTGCAGGTACAGAAGTAACCATAGCCTCACTTGAAAAAAGGAATGTCCAGGGCTCCCATGGGCTTAAGGTGATTGCAGACACTGTGCTGGCAGAGATTATGACTGAATCCTGGGATATGGTTGTCCTTCCTGGAGGAGTCCCTGGAGCTCCAAACCTCATGGAAGATGACCGGGTTATTACTCTGTTAAAAAATCAAGCCGCTGCCAACAAAACATCTGCTGCCATATGTGCTGCACCTGCTGTGTTAGAAAAAGCAGGATTAACGAGCCAAAAGCAGGTGACATCACACCCTGGCTGGGCAGACCGAATGACCACATCTTTTCACACGGGTGAACGTGTCCAAATAGCTGATTTAATTATCACGGGGCAAGCAGCAGGATCTGCCATGGAATTCGCTTTTAAGTTGGTTGAGACTTTATACGGACCAGAAAAAGTATCCGAGATAAATGCAGGAGTCTTGGCTGAACTCTAAACTCTGGGACCAGGTTACTCCTGGCTGCTCAATTCTACATACCACTTTGCTGCAAGGTCATATGCAAATAAAGCACCTGTAACATGATCTGCCCCAGGCAGAGGGACTAACTCCACACTGACCCCGCCATTGTCTACCATGGACTGATAGACAACCTCTGAATTTTCGTAAGGTACAACTTCGTCAGCCGTTCCATGTATCAGTCTCACCGGTGCAATGGGTCCCCAGTCTTCAAACGAATTTTCAATAAGAGCCGCTTCAACCAACGTTTCATTTCCAGTCAGGATGGATTGTCTGAAGTCTTGAGTAAAAAGCGTGTCCAGGGAATGAGACAGTTGAGAATTTATAGAATCTGCACCTACGGTTCCGTTAAACAGACCAGGGATCATAGAAGCATAGGGTTCTTGAAATATTTCCCCAAGTCTATCCCATTCGTAAATATCATTGTATGCAGTTACCAGATATGCCAGAAAAGCCGGGTTCTCATAGTCATCCTGGCTCAGGATTGATCTTGTTGTCCCCAACAGATCGAAAGGACCTGCCATGGGAGCAACACCCATCAAGTCGAATTCATCCGTATGCTGAGTTTCAATAATTTTCTGAGTTGCCAGAGCCACGTACCCCCCCTCAGAATAGCCCGATAGAAAGATATCACCGGTGAGGGTGAGCGAATTGTCACAGGCATATGCCCGTCCCGCTCTAAGCATGTCAACCACAGCATTCGCGGACAATTGAGCGTGTAGGTAGGGATGAAGGAGTTGGGAATCACCAAGACCTATATAGTCCGGTGCTACTACCATACTGCCCTTTAGAGCCATGAGTAGTCCATCAAAGGCCATAAAAGGATTCTGGGAACCCACATCCTCGCGCCTTATTGCAGTACCGTGTTGCGTGCTTACCAGATCTAGAGTATCTCGCCCTACTGGAAGAAACATGACGCCAGACACTGGGGTTAAGTCATTGTTTTTATCCCTGGTTTTGTAAGACATGGAATAAATATCAACTGACATCTCTTCAAATTCAAATTCCAGGAATGGAAAATAGCTACTGATATAACCCTCAACCTGTTCAGAAGTAATGGTCATGATGAATTGAACTCCTTCCAACTCTCCCGGGACATCTGTGGGCAGGCAGGGGTTAATTTCTGGTTCATTATTTTGCTCTTTGTCACAGCCAGACAAGACGAACAGCAGACTTAAAACAGTAGCAGCATAGCGCGTGCTCATAGATAGTATTTTATACATTCTATTCCTAAAATTGACTCATAATTACAAATTCATCATAGCGTGTTTCCAGATCAGATTCATCCAGATATGAGATGCCCTCAACTGAAAAATCCTGGACACAAAAGGAAGCCAACACAGATCCAAAAACTACAGCCAGTTTCATATTATCAAATGTGTGATCTTTTGATTGGGCCAAATATCCAATTAATGCACCTACAAAAGTATCGCCAGCTCCGGTTGGATCCTTTACTTCATCCAGGACAAGCCCGGGAACAGCAAAAACCCGACTCTGATGAAACAAGAGTGCACCATGTTGCCCCTTTTTGATAATGATCCATTCTGGACCCATTTCCTGCAGCTTTTTCGCAGCCCTACCATAATTACGTTCATTGGTGAGCATTTTTGCTTCTTCATCATTGATGACAATCATATCCACACGCTTCATCAATGTCAGCAGGTCGTCCAGGGCAGTATCAATCCATAAATTCATGGTATCCAGGACAACAAAAGCATCTGAGTCCATTTGATCCAACACATGGTTCTGGAGCCCCGGATGGATGTTAGCCAGAAGTACGTAGGCTGCCTTTTTATAAGCATCCGGGAGTATGGGATTGAAATTTTCGAATACATTGAGGTGGGTAAAAAGCGTGGTACGGTCATCAAAATTTTCAGCATAGCGCCCCCCCCAGCGAAAGGTCTTGCCAGCCTCAATCGCCATGCCTGCCAGATCTATTTGATGATCCTTAAAAAGGGTGACCACAGCTTCTGGAAAGTCTTCACCCACTACACCAACCAGGTTTGGGTGAGTAAAATAACTTGCAGCGATGGAGCAATAGCTGCTTGATCCACCCGGGACATCTGCAACAGACCCTGCTGGTGCTTCAATCGTATCCAATGCCAGTGATCCTACAATAATTAGTGACATGTCATTCCCTCTGGGTTAATCATTTAAATCTCAGCTATGCAAAATGCGTTGGTTTCCGCCAGACTACAATGAATTTCCATTGAACCCCCTGTTTTCTCGTCTAGATTCTCCACATGAGAACTTTAATATTACTACTTCTGATGACCATTGGGGGCATGTTGAATGCCCAGGATTATGAATTCTACAATAACAAGCTCACCGATGAGCAAAATAAACAGGCGATCTCTTTGGAGAAGAATCTGATGGCGACTTGCTGCTTTGGTGGACCCGTCTATATGCATGGGAAAAACCAGCGAACGGAAGAAGCCAAGATTACTATTCGGCGCTTATTGATTGCGGGTAAATCTAAAGATGAGATCCTGGATCATTTTAGAGCTACAATTGATCCTCGCACAAAGCAACCCTATGGAAATCGAATACTGGCATCACCTAAAGCCAGTGAAACGGTTGGAAAAGTCTCATATTGGATGGTCGTTCTTTTCAGTGTTATCGGCTTAGCATTATTTGCTTTTGCCCTGACCAAACTGCGTAACCAGAATAAAGATCCAGGGCCCGCGGAAAAACCTTCTGATGATGTACTCCAGAAAATAGAATCAGAACTGTCCGACCTGGATTAGTATTTACCTTTAAAACTAGGACCCTGTGAGTGCGTGAAGTTTGTCGCGAATAAGCGCAGCCTGTTCATAGTCCTCACGAGAGATTGCTTCTCGCAAATCCTTCTCAAGATCAAATTTTAATTCTGCACGATGAGTAATCTCATTTACATTTTCAGCCAGAGTAGCATTTTCACTACGATGAGTTGTCTTTGTCATAGGCACTGGGATTGCCGCTTCATCAAAGACAGATTGGGATACTTTTATTGGTACGCGAGCCCGCAACGCAAGGGCTATGGCATCGCTGGGTCGAGCATCTAATATTTCAAAACCCTTCCCCTTTTTTACCATCAGCTCAGCATAGTATGTGCCTTCTTTCAAGTGTTTAATGATCACACTATCCAGACCATCAGTTAGGCTCGATAGTACACCAGAAAGCAAATCGTGGGTCATGGGTCGGTCCAGATGAATTTGCTCTAAAGCCAGTGCAATTGCCTGGGCTTCAAATTGTCCAACGACAATAGGTAAGCTCCTTGTCTCATCCTCACGAGCCTGGAGAAAAAGAGTATAGCCAGGAGCTGCTGCTTGAGCAAAAAAGAGTATATTTTTTACAATTACTTCAATCATCATATCACCACGATAAACATACTCCCTGAAACAGGGTAATGTCAAACCCTCACGACAATTTATTTGGAATCGTTGGAAAATTGTGATCTCTAACACTTCCCTGATGTTCCAGAGAAAGCATCAAGACAGGAGCACCTAATTGACGCGGTTAAGAATCAGATCTGATAAAACCTTCAGCATCCGGATGTTCTGGAAGGTGGACTGGGCGAGGATTTCATCAGCCTCGGTGACCCAGCTCTGGACAAGCTCTTGTGCACGCTTTATGGTTCCGTGCTTAATCATCCAATTCCGAACCAATTCTCTATGATCGTCATTCAGGATACCACCTCGCTGGATAACTTTCCACTCCTCCAGCTCTTTCTGGGTCAACCGTTGTTTTAGGTCTAGCCAGATCCAGGTTTTTTTCTCGTTGAGAACATCACTTCCCAGACTTTTCCCCATAGTTTCTGAAGAGGATGTGACCTCAAGCAAATCGTCCTGCATTTGAAAGGCTCGGCCAAGTAAAACCCCAAACCTTGAGAGCGCTTCAACACCTGCATCAGTTGCACCACCCATAATACCGCCGAGTTCGCAGGCGAGTCTTATCAGAGCGCCAGTCTTTAGATCGATCATCATTTCATATTCTTTGGGCTGGACGTTGCTTCGATGTTCAAATTCCATATCCCACCCCTGGCCTTTACAGACATCCATGGCACCATCATTAAAAGCCCGGAAGATTCGTGGGAATTTAGAATCATCAATTTTTGAGAGGAGTTGATAGACATAGATGAGCAGGGTGTCTCCGCTGAGTAATGCCTGGCTCGGGTCAAATGCCTTGTGCAGCGTTGGTCTTCCCCGCCTCAGTTCATCCTCATCCATGATATCGTCATGAATCAGTGAGAAGGTATGGAAAATTTCCAATGCGGCACCAACCAACACGGATTCCTCCCATTTTCCACCAACAGCCTCAGTTGCTGCCATGCACAGGGCTGGACGGAGCATCTTACCTTCAGCCTGTAGTGCATAAGACATGGGCGTCGAGAGATAGGTGGGCTCAATATCGAATGTTGGATTGCTCAGATGTTGACGAACTGCTGAACGCCACTCATCTAGCTTAATGCTGCTGTCCTTATCAACTACCACTGGAGTTCCTTCTTCACGCATTGCTATCGCTTTGTCAAAACTTTGCGGTTTCCAATTAAACCGCCAACATCAGATATTCCAGTACCAAATAGCACCATCTCTAAAGTCTTTTTCCAGGTTTCCAGAATTTCAACCAGTGCGCTGACATCATCGATGAGTGCAGGTTTAAGGATGGCACCTGCAATACCGCCAAGGTTGGCACCCAATGCCAGTGACTTTGCCAGATCCATGGGTTGTTTTAGCCCGCCACTGGCAATGACGTATTGGCTGGTCTTCAGATTCTCGAGAACCTCTGCTGTCGGCTCACCCCAGTCTGCAAATTCACGGGCTACCTGGCGTAGGATACGTTGATCATCCTCGAGACGTTCTCGTTCGATTGAAACCCAGTTGCTCCCACCAGCACCGGCAATATCAATAGTCGTCACCCCTATATCCTTTAATCTACTGATCACCTCAACCGAAAGTCCCTGTCCTACTTCTTTAACAATAATGGGAAGGGGGAACTCATTTACCCATCTTTCAAGGGCGACCAGACCCCCTCGAAAATCCGTATCACCTCCTGGTTGAAATGCTTCCTGAAGTGGGTTTAAATGGATAATCAGTGCATCTGCGGCAAGTTCATTACACAGTGAGATAACTTTATCATAAGATCTGGATTGAATCATCTGGGCAATACCCAGATTGACTAAGAGGACTGTTTTGGGGGCTTTCTCTCGAGCAACCAGGAAACTTTCTTTCAGGTCATCATTTTCCAGAGCAGCTCTGATACTTCCCAATCCCAGGGCGCAACCAACTTGTTCCGCGGCTTCAGCCAGATTCGCGTTGAGTTGATAACTCTCCTGAACCCCACCACTCATCGAGCTTATGAGCAGGGGAAATGCCAGGGTCTTGCCCAGAAATTCTACTGAGGTATCAATATCCTTCAGATCAATTTCTGGAAGCGCATTATGAACAAACCGCCATTGGTCAAAACCCGCCGAGATGGAAAACTTAAGATTTTCCTCCTGAGCTAGTTTTAGATGATCGCGCTTGCGTTGTTCAGTGTCCCTCGTCAAGGCGGACCTCGCCAAACTCCCCAATTTTTTCCATGACAAGTGTTTGAATCTCTTCCATGCGCTCTGCTGTTTTCGCTTCGAAGCGTACTACGAGAACGGGTTGAGTGTTCGAGGCTCTGACCAAACCCCATCCATCACCAAATCGAATCCGTACGCCATCTACATCGATGCAGTCATAGTTAGCCTTGAAGTACTCAGCTGCATTTTTGGCGATTTCAAACTTCTCAGAATCTGAGTTGCATGTGAGTCTGATTTCTGGTGTTGAAAAATATTTGGGTAATTCATCGACCAACTCTGAAAGTGGGCGGTCTGATTTTGAGAGCAATTCCAACATGCGTCCACCATTGTAGATGGCATCATCAAAACCAAAATACTTATCTGCAAAAAAGAGGTGACCACTCATCTCTCCAGAGAAAGGTGAACCCAGAGTTTTCATGTGTGATTTTATGTGTGAGTGACCTGTTTTATACATGACAGGTGTTCCACCAAACTCAAGAATTTTTTCTTCAAGGGCTTGAGAGCATTTCACATCAAAAATAATTTTATCATCTTTGGATTTGATTACATCTTGTGCAAAAAGGATCATCTGGTAGTCTGCCCAGACCACATTTCCTTTTTCATCGATAACACCCAGACGGTCCGCATCACCGTCAAATGCAAGACCAACATCATATCCCCCGCATTTGACTTCATCCTGAATATCCTTGAGGTTGGCTGGAACAGTAGGGTCGGGATGATGATTTGGAAAGGTGCCATCAACATCGCAATAAAGAGCGGTAACCTCACATCCCAATCGTTCATAAACTTCAACTGCACACAGGGCGGCAGCTGCGTTCCCAGAGTCAACAGCAATACGCATAGGTCGGTGCAGGTCAATCCCCTTCACAACATTATCCACATATTCTGGCAGTAGGTCATATTCTGTTGCCTGACCTTCCCCCTGCTCGAAATCATCACTCTTGATGAGTGTTAGCATATCCTGAATATCCTGGCCAAAAAAGGCGAGCTGGTTATAGGTTAATTTGAAACCATTGAATTCTGGGGGATTATGTGAGCCAGTGATTTGACAGGCACCATCCACATCATCAAAATGAAAGACACTAAAATAGTTTCCTGGTGTCGGCAGAATGCCAATATCCATCACGTTGATACCTGTTGACAGAGCTCCTGCCTTAAAATATTCTTTCAACTGGGGTGTAGTAAGTCTCACATCTCCTGAAAGGGTGATTTTCTTACCCCCGCGACGTTTCACGATGGTTGCGAAAGCTCTTCCAAGTGCAACAACAACTTCCTCAGGAAAATCTACAGAAACTTCTCCACGTATATCATATTCTCTAAAAATAAAATCATTAATGTTCATACAGTTCTCCTGATTACCTGTCTCAATCCTGGGTTTGCGTTTTTTCTAATTCGTCTACAGCCAAACGGACGTTTCCGTCGAAGCGATCCAAATATAATCGGCTTTCTTCTGCTGAAGCATTGCTTTTCTGCATGACAAGGGCGACTTTGACATAGTTGTTTGATTTTGCCAGCAAATCTGTGGCTTCCTCATAACTGCATGATGTAATGGTTGAAACAATGCGTCTGGCTCGATCTTCCAGCTTTATGTTTGTCGCTTTTAAATCCACCATGAGGTTTTCATATACCTTGCCCCGTTTAACCATGGCGGTTGTTGTTATCATGTTCAGCACCAGCTTGGTTGCCGTTCCTGATTTCATGCGGGTTGACCCGGTGATGACCTCAGGACCCACAGGAACAGAGATCAAAACATCAACATCTATATCGATGTGAGAGCGGTCGGCACAGGTGAAAAACACTGTAGAAGCGCCTAATTCACGTCCGCGTTCCAGTGAACCCAGCACATAGGGGGTCACACCGCTGGTTGCAATTCCCATGACAACATCCTTGTCTGACACATCAAGGGAGTCGATCAGTTTACGACCATCCTCCGGGAAATCTTCAGCACCTTCGACAGCCGTTCTCAAGGCAGTATCACCACCTGCGATAAATCCCTGTACGCGTTCAGGGCTGGCATTGTAAGTCGGGGGAATTTCAGATGCATCGAGCACGCCTAAACGACCAGAGGTTCCAGCACCTACATATATCAAACGACCTTCATTTTGAAAGGCTTGATCTACAAGCTGGGTAGCCTGGGTGATATCATCCATCTGTTCAGCAACACGTAGGGCAATAACCTGATCCTCCCGGTTAATGATTTCCAATATTTCACGAATTGAAGCAGAATCCAAATTCATGCTATTGGGGTTACGTTGCTCAGTTAACAGTTTACCTAGTTTTGATGCCATTTCTTCCTACTCCCACCAATAAAAATCTATACCCGAAAAAACACTATCTTATATGACTTAACAAGTGTTCAATATCCTTCTACTACCTGCTTTGTGATTACCTCAAAGCTCCTTCTCAAGTCGGCGGCAAGTATACATTTGAAGGTGTTCGTAAACCAAATTATATCAACTGGTTTAATACCAGCATTTAAAGCGCCCCTGATGTGAGCGCGAAACTGATGAATCATCCCGGATGCCATGAGTGATCCCAGGACTGCAATTTCTCTCTCCTGAAGGCTCAAACCGGGTCTGGATAATATCCGTCCATAGCCGTCTTCAATCATCCATCGGGTCAGATCAGGATGAAGCTCATCCATAACCTGTTTTAATCGATCATGGTATTCGCCATATACTATTTTGCTTGTGTCTTCACCCGATTGAGTGCGACTTTCAATTTGTCTAGAGCCGGAACTTTCCGGGTAAATCTGGCGCAAGATTTTCAAGGCTTCTATGGTCTTTGGGAACCCCGCGAAAAGAAGGGTTTGCAGAATAGACTCTTCAATGGCTTCCAGCTTCAATACGCCCTTACACGTTTGAATCCACCTGGATAGCATGTTTTCATCATTTAGCGTTGTAGCTGCAGCCAATACGCCGAGGAGAAACATGCGTTGCTGTCCATCACTTTCAATACCTTGCCAGCTTTCATTTAACTCAAGCCTATACGAAGTTTCCAGAGCGGTCGAATCCATAGCTCTTAGGTTAATCGCCAACCAGGTTGATGAAACTTGATTTTTTTATTCCCACCGCTTATCTCTATGATTGTATTCCAGGACTTAAAGTGCGCGCTATCGTTCAGGCTTGAATCAAATTATATTATTTGTATGTTAAACGAGCCGATGTATAGCCATTATCAATTGACCAAACGCTCTCTATGATTGAAATCATTCTAGCCATCCTGGGATTAATTCTGAGCTTCATTTTCGCAGGAGCCGAAATCGCATTGCTCTCCTCAAACCGGCTTCAGCTTGAAGTATGGCAACGCCGTAAAGTTCGTGGCTCTTATTCGGCTATGAAAGCCAGTCAGGAGCCAGAACAATTTTTAACCGCCACTCTGGTGGGGAACAATATCGCCAACATTATGACGACCTCTTTTGCGACGGTGATGCTAATACGGGTGATCCCTAATGAAGGTCTCATCTTGCTGATAATTTCTGTCAGCGTACTGATTTTTGGAGAAATCATTCCAAAAACTCTCTTCCGGGAGTTCCCAAATGCATCTATGCTGTTTTTTGGACGGTTCGTCAGAATTTTTGAAATTATTCTATACCCACTCACCATGGTTCTCAGCGTTTACAGAAGGCGCATTCTCCATAGCGATGAGGTGGAGAGTCAAACAAATCTGGACTCTGAGGAACTGCACCTTCTATTCAATGATCCCCGCGAGGAAAGTGGTGTGGATGTCCATGAACGCCAGACCATCGCCAGGATTTTTACTTTTAAGGATACATCCATTAGTGAGGTGATGACACCTCGACCAGATATGACCTCCGTACCCATAGAAAGTACCATGGAAGAAGTCGAATCTGCCTTTATGGAATCCGGTTTTTCCAAGCTACCCGTTTATGCGGAAACAACTGATGATATAAAAGGCATTGTCTTTTTACATGATATTTTCAGGGGTGCAAACGACCTGACAGAAGTCATGCGTGAAGCTTATTTTGTGCCTGAAACAAAGGCAGCTGATGAGCTTCTTGGTGAACTTCAATCTAAAAGTCTATCCATCGCCATAGTAATCGATGAGTATGGTGGCACAGCCGGACTCATAACCATGGAAGACTTAACTGAGGAATTATTCGGTGAGTTCACAGATGCTTTCGATGAAGAAGAGTCCCCCGTACAACAACTTGAAAAGGGTGTCCTGATTAAAGGAAATGCTGAAATAGATTATCTCAATGAGCAGCATGACTTTGAGATTCCCCGGGGGGAGTATGAAACCCTGGCTGGATTTCTTATTGAATGCCTCGGTCATATTCCTCAAAAAAATGAGCAGTTTCTCACAGAGACCCACCGCTACGTCATTTCCTCATCCACTGCCACGCGGGTTGAAACCGTCTTTGTTCAGGAGCGCTGATTAGCGTATTGTGTTGGGCTTTATTTCTCTCATTGATCGTTACCTGATCCGTGCTTTCTTCAAAACGATGTGGACTGTGCTTATCGGTCTCATCGGCATCTTCACCATTGCTGATTTTGTAGAAAAAATAGATAATTTCGTCGATGCCGGTGCAGGGGCAAACCTCATGTTGATATACTATGGGTACAGCCTCCCCTATTTTATAGATATGGCATTGCCCATGAGCATGTTATTAGCTACTGTATTTTCGCTGGGGACCCTGAATAAAAATTATGAAATTGCTGCCATGCGGGCTTCCGGTATCAGCATGTTCCGTATTGCCCGTCCTTTACTTCTATTAGGAATATTCTTCACCGTCTTTCAATTTGGATTTCAGAACCTGGTAGTCATGCCGTTCAACCATCAGCAAAAGGAAATCACACGGAACATTTTAAAACCCAAAAGAAGCCCCAAAAGAATGAAGGAAGTCGTGCGGCAGGATGTAAATGGCAACATAATGGTCATTAAGACTTACGATGTTCACAATAACAAAGGTAGGGATATTTCCATTCTAGCCTATCGTGATTCCGGAATTACTGAGCGATGGGATTATGGGATACTTAGATGGGATGATTCCCTAGGCATCTGGAATAAAAGTGAAGGCTTGAATCGACGCTTTGATGCAGGTGGGAGACTGATCTTCTCCCAGATTAAACTTGGAGATGAATTACCCATCAGCCTGACCCCTGCAGACATTGTTAAAGAACAAATCCGACCCAATGAGATGAACGTTTTTCAGCTCCTCGAGTTTATTGAGAAGAAAAAGCTATTGGGGTTAAACCCGCATCGTTGGGTGGTAGACTATCATTTCAAATTAGCATTCGTGATGACTGGCTTTATTGTCATATTTCTGGGAATTAGTTTTGCTCTCCAGGGGACCAGAGAGAATCTTGCTGTCGGTGTGGGTAAAAGTGTGGTCGCCCTTTTTGTCTATTACATTTTGTTGATTGGTGGACAAAAGGTTGCCTATAACAGCTCCATGCACCCTTCAGTTGCTGTTTGGTTTGGGAATGTGATACTCTTTATTGCGGGTTGTTTGTTATTCTACAGGACAGCAAAAAAATAAATCAGCTTTAAAAAATAGGACAACAGGGAGCGTTTAACGCTTGAATTGGAAGCTCATCCCGAATTCAATACCCTCTGCATTGGCGAGTGACATTCCGCCCAGCAGTTTGAGTGCAATGTCAGCATCGAACCAGATCAGGTGGACTCCAGCCCCAAGTGAGGCTTCACTGCCGTAAGGTCCCCCAAAGGCAATTCCCGAACGGATGGGAGCCATTTTAAACCTTATCCACTCTGCTCCAATTGCCAGACGCCAGGCTCTACTGGCGAAATAATAATCATCAAACCCGGCTGAGAGATCAGCCATGACGATAAAATCTTTTTTGTATTGGTAACTACCGCCAAGTCTAAAAATGGCGGGATAATTCATCCGAATACTATCCGGAGTGGCGACATCTTGATCATGAAATTGGAAAAGGCTATCCGAATTTGCCAGTGCACTGGTGACATTAACATTTTCAAGATCCATCGTGTAAAGCGTACTGGCTGAATAGTCCGAACTATCTGTTGGTATCTGAAACCATTCACGAACGGGCATTGAAGATTCAATAGCTCCTATGCTCTTGGCAATGTAGTTATCTTCATTTCCCCAGTTGATAAATCCTATAACATTGTTAATGGCTATCCCAAATTGCCAGTTGTCGATTTTACGAGTGCTGAAACCTAAATCTACAGCTAGACCATTACCTCCGATAGCTCTGGTAAAACGATAGAAACCATCTGATTCAAGCCCTGTGGCTTCAGTGCTAAAGGAACCACCTGCTGAATCAACTCCGGCAAAACCGATGCCTGCCAGGTACTTAATCGTTGCTCCAATATTGTACTTTTCAAAGGGAATGGCGAAAGAAAACCCAAAATTGGTTACCATGAGGATGTCCTGTGAAAGTGCCAGATCGAAAGATCTTCCCACCTGATTTCCATCCATAACAACTTCAAACATGCTACGTGGGAGGGTATTCCGCATATAGTATTCCACCCCAGAGGTGAAGGCATAGTTTCCAACCGAAACATTAATGAGAGGAACAGAAACACCCAACCCCACAGCAAATCCATCCTCAGGAATCTCGGAAAGCAGATATTCTTTATGCGTTTGATCGCTACCGGGTTTCCTGACCTCTAAATCGTAGGGCTCTCCATCACGATCGCCTGTGAAATATTGATTGAAGAGTGCCAGCGACATAAAATTATTATATGCAGTAATTTTGAAATCCAGCAGATCTGCACTCATTTTTACTTCATCTGTAAACCCGAGATTTGCAGGGTTATAGCCAATGGCTGAGATTCCCCTGGAGCTCACGGTATAGGCATTACAAACGCCCAAACCTCGAGCATCAATATGGGCTTGCCCAATTGCAGATGACACAACAAGCAGGAAGAATAACCATATGACTGTTAATTTTTTCATTCTGTGGAATCTGCCTCTGAACCAAACATGGGGCCGGAGTTCATGATAAATTGCATAAAGGCCGTCACATCAATCCCTGCAGAGAAGGGTAACAGAGCAGGATTGGGCGTTTCATCAAGGACAAACTTGGTGGCGATATAATGATCTTTTTCCTCAATCAGCCAGCCTAACTCCCCATAATCTGTCACATCCATCATGAGTAGTAACTCTGTACCTTCAGGATTAAGTTCCAGATTGTATAAGCTATCAGCGACAGTCGGTGCATCCAGACCAGCGGATAATAATGCAGAGCTGACATCCGTGAATCCTGAATCTGATTTAGCGAGGAGGAATGTATCGAGGAAGGCGTATTTATGATGTTTGAGGGTTCCATAAGTTGAGTCGCCTTCAACATCATCCAGATTGAAATCTGCTGAATAAGAGTACTGTCCCATTCCCTCCATGCCTGGAATAACAATTCCTGATCTTGGATCCGTAACCCCTGCGGGAATTTCAAGTTCAAGTGTCTTCACGATGGGATGTAAAATGAGGGTATCAAGATTGAGATCAAGGGTATCAGCAGCGCCATCGAGGTCAAGATCAGCAGAGACTAGTATGCGATTTTCAACACTGTTATAAAATGGGAAGTATGGGATATCCGAGACCAGAATTTCCATACCAAATCCCAACCCGATATCACTATAGAGGATAGTATTTATCGTTGAGCTGATGAGCATATCAGATTCATCAGGAATGCCGTTGCTCCCGACAAGTTGTTTGATGGTGCTGGAATCAAGAGCTGCCATCTTTGAAAAGTTAGGTGGCATAAATTCAACGCCACTGGCGACACTCAAGAGGAAAGGGATTTCAAAACGCCAGGTTCCAGATATTTCCGCGCCTGCCGTAATTGAGGTCAGTCCATCAGGTGAGATTTGCGCATCCCCACCCACTGAAACAATATCTGGCATCATCGCCATAAGGTTGACGATATTGTTGTCATCATCAAAATGCTGGACAACTGACTCGATAATTCCAACCTTTCGTTTCACATATTCTCGACTGATACGGATTTCAGTGGTCACGGGTACATCAGGTGACCCAGATTGAAAACTGACCGAATCGGGATTGAGGGCAACAACAACACTATCATCTCCCCGGTGACCCTTTACTTCAAGCCCCAGTCCTGGGGAAACACCGAACTCGTTATTCATTGTGATGGCTAGAATTGCCTCACCAAAGGTTATCCCGCCTACAAGTCCAGGTAAGCTCAGTGGTTGTTCCTGATCGCTAATTTCAAAACTAATATCGAATAGACCTGTTAAATCTGCGATCCTGAGGGGCGTCATGAGCACTCCCACGTCCATGGTCATATCATCTGGAAGGGGAAATGGAATGGAAGTTGGTTCATCACCTGCACTAAATTCAACCACTGTTTCAATAAAGAGGGAATCCAGGGGGGCATTATCATTGGTTGTATTGCTGAGAATATGACCATCCAGCACTACTGTTGTGTCAACCGTGGAATCAGCTGGTAGGTTAAAGGTGATCCTTTCCGAAACACCAGCATCCTTAAGTATTTGGGTTTCAAAAAAGTTATGAAGCCTGATTTCCATGGACTCGATGTCCATACCCATGCGATTGCTCACATTGATACTCAATTTGTTTGTATCAGCATCGTCAGTAAGAATATCCTTAAAAGAAGCTGAAACGATTTCAACGCTAAAGCCCTGTCCAGATTCATCTTCAGAGCTGGTATTCATGGGTTGGTAGGTGGTAATAGTGGTGTCGAGCATATTTACTTCGACACTTCTGAATTCGTTAATTTCCAGGGAAAAACTATATTGGAAAAAGGGATTCACACCCTGGGGGAATAATAATGTATCACCATTATTACCATTGATCAGTCCACCAAATTCAAAGATCAGGCTGTCATAAACGGAAACACCAGCCAAACTTGAAATTCTAGTCGTATCATCTTCTCGCCCGACCATATAGGGCTCAAGTTCATCAAAAAAGTGATTGTGGAGATGTGTGGTATCCCCATTGGCTTTTTTAGTATAGACAACCAAGCCGGTGTTAGATGATGATAAGGGGAGCTGACTATTGATGATGGAGGAAATACTACCTGAATCAATGGTCACTGATTCAAAACTCTCAATGGGTACACCTGCAGGGAGTGTGGATGGATCCGGTAGAAGTGCGAATGCCTGACGAATGGTCGGAAGGGGTGAATCAGGGATATTGATTGAGGTCCCCTCCGCCAAAACGGGGTAAGACTCAGTACCCGAACAAATATAGGTTTCCGGAATTGTCCCGCACGGTTCACAGCCACCTTGATCTGTGAGACTGAACAGGCTATAATCAATTTCCAGAGCATAGCCGGGGAGCTGGACATCCTGATCAAAATTTATATTCGTATCTGCATCACCAAATGTAAAGTTCACTGTCATGGATCTTCGGGCATTGGGATCATCACATGTTGACGCTGGTATTGTATCATTGGTAAAGGAGGGAAATGAAAAACCCATATCCGCCATATACAAGGTTGTGTCAATCGGTCCAACTTGAATTCCCTCTGATATCACATCCGGCATGATTGCGCCCAGAGATATCGGTCCAACACCTAGTTCCATGGGATCTTGTCCAGGTATAACAAACATGTCTTCAGGAAGAGTTATTGGGGGGAGATCATTTTCCAGGGTGATATAAAGACCACCGGGATAGTCTGATAGTGTGTCAGGCAACAAGATGTCCATAAAGCCATCACTGTTCGTGTCCACGGAATCACCGTAGACTTGAATGGTTCCAGTCGTATCAGAAGATAATAGTCCGTCGAATGGGTAATTCTCAGAGACAAGAGGTATTGTGAGGGTAACTTGCCATGTTGGCAGCACAACTTTAGTAGGTAGCCCAAAATCGCACTGAAGAACGAGCAGCCCCCAGGTTACAGCCAGAACCAGTCCAGCGACTCTTCCTTTAATTTTGGAATGAATTATCTGCTACCCTTTTCCTAGTATCTATAGTGTTCCGGTTTAAAGGGACCCTTTTGAGGAACTCCCAGATATTCAGCCTGATCTTCAGTCAGGGTTGTCAGGTTGGCATCAAGATGAGCCAGGTGCAGCCGGGCGACCTCTTCATCAAGTTCTTTTGATAGAACCTGAACACCATCTTCAACTGAACCTTCATGAAGTGCCATTTGTGCTAAGACTTGGTTTGTAAATGAAGTAGACATTACGAAAGATGAATGACCCGTGGCATTGCCAAGATTGACCAGGCGTCCGCGAGACAGTAGAATGATTGACTTGCCATCAGGGAATTCGAATTTATCAACCTGAGCTTTGATATTGGTCTCGGTGATACCTGGGTTGTTCTCCAACCAGGCTACATCAATCTCATGATCGAAGTGACCAATATTAGCCAGAATAGCATTGTCCTTCATCTGCTCCATGTGTTCACCCCGGATGACATCTTTACACCCCGTGGTGGTGACAAAGATATCCCCAAACTTGGCAGCCTCTTCCATGGTTACGACTTGAAAGCCTTCCATACTGGCCTGAAGGGCGCAGATAGGATCGATTTCAGTCACAAAAACTTTGGCTCCATAGCCAGCCATGGATTGGGCTGAGCCCTTACCTACATCACCGTATCCGGCTACTACGACCTTTTTACCTGCCAGCATGATATCGGTGCCGCGTTTGATACCATCAGCCAGAGACTCACGACAGCCATACTTGTTATCAAACTTAGATTTGGTCACAGAGTCATTCACATTGATAGCTGGGAAAGGTAACCCCCCCTCCTCCATCAACTGATACAGACGATGGACACCTGTGGTGGTCTCCTCTGATACACCCTTAATTTGTTTGTGCCATTCAGGGTGCTGCTCAAGGATTACCTGGGTAAGGTCACCTCCATCATCCAGTAGAAGATTTGGACCCTTACCATCAAAGCCCAGGGTCTGATCAATACACCACCAGTATTCTTCTTCAGTCTCACCTTTCCAGGCAAAAACAGGCACACCAGAGTCAGCAATAGCCGCTGCAGCATGATCCTGAGTTGAATAGATGTTACAGCTGGACCAGCGAACTTCAGCACCCAGGTCAGTCAGCGTTTCAATCAACACAGCTGTCTGTATGGTCATGTGAATACAACCGGCAATGCGAGCACCTGCCAATGGTTTGGACTCACTGTATCGCGCTTTTAGTTCCATGAGTCCTGGCATTTCTTTTTCCGCCAGTAATATTTCCTCTCGGCCGTAGGCGGCTAAGGATATATCCGCTACTTTATAATCTGTCATTTGGGTATCCATTTATTTTGTTGTCTCTTAAAATTTCGCTTCACCACTTAGACACTAAGGTTCTATATTCACAAATAGATTTTGTGCCTCTTTGTGTATTAGTGTCTTTGTGGTTACGCATAATTGTTCTACTTCTTGAAGTATTTCTCTACGTCTGAAACAAGGTTTGTTTTCTCCCAGGGGAACTCATCACGACCAAAGTGACCATAGGAAGCTGTCTTCTGATAGAGTGGACGTTTCAATTTGAGATGGCTAATGATCTCGGCTGGTTTTAGCGGGAAGACTTCTCTTACCATGGCTTCCAGCTCTGCATTGCTGTGTTCTGAAGTTCCATGAGAGTCTACCAGGATAGATATGGGTTCTGCCACACCGATAGCGTAAGCCAGCTGGATAGTACAACGTCTGGCTACTTTGGCTGCCACAATGTTCTTGGCGATGTAGCGAGACATATAAGCTGCAGAACGATCTACTTTGCTGGGATCTTTACCAGAGAAAGCGCCACCACCATGAGGGGCATACCCACCATAGGTATCCACAATAATCTTACGACCTGTTAACCCAGCATCTCCCTGTGGGCCTCCAACCACAAATCGACCCGTTGGATTTACAAAGACCTTGATGGTTTTATAGTTCACCATATGAGCCGGTAAAACAGGCTTGATCACATGCTCAAGGATGTCCTTGTACATCTCTTCCTTCACGTCAACACCATCTTCATGTTGATTTGAAATCACAACAGCTGTGATGGCTTCAGGTTCGTGAGTCTCTGAGTTGTATTGAACTGTGACCTGGGATTTACCATCAGGTCTCAGATAGGGAAGTATACCTTCTTTGCGAACCTCGGCCAACCGTCTGGTGAGCTCGTGAGCAATATGGATGGGCATGGGCATGAGGGCATCAGTTTCATCTGTGGCATAGCCAAACATCATCCCCTGATCTCCAGCCCCTTGTTCATGCTGATCATCATCAACGCCCTGTGAGATGTCTGAGGACTGTTTATCAATGGAGACCAACACGGCACAGGTTTTATAGTCAAACCCCATCATGGAATCTGTGTAACCGATCCTTTTTATGGTTCCGCGTGCAATACGTTGGATATCCACATAAGCTGAGGTGGTGATCTCTCCTCCAACCATGACTAAACCAGTTGTTACAAAGGTCTCGCAGGCAACGCGACCCTGAGGATCTTTATCTAAAATAGCATCAAGAATGGCATCCGAGATCTGATCTGCAATCTTATCCGGGTGACCTTCAGTTACCGATTCTGATGAAAACAAATATGACATTTTTTTCTCCACTTTTACAAATTGTCAACAGCCCTTATTATGGCTTATGACAGTCTTTGAATCAATTCAATTTTAATTCTGAGTAATCACCCACATTTACTGTTAGTGCATGATTTTCTGCCAGGGCATGATCACCAACCAATGAATGACTCAGGATCATATTCTTGATCACAGATCCCTTGCCAACAATGGTCTCAGTTAATATGGTACCACTTACTTCTGCCCCCCTGTCAATGGTGACGTTAGGTCCGATTACCGAACTCTCAACTTTGGCATCTGCATGTATAAATACGGGGGGATGAATGATACTCCCCTTTTTGTGCTCAGTCGACAAGTTATGTTTGAGTAAAAACCGATGAGAATCAAGGAGTGATTCTTTGGTTCCACAATCATACCAACCATTTATCTCGACAGCCTTGATTCCATCTCCGTTTTCAATCATCATCTGCAGGGCATCTGTGAGTTGATACTCTCCACGTGTCTTAATATCGTCGGAAATTAATTTTTCTATGGCTGCTTTTAACACCCGCTGATCTTTAATGTAATACATCCCGGCCAGGGCAAGATCTGATTTTGGTTTTTCTGGCTTTTCCACCAGTCTCTCGATTTTGCCTTGAGGGTCGATTTCTGCTACTCCAAACCGTCGTGGGTCTTCCACCTTTACGACGGCTATGGCATTTTCATCCTGATTTACAAAGCGTTTGAAATCAACATCAAATACAGTATCCCCTAATAAGATCAGGACATCTTCATCCTTGTCCTCAAGTCCCTGGAGCACAGCATGTCCCAGCCCTTTTCTTTCTGATTGGAACGGATAGTCTAAGCGCAGGTGAGAATAATATCGGTTTACATACTCCTCGACTTGCTCGCCCTTATAGCCAATGATTATTGAGACTGAGGTGACACCTGCTTGTTCTACTGCATCTAAAACGTGACCGATAAGTCTTTTCCCTGCCAGATTAATCATCACCTTGGGAACATTCAAGGTGTGTGGGCGAAGTCGTTTACCGATTCCCGCCGCTGGAATAACAGCTCTCATGTATTATTTACCCCCACCAAACATGTCAACGTTCACCTTGATATGTTCAAGATATTTTTTGGGATCAGCCTTTATTTCTTTGACGATCTCGTTAATGTTATAAGAAATACTATCCAGTTTTACATAGAGCGAATCAGACGTAGTCATTCTCCCAAGACTGGTTGTTGGATCTTTCAGTCTGACACTCAGTCGACTCAAGTCGGTACTAATCTTGTCCAAACTGGCCAGTGACCGACTAAGTTTATCTTTGTTGTCATCGACTACTGTATTCAGTGTATTGGATACAGTTTTCAGGTTGGTGACAATGGTATCGATATCCTCACGTTTGGTATCAACCATATGTTCAGCTTTTTGAAGTGCACTTTTCATGGCGAAAAGACCGGGTTGAATATCTGCCACCATAAGCGAATCAATTAATTTTGATGTGTTGTGAATGGTGTGGAGACTGGCTTGAACATCCTCCTCCATAGCTTTATTCAGCAGGAGCACGGTTTTGTTGAAATTACCCAGCAATGTTTGAAAGTCTGTAGAGATTGCACCCGTTGTCTCAAAAATATCTTCAAGACCACCGGCAAAGGCACCCCTGAAAAGAGCGCGATCTCCAAGTCTCCGTCCTGAATTACCAGGGTTCACTTCTACCTTTTTGGATCCCAGAAGTTCTTGATTTGAAATAATTGCAAAGGCATCACTATAAAGCATGATATCCTTGTCAACACCGATAATGATATCAACCGAATCTTTCCGTACGATAAAATCATCTACAACACCTTTAGGTACACCAGAAACGGTGACCGGATCGCCCTCTTCAAGTCCACTTGCTCGAGCGACCCGGACCGTATAATAGCTCCTGGAGGAAAAGATGTCAGCCTTATTTCCCCACATAATACCCATGACTGTAATAGTCAGGATAATCAATACGACTACACCGACAATGATCTCTTGTCTTTTTTCCTCAGGTCTCATTTTATAGTTTTACTTTCTTGTCACTTTTACTCTTCAGTTGTGGTTTCGATAAACTGCTTATCGGGATCGATGGGACGTTTCCACTTGGTTTTATGTTTTGTAAGTTGTTTACGCATCTTTTTCACCACAAAGTCTACAGATTTTGTAAGGTCCTCAGACGTCTCCCTCGCTGTCAACGTTTCACCTGGTACATTCAAAATCACCTCGGCAATATAATCACTTTTTACCTTATCAACGATCATCTTGCAACTAACAATTCGATCATAAACGGGTTCTAGACGATGATCTACTTCATCCTGAATATATCCCCGAGTTTTCTCAGAAATGTCAAAATGCCGAGCGACGATGTTTACCTTCATAGGCTCCTCCGGTTTTATGGTGTTTAGCTAACATATTATCTTTTATCTGCCCTGGGATGGGCGTTTTTAAATGCTTGTTTCATCTTGTCAACTTGTACATGAGTATAGACTTGGGTCGTTGAAAGGTTCGCGTGTCCCAATAGATCTTTGAGAGCCATTAAATCTGCCCCAGCGTTCAACAGATGGGTTGCAAAGGTATGACGCAAGATATGGGGACTCATCTTTTTAAGTTCAGCAATCGTTCTGATGGCTTTCTTAACACGTTGACGAATCCCATTTGTGCCCAGTGCAGTTCCATTTTTGCCCAGAAAGAGTGGCGCATGGGTATCCTGGGGTCCAAACTTATGTTTTGTTGCATACTGATATTCATCAATGGCTTCCCAGGCATATTGTCCCACAGGGATGACCCGTTGTTTGGAACCTTTACCTAGCACTGTCACTGTACTTTTTCTCCGATTCAGATCACTGGTGGACAATCCTGCAAGCTCTGAAATTCGCATACCTGTGGAATAAAACAATTCTACGATAGCGAGATCCCGCTTCCCCATCCAACTATCAGAGGCATTCAGTTTGTCCAGAACTGCCACAATCTGGCTCTCGGAAAGATAGCTTGGAATAACTCCTGGAAGTTTGGGCGTATGGACATAAGCCGCAATGTTCAGGGTCACATGTCCCTCGCGATGCATATACTTAAATAATGATTTCAGGGCGGCTAGTTTTCTGGCCACCGAGCGTGGTTGTTGATCCAAATCACCCGAGAGGTGACCTAAAAAGCTCCGAATCACCCCTCTGTTGATTTGATCTGGTTGAGCCAGGCATTCAACATCATAGTCTTCAAGAAACTGAGTAAACTGATTTAAATCTATGCCATACCCGCGCAAGGTTTCGGGCGAGTATCGCTTTTCAACTTCAAGCCAGGTCAGGAAATCATCAATATGCTGATTCAAGACTTCGGCCATTATCCCTGACTTTCTTCCCTGAGAATGGCCAACACTTGCTCATAGTCCTCATGAATGGGTGCCCTCAAATCCATGACTTCATTTGTGATGGGGTGCTTGAGGATAAGACGTCGAGCATGCAGTGCTTGTCGATTCATCAACCCCAATAGTTTCGCAGCAAGCTGCCTGTTTCTCATATTGAGGGTGATAATTTTAGAATTACGACCCCCATAATAGGGATCACCAAATACCGGGTGGTTCACATGTGTCATATGTACCCTGATTTGATGAGTACGACCGGTCTCGAGTTTCACGCGTACCAGGGTGCAAAACTCAAATCTTTCCAACACTTCATAACGTGTTAGAGAGGGACGCCCTGAGTCAATCACTGTGAATTTTTTTCTATTCTTGGGGTGGCGGCCAATGGGGGCATCAATATCCCCTCTATCTTCATCAAATGTTCCCCATACCAGAGCATAATAATATTTCTCAATGGTACGCTTGGAAAACTGAGATCTCAAGTTCCCGTGGATACTGTTATCCTTGGCAGATATGAGTAGCCCTGAGGTATCTTTATCCAGTCGATGCACAATGCCAGGACGGAGCAGACCATTATCATTGGACAAGTGTTCGCAATGATATATCAGGGCATTGACCAGGGTGCCCGTAGCATTTCCAGCACCTGGATGAACGATGAGACCTGCTGGTTTATTAACCACAATCATGTAGTCATCTTCATAGACGATATCCAAAGCGATGTTCTCAGCATAAAGCGTCGGTGAATATGGAAGTTCATATTCAACAATAATGTGTTCACCCGGTTCAACCAGATGGCTGGGCTTTACCGGCTTATTATCTGCTCTAATCTTACCTGATTTTAGTAATTTCTGAACCTGATTGCGTGTGATTTGAGTTGGCAACCTGGTTGATAAGAATTTATCAATACGAATTGGTCTCTGTTGAGGATCAATGGTGACCTCAAAAGTCTCAATTGTTGAACTATGGTTGGCAGCTTGCGTAATCAGCTTTATGCGTTCCTAACTATATGTAGAAATGATTGGATATTATGAAAGTGGATTTATTCAATATAATTGCACTTAGATTTGCCTGATTCAAATATAGTGATCAGGTATCCGAATAGAAAGATTATTGAACGAAAACTTGTGGGAAGCTAAAACTTAGAGAACTGCAGATTCTCCATCGCCAGAATCACTGGTTTCTGCGATGACCTGGTCTCTTTTTCCTTCAATAAAAAAGACATATCCCAGGTATAATATCATCCCAACGTTAACGGCACTGTCAGCTACATTAAAAGTTGGCCAACGTGTAAAAAACAGCCAGTCTGGCCAGTCAAAGCTAATAAAGTCTACCACATACCCCCGAATCAAGCGTTCGGGTATATTGCCAAAAGCCCCACCTAAAATGAAGGCAAGACCAATACTTGGGAGTGGATGTTGATCTTTGTACTGATAAAGGAGATAAAACAGCAGACCCATGGCTATGATAGCCAATGTATTAACAAGGGGCATTGGGATGAACGACATACTGAAAATCATATTATAATTTTCTGCGTAATCCAGACGAAAAAGGCTTCCATCAGCCGGCCAATATGGTTTGCCCTTCAGTGAGACAATAGCCCAATACTTTGTTGCGTGATCAAGGATGACCAGAACAGCAGTAATGCTCAGATATTTCAACATTTTTTTAATGGCGTTCAATTCCTACTTTAAATAACCCTTTGGCGATTTTGAACTCAGCCTGAAAGTTCCCAGGCCCGGCTTTATACTCAATTTCTTCAGCCAAAGTTTCGTTAGCGATATATTCTTGATGTTCTTTAATGATTGTAGTCAGACTTACATCTGCATCTATAAATATTCTGATCCTGTCGGAGACATCAAACTCAGCATCTTTCCGCATATTTTGAACGTTACGAATGAAGTCGCGAGCAATCCCCTCACTAATGAGGGCATCAGATAATTCTGTTTCTACAGCTACAACGACACCGGCTTCTTCCACAACTGCCTTGCCCTCAGGTTCAATGGTTGACACCAGAAGTTCTTCAGCAAGTAATTCAAAAGAATTTTGTTCATCACTCAGAGAAATTGCTTCACCAGACTTGGATTGCTTGAGTAACTGCTGAGGATCAGCCTGCAGGATAAGATTGCGTATCGTTCCCATGTCTTTACCATATTTGGGACCTAACAAGCCCAGGTTTGGCTTGATATCATATTGAACCAGATCATCTGCTGTTTCCACAACAGTCAATTCCTTGATATTCAATTCATCAAGAATCTGGTCCTTCAAGTCCACCGCATACGATCTATCTTTTTCACCAGGAAAGAAGACAGAGATGCTAGCCAGTGGTTGGCGTACTTTCAGATTTGCTTTATTTCGTGCAGCACGACCCAGCTCAACAGTTTTGATAACCACATCAACACGACGCGAGAGGTCTTCATCTAACCAACGTTCATCAACTTCAGGGAAACTTGAGAGATGGATACTCTGAGGTGCATCCGGGTTGGTTGCCACAACAAGATTTTGATACATGGCTTCGGTAAAAAATGGAGAGATCGGTGCGAGTAGTTTTGCCAGAGTAACCAACGCTTGATACAAGGTGTGATAGGCAGCCCATTTATCTGTATCATTCTCACTCTTCCAGAAACGACGGCGAGATCGGCGGACATACCAGTTGGACAACTCGTCTACAAAACGATTGATTTTGTGCATGAGTTTATCAGCCTGATAGGTGTCATAATCCCGACGTGACTGACCGATTAACTGATTCATTCGAGCCAGAATCCAGCGATCCAACTCAGTCAGGGTTGACTCATCCAGTGTGGACATAGGATCAAACTTGTCCAAGCGGGCGTAAGTCACAAAAAAGGAGTAAGTATTCCAGAAGGTCAGAAGCTTTCTCCTTACCTCGTCTGCAGCACCATAACCAAAGTTTAAATTATTGACTGGGACCTGCGATGCATACATCCAGCGCATGACATCAACACCCATTTTTTCAGCAGCATCCTCAAACCAGATGGCGTTACCAGCTGATTTGTGCATATCATCCCCATGCTCATCCTTCACGAGGGCATGACCCATGATGGTTTTAATGGGAGGCCTATTTTCCATGACAGTACTCATGGCTAGAATAGCGTAGAACCAGTTCCGGAATTGTCCAGGAAGCGATTCAACGATGAAATCAGCAGGGAACCATTTTTCCCAATAGTCAGGATCTTTGCGATAGTCCATGGTTGAATAGGGTACGATTCCAGCATCAAGCCAGGGGTTACCCACATCCGGTACACGTGTCCCAATAAGACCTGTATCTGGGTGCTTGATTTTAACTTTGTCTATCCATGGTTTATGAGGACTTTTCCCCTCAAACTCTTCCCAACCTTCAACAGCCAGTTCTTTTAATTCTGTTTCTGATCCAACGACAAAAAAGGAACCGTCTTCAAAAGTCCAGATAGGTAGCGCTAGTCCCCAATAGCGTTTTTTAGAAATCATCCAATCGTTCATATTCTTGAGCCAGTCAAGCTCGCGTTCTTTCCCGTACGATGGGATCCATTCAACCTGTTTGGTGACTTCGGCTATCTCGGTTCTTAATTCATCCATTTTGATGAACCATTCATCAACAGGTCTAAAAACCAGTTCAGTACCATGTCTCCAGCAACAGGGATAACGGTGGGTAATGGGTTCGCGTTTATAGCGTAGACCTTTTTGTGACAGATCATCGATAATCTCATCACCGATTTCCATAACATTACGACCGGTCCAGGAGCCAAAGCCTTCCAGATAAGCTCCAAATTCATCGATGGGTTTGATGACCTGAAATCCAATTTCTTTTGCGAGGGCATTATCTTCTTTACCACAACCAGGCGCAATGTGAACGATGCCAGTACCATCCCCTTCAGAGATCTCATCCCAGAAAATTATCGAATGGTGAATGTCTTTCTGAACAGGTAATTCATCGTAGGGACCATGATATTCCCACCCATGCATATCCTTACCTTTGATGGTTTCAAGGATTTCATAGTCACCCTGCAAAATGGAGAGACGTCCTTGAACCAGGTAGTAGATATCATCGCCTTGTTTAACTTTTACATAGTCTAAATCAGGATGGACAGCAGCCATAATATTTGAAGACAGTGTCCATGGTGTGGTGGTCCATACCAGAAG
The DNA here is from genome assembly GCA_016844945.1 of Fidelibacterota bacterium. Taxonomy (GTDB): domain Bacteria; phylum Fidelibacterota; class UBA8477; order UBA8477; family JABMPR01; genus JABMPR01. The sequence goes on along the minus strand of JAERTJ010000111.1, from coordinate 50,699 downwards.
GGATTCACCCTGCCGATCTTTTAGAGGAAACTTCAGGTAGATTGATGTATGTGTGAGCTCCTTGTAGCCTTCAGTAGCAATTTCATGTTCCGAAAGGGCTGATCCACAACGGGTACACCAGGGCATGACATCATAGCCCTTATAGATAAAGCCACGATCGAAGACCTTTTTCAGGAAACTCCAGATTGTATAATTGTTTTCATCGGACATGGTAAAATAGGAGTTATCCCAATCCATCCAGTAGCCCATGCGTTTTGATTGTTCGGTTTGAACAGCAGAGAATTTCCGAACTCGATCTTTACATTTATTTACAAATGCTTCAATACCGTATTGTTCAATATCAGTCTTTGATTTAAAACCGAGTTCTTTTTCGACTTCAACCTCAACCCACAAACCCTGACAATCGAAGCCATTTTGATAGCGTAATTCCATACCCAACATGGCATGGTAACGCTGGTAAAGATCTTTGTAGGTGCGTCCCCAGGCGTGGTGGACGCCCATGGGGTTATTGGCGGTAATGGGTCCATCGAGAAAAGACCAGCGAGGCTTTCCAGCATTCTGAGCTCTAAGTTTATTGAAAATATCTTCATCTTCCCAGAATTTGAGCATGTCGTGTTCCAGGGCGATAAAATCTACTTTGCTAGATACTTCCTTCATCATGAGTCGTTTGTTTCCTGTATTATTTTCCCATTCCAATTCTTACGTAACACCAAGCCGTTTAAAGCCGCGCAATATAGTCGCGACCCTTTCGCCATGTCAATGTTATCCCCATCAATCAGAGAGAGACTTTATGAATGCTTTTGAACAACAGGAAAGCACTCCATACTCATGATTCCAACAAAATCAGAGCCTGTATAAAATGCGAAAGACCCCAACTCATTTTACTTGAGATTGGGGTCATGTTAGCACGGAAGAATATGCAAATTTAATCTGTGATACTAAGCGCCACGAAGAATGTGTTGTTGTTGTCACGTCTCACCAGGAGCAGAATAGTATCCCCTGCTTCATAAGCTCTGAGATTTTTCTCAAATTCACTCTTGGTACTTACATTCTCAAGGTTACGTACATTGGGACCCATTTTCTGAATCAGCTGACCCACTCGGACATTTTTCTTAAATGCATCACTATCCCGATCAATATTTGTTACCAGAACACCATCAAGACCGGGTGCCAGCTTGTAGTAGCGTAAGCGATCATTGGTGGCGGTTTCTACTGTAAAGCCCACATCTGATTTTTGTGGTTCCAGCGGTCCAGCAGCAGCCACTTCCTCAGGCAATTCACCCAATTTGACTGAGATCGTTTTTTCTTTGCCATCCCTTAAGATTTTTAATTTCTTTTTTTCACCGGGACGCTGGGTTGAAACCAGGATAGGCAATTGACCTGAATTCTCAACAGGGTGCCCGTCGAACTCGATGATGACATCTAATTGCTTCAATTTTGCATCATCGGCTGGACTCCCATCAACAACTTGTTGAACAAGAGCGCCCATGGCATTGTCCATACCCAGTGTTTTTGCCATGGCAGCATCTACTGGCTGTACATATACACCCAGCCACGCGCGGGTGACCCGACCCTTTGAGCGTAAATCTTCCACAATACGGTTTACCAAATTGATAGGAATGGCAAAACCGATACCCTGGTATCCTCCTGAACGGGATGCAATGGCGGAGTTCATCCCAATGAGTTTACCGTCAAGATTCACTAGGGCCCCTCCAGAATTACCAGGATTGATTGCGGCATCTGTCTGGATAAAATCTTCATACTGGTTCAGGCCAACATCTGAGCGACCCTTGGCACTTATGATGCCTTGCGTCACTGTCTGAGACAGGCTCCCTGAAAAAGGGCTTCCAATCGCGAGAACCCATTCACCTACACGAATTTTATCTGAATCCCCCATCTTGATGGGTCGCAATTTACTTGCATCTATTTTGATGAGGGCAACATCTGTTTTCGGGTCAGTACCTACAATCTCGGCATCGTATTCTTTATTATCAGAGAGTTGAACCTTAATGTTCTCCCCTTTTTCGATGACATGATTATTGGTGAGAATGTAACCATCTTTGCTGATGATAATTCCTGAACCCAGAGAGGTACTTTTCATCTCACGCTCACCGTCAGGCAGGAAGGGCCACAGCTGTTTGGGAAACATATCCTGATATCCCTTGAATTGACCCATGGCAGGATGCTTATACACCTGCTCACTGGTAATGGTGACTACTGAGGGCGATACTCGTTCTGAGATATCTGCAAACGCATTACTTAGCGATTTTGCGACACTGATATCTGAGGCAGATAGTTGTGCCGGAATTAACACAAGGAGGAGTAATAAGGGGGTGATTCGTAGTATATTATTTTTCATCTAGTTCTCCATATTTTTTGGTAATCCTTTTATGCCAGATGAACTGAAAGGTTTCAATGATTTTTTCTTTCAAGCAAGTTCAAGGCAGGGGAAGTAAAAGGGTCCTGAATCAAATGAGTGTACTATATACTATCCTCTCCCGTTCTTTTCAATTATTTTGAGCCATAAATAATTGAGTATGAAATCTCATCTTACATAAGTACAGGACCTTACATGATCACTATTCTATCCCCTGCAAAAAGTGTCAACTTCGATCAGAATGCTCCAACAGAGGAATACACGACACCTGATTTTCTCAGCCAAAGCAAACAGCTCGTAAGAATTCTCAAGCGTTTCAAGAAGGATGAAATTATTGAGCTGATGTCAATTAGTGAGAAGCTTGCGGATCTAAATATCGCTCGTTACAAATCCTTTAGGTCCCGGTTTGACCTGGAAAACTCCAAGCAGGCATTGTACGCTTTTACTGGTGATGTTTATCGTCATATGCGTCCCAATACGTATGATACTGAAACCCTAAGGTTTGCCCAGGGGAACCTAAGGATTTTGTCTGGATTATATGGTGTCCTCAAGCCACTGGATTTGATCCAACCCTATCGCCTGGAAATGAAGACCCGCCTGGAGACTGATCGTGGGAGGGATTTGTATCAGTTCTGGGGAAATCGGATTACAAAAGCATTAACGAAGGACCTTAAAAAGGATCCAAATCCTGCCCTGATCAATCTGGCTTCTAAAGAGTATTCTCGTGTAGTTGATTTCAAGGCTATAAAGGCACCTGTAATCTCAATCGATTTTAAAGAAGTAGACGATGGGAAGGCAAAAATTATTGCTATTTTTGCCAAGTGGGCGCGAGGAATGATGGCTGATTATATCATTCAGAATCATATGGAAGATCCCGAGGAGCTTAAGCAATTTAATTTAGCTGATTATCGATTTTCGAGTGGTGATTCCAGTGTATCAAACTGGGTTTTTACACGACCGCGACCCGAGTAATTATTAGATCAATCCTGAATGACAGGGAGGTTGATGGTAAAGGTTGTACCCTGATCCACAACACTGTCAACACTGATCGACCCTTCATGGTCAGATACAATGCTTTTCACGATAGCCAGACCAAGACCTGTTCCACTATGCTTCTTGTGTGTGAAAAATTCGTCAAAGACCTTTTCCACGACTTCAGGTGCCATTCCATGACCATCATCTTTTATACTGAGGATAAGTCGATCGTCCTGAACTTTACTAAATACTTTAAGAACGCCCCCCTCTTCCATGGCTTCAATGGCATTATTGGCAAGGTTCTCAACCACACGGTGAAAGCGGTTTGGGTCTAAATTTACTCTGACCTTACATTGTAAGTCTGTTACTAAATTCATTTTCTGTTGAACCAGGTTAAACTGAACATTCATCAATGTATCCTGAATGCATTTGGGGAATTCCATGACTTCCAGTTTCAGTTCTGAACTCCCTCTGGCGAAAGCTAACAGTTCCTGAGCCAGAGTATTGAACTGCATGACTTGTTGCGAAATTACCTTTGTATATTTCACAACTTCCTCATAGGGCATCTCTTTCAAGCCTATGAGTTGTGCAAATCCGGCGATTGTTGTCATTGGATTTTTCAGATCATGGAGAATGGTTGATGCCATTCGACCTATAATTGAGAGGCGTTCATTCTGAACCAGTGCCTGTCGGGTTTCCTGAAGCTCCTCGATGGTGCTACTGAGTTCTCGATTTTTGGCTTCCAGGGTACCGATGAGTGTTGAATCTGTTCGCCTGAGATAATTTGAAATACTCCGGGCAACTTCCAGCGTGAATTGAGGAAAATGATTGACCAGCTCCAGGAAGCCTTCCTTCTCCACAACCAGAACTTCGGACTCTTCCCGAGCGACAATCCCTGCACTACGTACTTTGTCCTCAACCAGCGCCATTTCTCCAAAAAGTTCTCCGGAGTGTTCAATGAAGTTCAAAACTTCAAATTCATCCCCTTCAATGGATTTTACAACATCCAGTTGCCCTTTAATGAGCACAAAGAATTGTGTGGCAACGGTACCTTCCTTGATGAGGGTTTCACCAGGTTCATAGCTCTGACGTTGCATGAGGTTGCTAATTTTTTTGAGTTCCTCAGGATGTACCCCTTGAAAGGGATCGAGTTGTTCCAGCAGAGCAATGGGAGGAGGGTCGAGAATGCGCATAAAAAAGGTTATTCCATTAACTATTCTCGAAGGGTATGGGAATCTGGTGTTTGCTTTTAGGTAGTAGGTTGTAACCCACGGCAGGGAGATCGATAATAAATTTTGTGCCTACACCTTCCTCAGACTCAATGCTGATGATGCCATCGTGTTCATCGACAATGCGTTTCACGATTGCCAACCCAAGACCCGTTCCTTTACGTTTTCCAAAAGTATAAAATTCTTTGAATGCATTCTCTATCACATCATCAGACATCCCGGGACCATCATCCTCCAGAATAATGCGAACTCCAGTTTCAACCTCCATACTGTGAATGGTGAAGCAACCTTCGCTACCAAGGATATCCAGAGCGTTATTAGAAATATTTTCCAGCACTCGAAAGAAGCGGCCATTATCAATCCGAACTTCTCCCTTAAAATTTAAATCTCGCTCGAACCCGAGACCGCGTTCTTCAAACTTCAAAATAAGGGAGTCACAGCATTCCTGTAAATAACCAGCCATCTCTACTGAACGGAGTCGCATTTGCTCACCGCCCTGAGCAAAGGATAGAAGATCCTGAGTCATGGTAGTAAACTGAATGACCTGCTTGGCGATGATATCAGCATATTTCGCCAACTGTTCACCGCTATGTTTTTTCATTTTGATGAGTTGGGCATAACCGCCTATGGTTGACATGGGGTTTTTCATGTCATGGAGAATAGTAGACGCCATACGTCCAATGAGTGATAATCTTTCTTTCCCTATGAGTTCTTCCTGAGTTTCCTGCAGGAGATAATTCATATGACGAAGCTCATCATTCTCTTTTTTTAATTTGTTGATGAGGCGCTCATCAGTTTCTCTGAGGAACTGAGATATGTTCTTGGCAACAGCCAGGGTAAACTGTGGAACAGAATGCACTAACTCCAGAAAGTCATCCTTGGAAACTGCAATGACTTCACAATCCGTATCTGCAATCATCCCTGCGCTGCGAGGTTTATCTTCAAGTAGAGCCATTTCACCAAAGAGACCACCAACTTCATCATAGAATCCGAGGACTTCCGAGGTGGTTTCGCCAATTTTTTTCTCAATCCGGACTTTTCCAGAAGTCAGGATGTAAATATGATCACCAATAGTTTCTTCATGGATGATCGATTCCTCATGGTCGTAATGACAATAATCGATCTTTCCATATATCTGCTTCAATTCCGCATCTGGAATGTGTTCAAATATCTTCCATTGTTTTAGTGAATCAAATTCAGGTTTTTCTACTAGCCTCATACACCATCCACTCTATGGGAAAATCATCATACTAAAAGAATTTATAATTTTTCATCCTTACCGGCTACACCATAAATCTCTGAGGAAGTATCTTGATCAATTAATGATTGGATAATCACTACTGAAACGGAATGCCAGGAACCCTTTAATCATTCCACTAAAGTAATCCCGTTTGGCATATTTCAAACCCCGATTCACATCGATCAAGGCTTATAAACAAAGGCAATGGCGCGTATTTTTTACTGCAATTATCTAAGACCGTCAAGAACATATCACATACATAAATGCAGTATTTATATCTTTCTAGATATCATCCTTGTTTCCACTCTGCTCAAAGCGATCAGTAGACTGCAGGTAAATAGGCTTCCAGCAAGTTTACTTTTGATACAGGTTTCGAAGCAGCCTTACCATATATCTGAGAAAATATTTATACGAATTGGCATTAAAACAAAACAGCCCCCTCGGAATCCCGAGAGGGCTGTCTGATTGTACTATATAATATGGTTCTACAGTTCGCGAGCAGCAGCCTGTGCAGCAGCTAACCTTGCGATTGGAACACGGAATGGAGAACAACTTACATACTCCAACCCGGCTCTATGGCAGAACTCTACAGAACTTGGTTCACCACCATGTTCTCCACAGATTCCAAGCTTGATGTCGGGACGGGTCTCTTTACCCAATCTACAAGCAGTTTCAACCAACTGGCCAACACCTTCCTGGTCAAGTACTTCAAAAGGATCGTTTTTCAACAGACCTTTTTCAAGATAGACTGGTAAGAATTTACCAGCATCATCACGTGAATATCCAAAAGTCATTTGAGTCAGATCGTTGGTACCAAAGGAGAAGAACTCAGCAGAGGTTGCGATCTTATCAGCGGTGAGAGCTGCACGCGGAATTTCAATCATAGTTCCAACCTTGTGATCCACTGTGTCACCCTTCTCTTCGAAGAGAGCTGCAATGGTTTCACGAACGATCTTTTCCTGGAGCTCCATTTCAGCGAGCGTACCAGTGAGAGGAATCATGATTTCAGGCTTGGCTACAATACCTTTAGCTTTCAGAGCAAGTGCTGCACCCATGATAGCTTTGGTCTGCATCACTGTGATTTCTGGATAGGTGTTACCCAGGCGACACCCTCTGTGACCCAACATTGGGTTGAATTCAGCAAGGTCTTCAACTTTCTCTGAAATAACTTTGATATCAACACCCATGACGTCAGCCATTTCCTGCTGACCTTTTTCATCGTGGGGTACGAACTCATGCAGTGGTGGATCCAGTAGACGAACTGTAACAGGTAGATCCTGCATGGCTTCAAAGATACCTTCGAAATCTTTCTGCTGGATAGGCAGGAGACGTTCCAGGGCAGCTTCACGACCGGCTTTATCTTCAGCCAGAATCATTTCGCGCATGGCTACAATTTTGTCGCCTTCGAAGAACATGTGCTCGGTACGACAGAGACCGATACCTTTGGCACCGAAATCACGAGCGATCTTACTTTCACGCGGTGTGTCAGCATTGGTGCGAACATACATTCTGGTGAATTTGTTTGTCAGGTCCATGAGTTTTCCAAAATCACCACTTACTTCAGGATCGATGGTCTTGATCTTGTCTTCATAAATTTCACCAGTTGAACCATTCAATGACACCCAGTCACCTTCTTTAAAGGTATCACCAGCAACGGTCAGGGTGCGAGCTTTGTAATCGATCTTCAACTCACCTGCACCGGAGACACAACACTTACCCATTCCACGAGCCACAACAGCAGCGTGTGATGTCATTCCACCACGAGCAGTCAGGATTCCATTGGCACTGTTCATACCTTCAAGATCTTCAGTTGAAGTCTCGATACGGGCTAAAATCGAGTTCTCAAATTTTGAAGCTTCATCAGCATGGAAAACAAGCTGACCCGTTGCAGCACCAGGGGAGGCGGGCAAACCTTTGGTCAGTACGCGAGCTGCATCCATGGCTACTTTATCAAACACAGGGTGCAGGAGTTCATCAAGTTTGTTTGGTTCCTGGCGTAACAGGGCTTCTTTTTCATCAATCTCGCCTGCTTCCAGTTGCTCCATGGCAATTCTTACCATGGCAAAACCAGTACGTTTTCCACTACGAGTCTGAAGCATCCAGAGTTTTCCGTCTTGCATGGTGAACTCGATATCCTGCATGTCTTTATAGTGTTCTTCGAGTCGAGTCTGATAGGAATCAAGCTCGGTATAGATTTCAGGCATCAATTCTTCAAGTGAAGGAAAGTTTTTGGCGCGATCTTCTTCAGAGACACCAGCAAGTACAGCCCAACGTTCTGAACCAAGCTTGGTGATCTGCTGAGGTGTACGAACACCAGCAACCACATCTTCACCCTGTGCGTTGATCAGGTACTCACCATTGAAAACGTCTTCCCCTGTTCCTGCATCACGAGTAAAAGCAACACCCGTACCTGAATTGTCACCCAGGTTTCCAAAAACCATAGCCTGGACATTCACAGCAGTTCCCCAATCGCCAGGAATCTTGTTCAGCATGCGATAATAAACTGCACGAGGTGTTTCCCATGAGTCAAAAACAGCCATCACCGAACCCCAGAGCTGATCCCATGGATCATCTGGAAAAACATTCCCAGTTCTTTTGGTGACGGCAGCTTTAAAATCTGCCACTAACTGCTTTAGATCTTCTACAGTAAACTCTGTATCGAGCTCGTAACCCTTAGCTTCTTTCAGCTCTTCCATGATTTCTTCAAAGGGGTCGATATCTTCCTTGGATTCAGGTTTCATACCTAAAACAACATCGCCATACATCTGAACGAAACGACGGTATGAATCCCAGGCAAAACGCTCGTTACCTGATTTCTTGGCAAGTGCCAAAACGGCTGTATCATTCAAACCAAGATTCAACACTGTGTCCATCATACCAGGCATGGAAACGCGGGCACCGGAACGAACTGAAAGCAATAATGGATTTACAGGGTCACAAAATACCGCGCCCATAACTGCTTCAGTCTTTTTGACTGCTTCTTCAACTTCAGCTTTGATCATTGCTACTGTGGCTTCTCTTCCAACCTTGTTGTACTCAGTACAAACTTCAGTTGTGATTGTGAATCCAGCGGGGACAGGAATACCAATGCCGCTCATTTCAGCCAGGTTTGCACCTTTTCCACCAAGTAGATTCCTCTGGGTCGCATCGCCTTCAGCTTTGCCGCCACCAAACGAGTATACGGTTTTGTTCATGATTAAATCATCCTTTCGCATCATATAAATATATATAGTTAAATGAATAGTGTCTCAGGTCAGAGTGACGAGTAGCCATGCGCCGAATTAAACCCTTTTCATGTCGATTTGCCAGAGATTTAAATCGGTTCAAGATTCTGAGCTCAATCTTCTGAAGACCTTGTCTGTTGGGCGATTCAGCTCAATTTCCGTTTTTTCTCCCAATTATTTCATGGTTTTCTGAAACCCTCCACTAGATTTTAGCATGAAAATTCTATTGACCCACGCATTGCGATCTGAAGCTGGCTTAATCAAGCAACACTATCCCTTATCCAAACGAGATAAACCTACAATGGGTATAGATCTGACCCATTTAAATGGGCAATTAGATATACTCCGCTTGGGGATGGGACCTGAAAAGACAATGACATCTCTGGTGAATTTACCTGAAGCACAGAGTTATGATTTGATCATTCATTTTGGGGTCAGTGGTTCACTTTCAGAAACATTTGGGGTCCAGACAATTGTTAGAGGGCAGCGATTCCTTTATAAGAACAAACCTTCGATCAATCTTCCAAGGGTCAACTTACTGGCAACCGAATCTTTACCTGAAGCCACATTTCTCACCGTATTATCACCCATTACCGATGAGGGGAGCAGGTTAAAGGCCCTCACCACCGGGGCTCACGCAGTGGATATGGAGTCCTACCCCATGGTAACCTTTTGCATGAAGAAAGATATTCCCCTGTTGTCTATACGTTGTATATCTGATAGAGCAGGTGATTCAACTGCCAAAGACTTTAAGAAGCATTACAAAGCTGCTGCACACAAATTGCAAAGCTTCTTGCTTAATCATTACCTCACTGAGATAAAAATCAGCACATGAAAATTTCTGTCATCATCCCAACCTTCAATCGGGCACGAACAATAGAGCGTGCCATGATTTCCGTTTTTCGTCAGACTCATCCTGCCCTTGAAATAATTATAGTTGATGATGCATCCACGGATGAAACGCCAGAGATTCTTGAGGAATATGAGGATAAAATCAAGATTATCACCAACCCAAGTAATCGAGGTGTGTCATATTCAAGAAATGTGGGGATTGAAGCAGCCTGCGGTGACTGGATTGCATTCCTGGATTCAGACGACCGGTGGGACAAGCACAAGCTAGAGACTCAGAAAGTTTTCCATGAATCCAACCCTGAGTTGAGTATCAGCCAATGTGATGAAATATGGATTAGGAATGGGGTCAGGGTGAACCCCATGGCTAAACATGCCAAACAGGGTGGATGGATTTTTGAAGCTTGTATTCCGCGATGCATTGTGAGCCCCAGTGCTGTCATTATTCACCATAGCGTTTTTGAGAAGGTAGGTGAATTCGACGTGCATCTCATGGCATGTGAAGATTATGACTTGTGGCTAAGGATCGCTCCTCACTATGAGATTGGTTTGCTGGACAAGAAATTAGTGACTCGCTATGGTGGACATGAGGATCAATTGAGCAGGAAATTCTGGGGGATGGATCGATTTCGAATCACCGCTATGGAGAAACATGTGAATAGCAAGTTGGACCCGCATTGGAAAAAAACTTTGCTGGAGGAACTTGTATTCAAAACTGGTGTTGTTGCAGAAGGTGCTCGTAAAAGAGACAATCCCGAACTGGCAGATCGGTACCTGGAGAAACAGAAAAGCTTCCAGACCAAGCTGGCATCCTACTCAAAAACCTGATTTAGTTGGTTCTTTATTCTACCAGATCGTTGCGGATACTGGCATACTTCAGCGTGGAGAGCAGATTCCTATAAAAGGGTGGTTGTTTCTCTTCCAGGTCTTTCAGGGCGAGGTCAAAGTTATAGTCAAAACGCCTAACATCATAACTTACATCTGCATCCTGAACTTTTAAGAATGCAACGACTCCGCGCTTGTCTTCGTCAAAGGGCAAGCCAGTTGATCCAGGGCAAAAAATTCTCAAATTCCCAAAACGATCATCCCTTGGTAAGTGAGTATGCCCGTGAACAAATACGAAGGTTTGGGCATGAGCATGTTTGGTCTGCTCATGATCGCGCCACTTCTCGGCTTCTTTTTGTGAGGGAGGTGCTTCGTCTCTGCCAAACCACGCATGGGTAATTTCAATGTAGGTTTCACCCACATTCATAAAATAGGACATTTTCATCTTGCGGATAAAATCAATCCCTTCCTGCCCTACTTGTTCAGCCGTCCATTTTTCATTTGCTATAATGTCAATACATACGGGATCGTCGGGATCCATACCCTCAATGGTTGGTCGATCATATTCCCATATTCGTTCTACTAGATACCGGTCATGATTGCCACGAATAAATATTGTGTTTTCCAGGGTTTTGAGTTTTTCAAGGACTTGAACAGGAGCTGAACCCAGGGAGAAGTTATCGCCCATGCACACAATCTGATCGATGCCCTTTTCGGCTTCAATAATTTTGATTGCCTCATTGAGAGCATGAATATTTCCATGAATATCAGTGATGAGAGCAATTGTTAAAGTTTTTTTTCCGCTATTTGACATATATCAGACTTTCGATGCCAACGCATTTGTAACGTGACAGATGTATGGTTCCTTGTAATTGAGGCATAAATATCTCATTTCAGCCCTCAATTTCCAACTGCTTTTAGGACAGGCGGACATATATCATATTGTTGATTCTGGTCTTTTGAAAGGGTTGCCTTGGGAGGGTAAGGCGAATATATTTGCGCCTGCATGAGAATGACATCTAAAATAGTAATATATATGTACGAGGAGATTCAATGAAACTATCTAGAAACCTGCTGATATGGATTGTAGGAATTTTGCTACTGACCATCCTTGGCTGTGACTCCACAGACATGACCTCAGCCAAAGTGTATCTACAGCAAAAGAACTATGAAAAAGCTGAAGAGATGTTACTCGCTGCTGCAGAAAAAGAACCAATGAACTCAGAGCCAACATATCTACTGGCTACTGAAATTTATGCGCGGAATAAAACCTGGGACAAAGTTGCATCCTACTTAAGCCAGTCTGAAGCAATTGATGGTAAATTTGCTGAAAAAATTGATATGGCTCGAGAAAAATACTGGGTTGACAATTTCAACCTGGGTGCAAAGGGCTACAATGCACTCATCAAAGGCGAAGCCAAGGATGAAGAAGAGCTATATGCAAATACAGTCCAGGCTTTCCTCGATTGTATTACCATGAATGCTGAAAAGCCTGAGGCATATGCCACACTGGCACAGGTCTATCTTTTCAAGGGTGATTATGCCAAGGGTAAAGAGTATATGATTCTCACGGTAGAGAAGAATCCTGAGGAAATCGTTGCTCTGGTAAATCTTGGAAATGTTTATGCCCAGGAAAAAGATTATATAAACGCATTGGTTTATCTCGATCGGGCACTTGCAATTGATCCTTCAAATATCAATGCCATCAAGCAAAAAGCTTTTGCCCTGGATGCCATGGGAGAAAAGTTAAAAGCTGCTGAGGCTTATTTGAACGCCATTGAAGTTGATCCAAACAGTACTGATCTTCATTACAACCTGGGTGTGCTTTACTTCCAGCAAGAAAAATGGGAAGAAGCTGCTGCTGAATTTATTAAAGTAACAGAAATCAACCCAACCGAAGTAGATGGTTTGTTCAACGCAGGTCTCGCTTTTGGTCGTCTGAAGAAGCATAAAGAGGCTGAGAAATACCTCGAACTAGCATTTGAAATCACACCTGAGAGCCTGGATGTTGTTCATGAATTGAAGATGACATACTATCATCTCTATGGAACAAAATCCGAAAAGTTCAAAAAAATGGATAAACTTGAGAAAAGCCTGAAATAATTCTCAGATACATCCAATGATTTTTAAGACCCCGCTGACTGCGGGGTCTTTTTTTAACCTAGAATCAACCCGAGTGACAGCCTTTCTGCGACTCTATCAAAACGTATCTGGTGTTGGGAATTTTTGTTTTAAATAGTTAATTCTACAATATTTTCTCCCAATTCGAATTTTAATGGAAAGGAATTACTTATGCGTTTAGCCTCTATATTTATTTTGTCCCTATTACTCTCTGTCTCATTGGTCGCCAAAAAAAAGGGTGCCCCCCCCATGACATCTGGTGCACCCGGGGATCGAACCTGTCTCACAAGTAAGTGTCATGCCGGTAATGATTTAAACTCTGGAAAAGCAGAGATTCAGATTAACGGCTTACCCAAAATCTATACACCAAATGAAATCTATGATATTACACTCAGTCTGACGCAAAAAGGAGCAAAGACCTGGGGATTCATCGCAACTGCTGCCGATGCCGATGGGAATGCACATGGCGAACTTCTCACGGTGAAGGACCAGCCTATCCAGTTATTGGATGATACGCGTAGCAAGAAAAGAACTTCTCGCCGGTACATATCTCATCGCGTGGACGGCATCAAGGGTCCTAAAAAGGGAGAGTCACCAACCTGGACCTTCCAATGGCAAGCACCTGATTCAGCGGCTTCTACCACATCTTTCTTTTTTGCTTTCAACGCGGGAAATGGGAATAAGAAAAAGACAGGCGATTACATATATACCAGAACGATTGATGTACAACCGCCCAAGAAGTAATCAGATTGGTTAATGTCAAAAGCCGGATCCAAGGATTCGGCTTTTTTATTTGATCTACAAAGCTAATTTCAATGAGATGACTCATAAATTATTCAGGAGAATAACATACACAGGATTGCTATTGATCGTGATGGGGTTTTCTCAGGAAATTCCCATTGAAGCACCTGACCTTCTCGCTTTCCCCGGGATCAATACAGGTATATCGTATTTTTCCTTAAAACCCTCACAAAACCTTGAGGTCAAACCTTCTTCTGGTGGCTGGACAATTCAGGATACTATCCGTGGGGTACTTCTAAATCTTGATTTCGAACTTGTTCGGTACCACTGGTGGCATCACCTCAATACTTCAAGCGATTTTGATGCCTATTCGAGTCTAAACTATTCCTGGTCAAATCAGCTGGGAACCATCCCTTTACCGACAAGCTATCCATCAACATTTCACCTGAACGGAAGTAGTGTAACAGGATTTTATGTAAATATGCTGATGAAGGGAATATCTCTGAGTCACACATTTATTTACAAGTATAGTTCAAGAGGCTCTTTCCACGCTCAACTTGGAACAGGCATCACGCATCTGAGCTTTTACAATAACCCGAGTAGTGTTCGAATTTTTGAATCAAACGCTTTTGCATTTGACCTGGGGGTTGGCTGGAAGACAACTCTGTTTGGGAGAGTCGGCAAGCGGGTCAAGTTTGGTATTGATCTTGGGTATTCTTTTAGAAATTTTGATTTTAATGACCAGGATGAAGGATTTAAACGAGATGATGGATCACCTGGTTCTGTCTCCCCTATTCAGACAGTCTCCCTGAATACACCCGATGTGAGTGTAAATTTTGAATTTGGCGAAGCATTGTTTGGCGCATACACCCCTTATCGTGACCCCTATCGATTGGGACTACTCAATATCAGTGCAGGAACTGGACTCATTGGTCTTGTTCAGGGTGCGACCATCAACTATGACACCCTGGGAACTGAATTATCCTTACCCGTTATGTCTACTGTTTCTGAGAATTATGATCTGCAGATATTCAAATATAACTGGCCCTTCCATATTGCTCGCCAGGCGAATGTCGACCTCTTTAGTGGGTTGGGTGTGCGCTTATGGCGAAGTTTTCAGCCCGCTACACTTCCAGAAGGCTGGGCTCGTGACCTGAATAACGGCTCTACGGGTTACTCGGGGATGTCCTTCGCCCCCAGGATCCTTGATATCTATTTGGATCATGAAATTGTCCACCCCTTTGGTTCAAAATTTTATACACGAGTTAGTGCAGGTACTGGGCTGGGCTTGATGACCCTCTATGAAAACGTCCTGGAAGAACGCATCATTGATTCCAAAGCATTCACCTGGCAAGTTGGAACAGGTATTGGATATACAATCAAAGGTGATGGGAGCTCAAGGGTCTCTTTTGGCGCAGGTCTGGATTACTATCATCAAGCATTCTCAATAGATATGGATAATTCTGATTGGGCTCCAAATAACCCAGGTGAACGCATCCCAATTACATTTATTGATCTTAGCCAGGCTGTGTTTTCTGTCAATATTGGGCTCATGTTTGGGGGTTATCCTAATGCAGCTCAGAAAGCCCACGAAACCTTCAGAAAGAAGAAGTTCACCACTGCTCTAGAGATTCAACAGGAGCTACTTCAATTCAATAAAAATCATCACAACAAAAAAGCGGTGCTTATCCAGAAACAAATGGTTGAAGACTCACTGGTGACCGAGTACTACCGGGACGTTCGGACAATTTTATCCCAGGGGAAAATCTGGGACGCCTATTCCTTGATTGAGCAGGGTGATCGTCCTCCAGGTGAAGCCATTGATCTTGCTGTGGCAGAAATGAAAATAGAGATTTCAGACCGGGCACTGGCAGGTGTTGCAGCGGCACTCAAGATCCTTGACTATGAACTGGCTGAGGATTTGGTTCTCCTTGCCCTTAAAAGCGATCCCTCCTGCTTCCCCATCGCTAAAGTGCTTCTGGCTCGCTCCTATATCATTCGGGCAACTGTCCTGTATAATTCCGGGGTGTATGGGCGAAGTCTATACTGGTTAAAGCAGGCTGACGGACTCACAGACCAATACAGACACCTTACCAATGGCTTACGGTTGAAAATTGGGGATGGAAGACTTGAAGATGCCAACCAGGGTATACTCAAAGAAGATCGTAAAATGGTCTATGAAGCTATGAAAGAGGCAAAGGACCTCAATCCAGTTCTATCAGGTATTGTTGATGATCATCTAAAAGACCTTGAGGGTGCGATAAAAGAAGCTGATGAATTGCATATTGCCCCGATGAAACGCATGGCTTTGGATAACCTGATGAATGATATTAAGGGATTAGACCCAGAAAACTTCAGTCCAAAGATAGGAATGAAGGGCTCTATGATTGTGCGTTATGTTGGACCTCCAGAACGCAAATTCCAGGAAGGTGACTATGAACTTTATGTATACCCTAAATCTGAGTCTGTGGAAATTTGGTTGTATCTGAGAAACGGCACGATAGAGAGGATTGAATACTCCGCCAAACAGACACGCTTTAAATGAGATGATGCCCTTTTAATCCCTGATACACCTCCTGAATAATCACCTTTGATATACCCCATGCAGGCACTGCCAGAAACATCCCTAAAACGCCAACTTGAGATCCTACCAGAATCAATAATATGACTGTCAATGGGTGCATTTCCATGGAGCCAGATACCACAATGGGTGAGATGATATTATTGTCAATCATCTGAACGATGAGAAACATGACGATAATGTGAAGGATGTAGTAGAAGTTTGCTGCAGCAACAGGATCACCCAGGTTATTGAATAAACTAACAATGATAGCTGGAACCATGCCCATAAAAGGACCAACAAAGGGGATCATGTTTGCCAGACCCGCTATAGAGCCAATCAACATGACACCGGAAATGTTTGTATCAAAAATCAAATTCAGTAAACTGAGTCCAATAAAGGACTGTACTGCAACTCCCAGAGCTGCCAACAACTGTCCCCGAAGAAAATTGGTTAATTGCTGTTTGGTCCGATAGGTAATATTGAGGGACATCTCGAAATATTTATTCGGTGTCATTCCGATCAAACTTTTGGTCATTCGCTTTCCATCCACGAGAAAAAACATGGTGATAATCAGAATGAAGATGATGGTAGCCAGCGTATCCAGGGCACCAGCCAGGATAGATCCTAATTGGCTAAAAAATTGTGCGGATACACTGGAAATCATTTCAGGATCAAGTTGAAAGCCCGGGACATATTCTGCAATCTTAGCATTGAGGTCACTTAAAATGGTATCTAATGAGTTGGTCTCAGAATTTTGCTGAATCACATCCTTGATTCTACCTACTTCGTTTAGCAAAGCAGGTATTCCTTTGACAACACCCACACCCACAATTCCGAATATTCCGCCAAACATGAGCAGGGTTCCATAAATCCGTTTCACACCTGATGACTCCAGACGATCAACGGCTGGATTAAACACAGCCGTAAGAATAGCTGCAATAACAATCAGGAAGAGTGCATCTACAACCAGTGGAAAGGCTTTATATACACCAGCCAGGACAAGGATGAGTAAAAAGAAAAAGACCAGTGTTTTGAATAAACTCTGGAAGAAAAGGCGTATGGATTGTGGAGCTATCTGGACTGGGTCTGGACTACTCATGATCCTCGGTCTCTGTTAGCTCCTCAAGCTTTCTAGATGCCTTTACCAACTCACCATTGGTACTGCGAAGACGTACAGCTAGCACTTCAGATAGTGCTAATAGGATCTTGCCACCGAGTGCTGGTTTTGTCTTCAGGATATCCATAAGATCAGGTCTATAGAATCCAATAATAGTACTGTTTTCCAAGGCTGTGGCTGATGCGGTTCGAGGAGATGAATCTAAAAGTGCTATCTCACCAAAAAAATCTCCATCACCCAATTTTGATAATTGTTTGGGTGCTTGATGGGGAATATCCAGAAAGATGCCTACACATCCCTCGATAATGACGTACATCCCACTACCGGGATCACCTTGTTTGATAACGGGTTCACCAGGTGCATAATTGCGTATGTGAACAGCATTCTCAACAATTTTGAGTTCCTGCCAGGATAGTTGACTAAATACAGGAACCTGCGATAATACCATCTGTGCCTGACTGCGTTTTGGCTTCAATTTGTCTTTGAAGCTCTCGAACAGTGGATATGAGATATTTGCTTTATCGTTCATTTCAGCCTTTCTATACTGCAGTTTCCGCCAATTTTCCTATTGTAGAATGGTATCTACAAGATTTACCACATCCTGAACACTGGTTTGATCATCCCCATTGACGTCACCTGCGCATAACTCTACGTCACTTGGGGTATCACCATTTCCAAGTATGACTGCTACCAGACGTACGACATCAGAGACATTCAAATACCCATCATCATTCATGTCACCAGGATCACATTCAGCAAGAGAGTCCTGGTCAATATTATAATTTGCAGAATATGTGGATCCTGTAGTTTGAGTCACCACTGGAATCAGACCTGCAAAGGTAGCATTACGAACATCTAGAACTACAGATCCAACATTGTTATTATCCAGGTCAATAGCCCCCCATTCAACAGTATTATTGTCCTGTCTTATGACCCACATGGCAGACATCTCAACACCATCCTGACCATCAAATTCAATCTCCAGGCCAACTTCACCTGTAGTGTTTAAGCGAATCATTTTTGCACCCAGGTTCTCAATACCTGAGACGCTGGATGATACAGGGTAACTATTATGGGTCGCCGCCAGTGCTGCTGTGGGATAACCAGAAATTCCAGCATCATCATAGCCAAACATGGAGACGCCCATATTCATTACTGCCCGTGATCCCGTAAGAAAGTTCCAGACAACATACTCTTCAAGACCCTCTCTGAGTGAGCTACCATGATTTGCCAGAGCCTGGGCATAACTATCCATGACATTCTGGGTCGAATGGTTTTCCCGCCAGCTCCAGAAATATTCGATAATTGAGGCTGAGTTATAATCATTATCATCAAATCTTTGGTGCATAAAATCTTGCCAGGCGTAGTCCTCATATGAACCGGTACCACCATGATCGAGTCCCCAATGAGGGTGTGAGTAGGGATCGCCACTACCCATAAAGTTGAGCATGGAGTCATTAACATAATCATATACATATTCTTCTGCCCAGGCAGCATCTAACTCAACCCAGCCACCTTCACTCCAGCTGGAATGTACGCGCTGACTTGCATGTTTGAACTCGTGGGCACACGTTACCTTCATGGCACCTTTTACATTACCATCTGGATCATGGTTTGATCCAAAGCCAACGAAATCATTATTAAGTACCAGACGGGTTAATTCTGAGCCATTCACAGAACTGGTGGTGCAATAGCCATAAGCACCCATGCTCTCAAAAGAAACATTGTAGTATCCATCACCACCTACATGGTTAGGACCGGCAAAACCTGCTGAATCCACTTCCTGTGCCCAGGTATAATCCAGGTAATCGGCAGCCCATTCCACAAAGTCCGGGACACCACTATTATCTGAATCCGTGGCAGGGACTCCATCGGTTCCTGATGTAAGAAATGAGAATTGGAAATGTCCACTGGGACTTACGAAAGTTTCTCTAAGGGCACTGGTTGGTGGACTAAGGAGTGCTTCAATGATAGTAATGGTACTCTGATCCAGTTGATTTAACGCCTGCTCATACTCAATTAATATTGGAGTACCACATTTAAGGATTTCTGGTGCCTGCGTCTGAAAACGTGGATCAAGTTGCTCGCGATCAAGCAACACATATACCTTGTTTAGTATCCGTTCGTCTAGACTTAACTCACCTCTGTCGTAGGCTTCTTCAATTGCTGTAATCGTAGTTGATGCAAAGATGCTAGCGGATGCAAGCAATAGAACTAAAAACAATGACTTCTTTATTAACATTAATTTCTCCTTGAAATGAAGCTCTGTTAACTCAAAATAATCAGCAGTAGAGCGATGACAAAATGTTTGAGATTACAAAGGGTTAACGAAAATAATCAAACATTAGGTTCTGGCACTAAGAATTTTTGCACTAGCGCTGCCCCCTGTATTAATCGTGTACGCGGTCCAGTATAACTGCCTTTGGAAAGCTCCCGAACTGAGCCCTTGTATAGGTTCCATCCCGGTTCACCCATAGTATGAAGCGGGTACCTTCCGTGGTAATGACTGAAGTAAGAATGTCATTTTGGGTTACAAGCGACGAACCTCGCAAATAGCGCAAGTCGGCTTGAATCAGTACTTCGCCCCTACCGATTTCGTGATCTGGGTGGGGGTGATTCACATCATAGCGTGTTGCGGCAGCCTCCCATATTTCACCATCGATAAACACCTCAAGTTTTTTCGGGAAGAATTGAGGATCCCGAGATTTTGATGCAAGGTAATGTGTCGCGGAAAAAACTGTGTACCCGCCCTCAGGGAAATTTCGATGTTCCCCGGTGGAAAAGACAGCCTCATTCTTATCATCAACTAAACTTGCACCTAATTCAAACTGTAGACTCCCTTCAGAGACAGTTTTTGACCAGCTCAGGGGTCGATAATCATCACGACTGAAATGCTCACGATAAATATTATGAATCGAGTGAAAATAGGCGATGAAGGGTTTTAGCTGGTTGTCATAAGAAACATGGATACTGGTATCATCTTCAACCCAATGAAGCGTCATCTCCAGAAGGGGAACCCCAATATAAGAGACTTCATAATTGATGATTTTTTCCTTCGCTTCCACACTATTCATTGGGAGTGTGAATAAAATGCCAAGAAAAAACAGGAAGTATTTACGACTCTGTGAGATAAGGGAAGAGATCATTTCCAGTCGACCTTTCCTACCAGACCAGATATTCCCATAATGGGGATATAGACAGGTTGTGCCAGGAACCAGATAAGAAAGACCCAGATATGAGGGAGTCTCTGGATCTTCTTTAAACCCATGAAAACAACAATAGATTCGATTAGGAACTTCATGCCTAATACAACGAGAAACCCGGTTGAGATATTCAGCAAGACCAATTGTAAAAGTATGGCAACATTTAATGTGAAGGCGGATGCCAGAAACGTGAAAAATAAAGGATCTTTTTTGTGCAAGCCTCTTGAATCAGATGCCCATCGCTTTCGTTGCTTATAAAAACCAAGAAGCGTTGCAGCAGGTGATGTGGTTACAAAACTACCCAGCGCCCAGGAAAATTTCGCCCTGATATTTTTCAGCCGTGAGATCTTCTGGACGAGATAAAAGTCATCGCCTATGGTCTGTTCAGGATCACCTGTAAATCCACCAATTGCTGTAAAGTGTTCTCTTCTAAATGCCAGATTTTGACCGGAACCACTCCAGGCTTTTCCATAGTACATCATCCCAGCATTGGTCATCATAATACCCATAAAATCAAGGGCTTGATAAATGGCAAAGAGACGTTTCCCGCGCACCGATGAGAAACCAACAACTATCCCGGTTTCAGCATCAAACTGATTCACCATGGAGGATATCCACCCAGGACCCACCCGACAATCAGCATCAGTCTCCAACAGGATGGAGGCCGTGGTGTTCTTGATGCACTGGGTCAGTGCATTTTTCTTACCTGTCATCTCTGAAGATTCTTCAATGATACGAATGGCTGTGAATTGGGGATGTGCTTTACTGAATTTGTGGATAATACTCCAGGTATCATCTGTAGATCTATCATCGGCGATGATACAGGTGAAGTTCCCCTGGTAATTCTGAACCAATAGGTCATCCAATAAAGCCGGGATGGTTTTAGCTTCATTGCGTGCAGCTATTATGACGGCTACTTCAGGCAGTTCATTCGTCGGTTCAGGTATACTGGCTTTGGTTAAGCCCCTGATCATTAAAGCCACAAATGTGAAGTAGGCAATTGCCCCAAGTATTAATAGAAAACTGGTAAGTGTGAGCATTATTTATAGAATAAAGAAACCGGCAACAATGAAATAAACAACAACACCAAGAATATCTACTGATGTGGTTACAAAAGGACCCGTTGCAACGGCAGGGTCTAGATTGATACGGTGTAGAAGAACTGGCACCAGAGCACCTACAAAGGCAGCCGTTGCCATGGCCAGGATAATTCCAATACCAACCGTTATTCCCAATTCAATGGAAGTCATGACACCAACATCCATATATCCAACCAAACTTAACAAGTATCCAGCCCCACCGAGTAATACACCATAAAGTGCCCCCAGCAATAAACCGACTTGAAGTTCTTTAAATACCACATGGAGAGCTGTCGCTGGAGCCACACGTCCTGTGGCAATACCACGAACAATGATGGTGGCTGTCTGTGTACCCACATTTCCCGCCATACCAATAATGATGGGGAGAAAAGCCATAAGAGCCAGGACTTGCCCAAGGGTCTCTTCATAGGTGGTTATGATACTGGCAACCAGCATACCACCTATCCAGCTGGCGAACAACCAGGGTACACGGGTCTTGGCATTTGAGAGTGCACTCTTCATCAGGATGTCCCGATCACGACCGGCACCTGCCATTTGTAGAAAATCTTCAGTGGCTTCTTCCCGGATCACATCGATGACATCATCTACAGTAATGATACCCATGAGTTTATTGCCTTCATCCACCACGGGAACTGCCAGGATATTGTACTGGGATACAATGTGAGCGACTTCTTCCTGGTCGGTGAGTGGCTGAACAGAATGAACATGGGTGATCATCATCTGACTCAATTTTTTGTCCGGTTTGGATGTAATCAAGTCACGCAAAGAAATAACCCCTACGAGATGTTGTCTATCATCCACAACATAGAGGTAGAATACCATTTCCTGTTCATCCTGATTCTGGATGGACGCAATGGCTTCACCAACTGAGATGTCCTCATGGAGGGCAAAGACATCAGGAATCATGAGACCACCAGCAGAGTTCTCCGGATAGGCCATGAGGGATTCCATCTCTTCCGATTCGCTGGATTTGAGACGGTTGAGAATATCCTCGGCAAGTTCTTCCGGTAACAGTTGAAGGATATCCGCCTCATCATCCGGGGACATAGCCTTCATGAGCAGCATGGTCTTTTCTATGGGAAGCTCAGTTATCAGCTCCTGGATAAGATGCTCATCCATCTCTGATAGTACAGCAGCGGCATGATCGACATCAGCTATGGTCAGGAATGCTTCATAGCGTTCCTCGGGTGTGATATGCCGAAAAATGAGAGCCAGGTCTGCAGCATGGAGTTTGGCCAGCATGTTCTCCAGGTTGCTTTTGGCGTGACGTCTCAGGAGTCTACGTACGGTATCAATATGGAGGTGAAGATCTCTCATAATATTGCCCTGAAATTAAGCGGGATTAAAGTTTAAAGAAGCAGGAATATCCTTGGAGATAATTTCTTACCTCATGTTTTCGTTCCGGATGCCGTTGTACAGGTTTATCCAATATCAGACCATCATGATACCATAAATGGAAGCATGCATTCTTTATTCCCTCACCCCCTGCTTTCTACTATGTTCGAAGGATGGGACAAGTAAAACAAATATTTCTAGATCATGCAGCAGGCACCTTCCTTTTGCCAGAAGTTAAGACCAGTCTAGAAAGCTGGCTTGAATCTCAGGTTATCAATCCCTCCAGCATTCATGCAGCTGGTCGTGAATCTGCTGCTGTTTTGGATGCTTCGAGACGGTCAATCGCCCGTTCTCTTGTATGTAAACCTGCTGAAATCATTTTTACATCCGGCGGCACTGAAGCCAATAATTTAGCCATTATGGGTTGTGCTAAGGCTATGGGTGAAAAGGGCAGACACATCATTACCTGTGCCACTGAGCACCCATCTGTTGTTGAGAGTTGTAGGCAACTTGAATCCGCGGGGTTTGAAGTGACTTATCTGGCAGTGGATACAAATGGTGACATCAATCAGGATTTATTAAAATCACAAATTCGCAATGACACGATTCTCCTGAGCTTGATGTGGACCAACAATGAGACTGGTCTGAATCATCCCATCAAACAGATTACGAAAATCAGCCGTGATGCAGGTATCCACTTTCATTGTGATGCCGTCCAAGCAATCGGGCACAAGACTATAAACCTGGACACACTCGGGGTTGACTCTCTATCATTTTCCGGCCATAAACTGGGAACGCCTGCTGGAATCGGTGCTTTGTATCTGCGCAAGGGTGCCACAGTACAATCTGGAAGTTATGGCGGCAGCCAGGAGCAGAATTTAAGGGCAGGTACTCCGAATCACCTGGGAGCTCGTGCCCTGGCCAGAGCTGTTGAAGTTCATGTCGACCGGATCGAGCAAACGGAGCAACACTATTCGAAGCTATTGAAAAAACTTCAGGCACAGCTTCAAACCATTCCCGGGATCCAGATTAATCGAGGTGGAAACTCCTACACCGGACATATCCTGAACTGTTCCTTTAAAAACATTGATGGGGAAACTTTATTCATTCGCCTGGATATGAAAAACATAGCCGTATCCAATGGAGCGGCCTGTAGTTCAGGCTCCCAGGCTCCATCCCATGTCCTGACAGCGTTGGGATTGGAAAAAAATTTGGCTCAGGCGAGTCTACGCATTTCAATGGGGGTTGAAACTACCGAACAAGAGATCGATGTGTTTTGCCAAGAACTCGAACACATCATCCGTTCCATACAAAAAGAAACATAAACAATGTCAGAAAATAATAAAAAAGTCGTCATCGCAATGAGTGGTGGCGTAGATAGTTCCCTAGCTGCCAGATTACTGGTAGAGCAGGGTTATGATGTAATGGGTGTCACCATGAAGCTCTGGGGGTATATCGATTCAGGGGGCAGACCCACCCATGATAGTAATTGTTGTTCTCTGGATGATATCAACAATGCCAAAGCAGAGTGTGCATCGCTGGGTATCCCCCACTATACGCTAGACATGTCCGCTGAATTCAAGCAGATAGTCATCCAGAATTTTGTCTCAGAATACAAGGCTGGGAGAACGCCAAACCCCTGCATCGTTTGTAATACCGAGATCAAGTGGCATGCTTTGCTCAATAAACTGGATGACCTGGGTGTGGACTTCCTGGCAACCGGTCACTACGCCCGGAAAATTAAGCATGAAGCCTCTGGCAAATGGGTCATCGGCAGGGGCAAGGATCAGAACAAGGATCAGGCGTATGTACTCTGGGGAATTCGACCAGATGAATTAGCCAGAACCCTCTTTCCATTGGGAGATCTCTCCAAAACTGAAGTCCGCGAACAAGCTGCAAAAGCAGATATGCGCACAGCAGATACACCAGAAAGTATGGAAATATGTTTTGTACCGGACAATGATTATCGACGCTTCTTGACTGAGCAATACCCTGAAGTGATAGAAGCTGCCCCATCAGGTGATTTTGTTGATGCTCAAGGGAATGTGATCGGTGGGCACCAGGGAATTCATAATTATACCGTGGGCCAGAGAAAAGGTCTCGGATTAGCCACAGGTGAACGCGTTTTTGTCAACAAAATTGATGCTGAGACTAACACAGTTCACGTGGGAAACAAAAAAGAAGCCGAAGCAAGTACCTTCATTGTTGATTCAATCAACCTTCTGGTTGATGAAAGCTATATTTTAGATACACCTGTGAAGGTTCAAATTCGATACAACCATAGCGCTAAGCCAGCCCGAATTGCTCGTCTGGATGAAGATGCCTACGAGGTGACTTTTGATTCACCAGAAAACGCCATTACCCCTGGTCAATCCGCAGTATTCTTTCTAGAGGATCATGCAGTGGGTGGCGGTATCATAAAATCCGTTTAACCTTTGAATTCCATACCCTTTGGATGTGTACTGCTTAAATTGAAGCAGAAATGGGAGTGATATGACCTATCAATTAGCAGTGGTAATTATGGCAGCGGGCAAGGGTACCCGCATGAAACGAGATGATATCCCTAAAGTGTGTAATCTGGTTCTGGGAAAACCCTTAATTCAATATGTTGTAGACCAGGCAAAAAGTCTGTCCGCTTCTAAAATTATTTGTATAGTAGGTCACCAGCAGGAAGTCGTTCGGGATTCCCTTAAGCATGAACCCGTGCTTTTTGCAGAGCAGCTAGAGCAACTCGGTACCGGTCATGCTGTATTACAGACCAGTGAACTTTTGAAAGATTTTGATGGAGATGTTATTGTGCTTTCAGGAGATGTTCCCATGCTGAAAGGAAGTACACTTGCAGCTCTTTTAAAAACCCATCACACGGGTGGATATACTGCAACTGTACTTACAGCCCTCGCTGATAATCCAACAGGGTATGGTCGAGTTCTGAGGACTTCAGATGACCTCTTCGATAAGGTCGTGGAGCATAAGGATGCCAGTGAAGATCAGTTATCGATCAAAGAAATTAATTCTGGGATCTATGTTTTTGACAGCAAAAAACTGTTCGCTGAGCTACACAAAGTGGGTAACAGCAACGCTCAGGGCGAATATTACCTGCCAGATGTCCTGCCTTTACTCCAGAAACGGGGTGCAAAGGTAGGGGTTGAAATTTGCGAAACTTTTTCTGAAATTCAGGGTATCAACACTGTAGACGAATTAAAAACAGTGGAAGCGAAGATTTTAGCATCGCAGGAGTAATACATGAAACCCAGGAAATCATTATATCACGTCCTTATTATTACGCTATTAGTAGTGACCCCTCTGGTCTTACAGGCGCAGTACAAAACTGAAGTGCCAACTATTCCTGGTCTGAATACGCGAATCTCGGTCGGTTCAGCTTCTTTTCTGGGTATTGATCTGTCCAGAATAGATTTTCAGAACAGTTATTCCATGCAGGTCAGCTCCTATGGTGACAATGCTGTTGCTATGGGACTTCTGAAATCCAGCTTTAATTATGTCATAAATCCTCAGGTTAGCTTTCAAGGATCAGTAGGACTGATGCATTCCCCCTTTTCCACCTTAGGTCCGAGGAATGAACAAGCTCAATTCATGAATGGATTTAGTACCGACAACATTTTTTATAGTGGCGAGGTAACATACAAACCCAAAGAAAATGTATCCTTTCAGATAGGATTTAGTCGCTTACCGGTCAACGCCTATAACCGTTATTTTTCACCCTACCCTTACCAACGATTGGGATATTAATCATTTATGGCAAAAGTCCTTAACAACAAATCCTCCAAGCAATCCAGACGCGCAACAAAAAAGAACCGCAAGAAAAGACCCGCTCAATCAGCCGATATGCTGGTGAACGTACTTATGCTAGCGCTTTCGGTGCTGGTTCTGACTTTCATCTGGTCGTTCTGGGATCGTCACACCAACAATCGAAACGTGGCTGAGGAAATGCGCTACTATGCTGAGATCCCTGAAGAGGCCACACCAGAAACCCTGATTGCTAATAAAAAGTACCCCAACGTGAGTGTAGAAATCCTGAATGGGTGTGGGGTAAGTGGGGTTGCTGCCCTGTTTAAGGATATTGTCCACGAAAAAACTTTTGATGTGTTAAATACTGAGAATGCAGCTCATTTCAAATATGACAACACGCTCATTATTGCCCGGACAGATAATATTGATTCGGCATTTAAATTGGCTGAAGAGCTCGGAATCAGCCGTGAACAGGTTAGTCTGGAAACAGACCCCAGTCTTTCTGTTGATATTACTATGATCATTGGGCATGACTATAAATCTGTTCCAGCATATAAAGATAAAAAATCGTAAGATTACCCTTTGCGCTTATCAGCCCATCCCCCAATAACCTATAAATTGAAATGATCTATGCCTGATAATTACTCAGATTCAAAAAAGCTTGCTCATGAAATTGGCGAACTTGCCATGCAAAAAAAAGCCAACCGGGTTAAAATCCTGGATGTCCACAAAGTGACCTCAATGACAGATTTTTTCGTGATCTGTTCTGGAAATTCTGATATCCAGGTGAAAGCAATCACCGACCACATCGTCGATGAGATTGCTGAAGTTGAACGTCCCTTTAACCGTGAAGGTTATGATACCAGGGAATGGATTCTTTTAGATTACATCAATGTAGTTGTTCATGTTTTCCATGAAGCCAGTCGTGACTTCTATGATCTGGAACGTCTCTGGATCGATGCGGAAATAACTGAACTCAGCGATGAGACCGATCAAGAATCTGGTGTTGAGCCCCCCCTTTTTGATAATCTATAGAATTGATTGAAACCCACCATGTTTGAATATTTAACACAGCAGATTTCTGCCCGAATGGAGCAGTTGGAATGGCCAACTGAACGACTGCAATTTTCCCGACCCAAAAAGGTTGAAAATGGGGATTGGGCCACCAATATCGCCATGGCTCTGGCGCGAGATCTAAAACGAGCACCGATGCAGATTGCAGAAGAGCTTATGGATGGTCTGGAGCTAGATTCTGGCATTGTGGAGAAGTATGAGATCCTGAACCCGGGTTTTATCAACTTTTTCCAGTCATCAGACTACTTGACCGCTCAGATAGAAAATATTCTGAACACCCGAGATGATTATGGGAAAAGTGATTTTGGTGTAGGAAAAACCGCACAGGTTGAGTTTGTAAGTGCTAACCCAACCGGTCCGCTTACCGTGGGTCATGGTCGTCAAACCGTTCTGGGGGACACTCTGGCAAATATCCTGACCTGGTCAGGGTACGAGGTTACCCGGGAATACTATTTCAACAATGCCGGTCGTCAGATGCGTCTGTTGGGTGAGTCTCTCAAGGCTCGCTATATGGAACTCAAAGGAAAGCCTATATCACTTCCCGATGGCGGTTATGAAGGTGCTTACCTGATCAATGTCGCAAAAGATCTCATGGAACAGAAACCTGATCTCAGCAGTGATGAGGATATCAACACCTTTAAAATCTTTGCTGAAGAATCAATCTTTGCCATTATTAAATCCAGCCTGGAGCGTATTGGTGTTGTCCATGATGTTTTTTACAATGAACGTTCTCTCTATGAAGCAGGTAAAATTGATGAGGTCTTGACAATCCTCCGTGACAAGGGGTTATTGTATGACAAGGATGGTGCAACCTGGTTCAAAACCACTGAGTTAGGAATTGATCAGGATCGAGTTTTAGTGAAATCGAGTGGTGAACCTACCTATCGCCTACCCGACATAGCCTATCATCGCGAAAAGGTGGCTCGTGGGTTTGATTTGGTGGTTGACATCTTTGGGGCTGATCATATTGATGCCTATCCCGATGTTCTCTCAGCACTCAAAGTCATGGGATTAAAACACGAACACATCCAGGTAGTCATACATCAGTTTGTAACGCTTCTCCGATCAGGTGAAGTGGTTAAAATGTCAACTAGAAAAGCCAATTTTGTGACCCTGGATGAGCTGATAGATGAGGTTGGAGCCGATGTGGTCAGATATTTTTACATCATGCGAAGTGCATCAAGTCATCTCAATTTTGATCTGGATCTAGCCAAACGACAGACGGATGAGAATCCTGTTTTCTATCTCCAATACGCCCATGCACGAATATCCAGCATCTTCCGAAGAGCCAAGGAAAGGGGTCTGGAAGCTGATTCAGCCAGTGCAGATTTATCTCTCCTCAACGAGGAGTTTACCGTAGCCCTGATCAATCAGGCATTGGAATTTCCCGAAGTGTTAGATCATTGTCGTAGAGCTTTGGAAGTTCATCATTTGCCCGGTTATTTGTTTAACCTGGCAACAGCGCTACACAAATTCTATACTGAGTACAAAGTGATTGATCTGGAAAATCAGGAAATGTCCAAAGCCCGACTGGCCTTGCTGGAAGCCGTTCAAATTACATTGAGAAATGGATTGCGGATCCTGGGGATAAGCGCCCCGGATCAGATGTAAAACCAGGGGTTTCTTTCTATATATCTGCGCTGGAACCTGAGCGGAAGGCAGCCAGAATTCCATCCAGGGCAGCTTCATCCTTTTCAGATGGAGAGCCTAAACCTTCATATCCTTTTACGACAAAATATCCAATTTTATCGAAGAAGTAAGTGATCCGGCTGGTAAATGCAATCAACTCCTGCATATCTGCCACATCTTCTTCTCCCATTTTTTCCAGGATATTGATATAAAGATTACGTCTTGCCAGGATGATCCCATAATGAACCTCAGCCAGATCAATGGATTGCTGTTTGCGATCAACACCGAAGTTCCAAAACAACTTGGCGACTTCAGCGGATGTGGTTTGCCAATCCAGCCACAGTTTTAGCTGCTCATAAACAAATTGGGAAAACTTCTTTAGCTCTATATCACTAAAGCCGAGTCTGGAGCTTGTATTTTCATTTCCTTTTAGCATTTCTACCCAGGTAGCACTGAGTTCATCAGACTGGGTTTCCAGCATGGAAATTAATTTTTCTGTAATCACATGTATTCCTTCATCATCAAGTAAGCGAAAATATAAGATTTGACTGGCTGAGAAACTACAGTCAGCAACGGTCAGATGAAAAAATTAATATCGCCCCAAAAAAATATACAAGGCGTGGCTCTGCGTGCTTAAAAAGAACTATCCCTCTTGCAGGTACTCATTCTCATATTCAGTTTCCAGGTCATGCTTATGACGAAGTTCTTCGTCTGCCATCATCTGAAAAAATGTGTTGAGATGCTTTTCCTCTGAAAAGTGATCAGCCAGATCCTGATACATCACAGCTGTTTTGCCTTCTCGTTTCGCCGCCAATATGAGTATTTCCTGAGTGGTCATGTTATCCTTCAGGACTGGTTCCACGAGGTAATCTGTCACTTTCAAATCTGCTGGTGGTAATTCGATATAGCGTTCAATCTCAAAATTTTTGAGAGAGACTTTATGTTCATTTTCCATATCGATCAGTTCTTGAAACTTCTGGCGTGAAGCTTCATCCTTCGCCTGATCTCTTGCAAGAGTATACAAATCAATCGCCTGTTGTTCCTGGTGAATGCACATTTCCACAATGTCATCCATATTCATTGATTCTATCTGGTCTTTTAAACTCATGCTGAACTCCCAACCTTAGCTTTAAGATATTCATTAATGGCAATGGCGGATTTTCTACCCTGTCCCATGGCTAAAATAACTGTTGCTCCACCACTGACAATATCACCTCCGGCAAAGACACCCTCCATAGAAGTTCTACCTTCTTCATCGGCAACGATGTTGCCCCATTTATTGGTCTCTATCTCTGGAGTGGTCTGCGAAATTAACGGATTAGAACCATTCCCAACAGCAATCACTACCATATCCACATCCATGACAAACTCTGAACCTTCCATGGGTACAGGACGGCGACGCCCTGAATCATCGGGTTCACCCAATTCCATGCGCAGACATTTTGCAGCGACCACACTTCCCTGGTCATCACTGATGAATTCAATGGGGTTGACGAGATTCATAAACTTCACACCTTCTTCCTTAGCGTGGTGAATCTCTTCATTTCTGGCAGGCATTTCTTCTTCTGATCGACGATAGACAATCGATGCTTGTTCCGCACCCAAACGTTTGGCGGTTCTCACTGCATCCATAGCAGTGTTTCCACCCCCAACGATGATCGCATTTTTGGCACGATAGAGAGGTGTATCCCATTCAGGGAAGTCATAACCCCGCATGAGGTTTGAACGCGTTAGAAATTCATTGGCTGAATATACACCATTGAGGTTTTCTCCCGGGATATTCATAAAACGAGGTAAACCTGCACCCAGCCCTAAGAAGACAGCATCATACCCTTCTTCTACCATGAGCTCCTGGATGGTCATGGTGCGACCGACAATGAAATTCTTTACAAATTTTACACCCATGGCTTCCAGGTTAGCCACCTCTTCTTTTAGAATGACTTTGGGTAGGCGAAATTCTGGAATTCCATAGACCAATACACCACCATACTCGTGCAGGGCTTCAAAAACAGTTACTGCATGACCCTCTTTGATCAGATCACTGGCTACTGCTAATCCTGCGGGTCCGGACCCAACAATTGCTACTTTTTGCCCTGTAGGTTCAGGCTTATCAAAGGCTTTGGTTGAACCATTGCCATTTTGCATGGTATAGTCTGCAACGAAGCGTTCCAGGCGACCAATGGCAACAGGCTCAAATCGACGCCCCATCACACAAACCTCTTCGCATTGAGTTTCCTGGGGGCAAACGCGACCACAAATGGCTGGAAGGGAATTGTCTTCCTTGATTT
The DNA here is from genome assembly GCA_016844945.1 of Fidelibacterota bacterium. Classification (GTDB taxonomy): domain Bacteria; phylum Fidelibacterota; class UBA8477; order UBA8477; family JABMPR01; genus JABMPR01. Next base: position 19,062 of record JAERTJ010000111.1, on the reverse strand, counting down.
TTTCAGCAGCTCCAACAAAATCCTCTTTGCAGATCAATTGCAAGAAATCAGGGATTTTAATACTCACAGGACAACCATCCATACAGGATGGGACTTTACATTCGATACAGCGCTGAGCTTCCAAGACTGCCTGTTCTTTAGTGAGACCCAGGTTCACTTCCAGAAAATTGCCGCTTCTCTCCATTGGATCCTGTTCAGGCATATCCTGACGTGGGATGGTCAGACGTTCTTTCATGGGAACTGTGTTAAATGATTCAGGTCTTTCACGTTTCATGATCAACCCTCCGCTTTCATTTGTTCAGCTTTAACTTTTTTCATCTGTCGCTCAAGAAAACAATTATGGGATTCTTCTTCTTGCTGCTTGTACATTTTTTGCCGGCTTCCTAATTCTTTAAAGTCGACCTGATGTCCATCGAACTCCGGACCATCCACACAGACAAAAACTGTTTTACCACCTACTGTCGCGCGACAGGCACCACACATCCCCGTTCCATCAACCATTATGGCGTTGAGACTCACCATAGTTGGGATACCCAGTTCTTTGGTTTGATGGGAGACAGCTGCCATCATGGGCAAAGGGCCAATGGCAACAATCATATCCGGTGTAACCCCTTCATCTATGAGATCCTGGAGCACATCTGTTACCAGACCGTGTCTTCCAGCTGAACCATCATCTGTAGAAATTCGAACTTCATCGACAACCTCAGCCATTTGCTCCTGAGCGATGATCAGGTCTTTGTTCCGGGCACCGATAATTGAGATTACTCTATTTCCTGCTGCTTTTCCTGCTGCAGCAATGGGGAGTGCTTCTGCAGTTCCAACGCCACCACTCATACAAACCAGAGTTCCCCAGTTTTCTATATGAGTAGGCAAACCAAGGGGGCCAACCAGATCCTGAAGATGATCACCAGCTTGAAGGGTATTGAGATGGACACTGGTTTTTCCTAGACCCTGTACAATAATGTTTATCCACCCTTCCTCGCCATTTGAGTCGGCAATGGTGATCGGAATACGTTCTCCTTTGTCGTGGACACGTAAGATGATGAATTGCCCTGCCTGACGCTTTTTAGCGATGTGTGGCGCTTCAATAATGAAGCTTTTCACATTGGGGGCGATGAATTCTGCTTTTAAAATTTTATACATTTCACACTCCTGTTTTCAGACACATGCTTAAGGCAAGCTTTGTGCCATATATTGTATTAATGGCATATGTATTTGTAAAAGATGGTGTGTGAGATAAAAACATAAAAAAAGGACATCCCCGCGAGAATGTCCTTTTCTAAATGATGGTCTATCTAGGGCTAGTGCGTGAGCTTATGCATAAGGGTCCAGGAATCAACGTAATACAATAATTTCAGAGATATACTATTTGACTGATCCTGTGAAGGCAATCCGATGAGATCATTGAAAAAACCCTGATTTATTACATACCCTTCCAAGGGATACGTTTCAGGAGCCACATGACCTACCGTCGTGTTGTTCTTGTAAATAACTGCCAATTCACTCCCTGGAGCAAACCGCCAGGTGAGAACAGCATCTATGGTAAATGCATTGAAGACTTCATCAAGATCAGCATTATAATCGCTGTCTTCTAGATGTCCGTCCTCCATGAGGCTAAAAAATGTGTCATAGTCAACAGAAGAGCGATAGTAGCGTACCCTGACGTCAGATTCCAATTCAGGATTAAATATGAATTGCGAATAAATGGAATTTGTGATTGTGGTATGATCTCTTTTACCAAAAATTGGCTGATCCGAATCATCTTTTGTGGCAAAACCCCTATCACTCGTAAGTCTATCTATGTCCAGACTATAATCAATCTGGAATTGGTCACTCACTCTCCAGCTGGGATTCAGTCCTCCCCCTTGCCATCTGGAGCCCCATTTTGTCCTGGTTGATCTACCGATCCACCCACTGATGGAAAAGGGTTTATTGCGGTTTGATCCTAACCACATATGTCCATGAGAATGACTGGGAACCTTAAAAACCATATCTTCCGTGCGTGGTTCATAATAGTCATGAATTTCTATTGGTTTGATGGTGAACCCGCCTCCGGTTGAAACATAATTCTTGAATGTGACATTCCAGTTCGCTTGAATCTGAAAGCTGGAATATACCCGCGGGCTATACAACCATCCAACATTCTCGCTGATCTCAAAACTAGCCTCATTCACCTTCCATACGGGATCCAGGGTTCTGATCTGAGCATAGGCAAAATGTGAGATTTCATTGGGTTGACGAAGGAATCCCATATCATTGGGGTTGAAAAATTCAGATTCAACGCCCAGCCCAGTTCCGTATTGAAACATTCCCTGCTCCTCGCCTATGCCCATGTAGTATTTAAACCCATTAGAAACACTATCTGGGTACAGCAAAGAGTTATATGCCCCACTGGATTCAAGCTCCCACTTGGAATCTTTCGTCAGTAGTCTGGTTTGGAATCCGATGACATTTGCGTCCCAAAAATCATTTGTAGTATCATCTTCTGAAAATCGTTGAACATTGGTATTGATGATACTGAATTCAGAGCCATTGTTCAGATTTTTACTCACCACCACAAGGTTATAGTTGGTCAGTGGGTTGGTTAAATACTCTCTCTCATTCCCCAAATCATCCTCAAGGGTCGCATACACGGGTGCAGTTACAGCGTTAAAAAGCCCTAAACCAATGCCATTCACTGTCTGCCCCGTAACCTTGGTTGCATTGATTAGCTGGGTTTCGTCTGGATTATCTTTTACAGATTCCCCTCCACTTAGAGCTTCCCCATCATCTACGCTCCCATATCGAATTGGTATTGAGCCTACTCTCCGTGAGTAGAATATCCCTGCTTTATGGAGAAGTTGGGTACCCTCTGTGAAGAAGGGTCTATGTTCATCATGTCGTACTTCAAACGGTGATAGATTCAAGACTTCATTGTCAGATTGGACCTGACCAAAATCTGGAATCAGTGTCATATCAAGGGTAAAACTCTCATTTATCCCATATTTGAGATCCATTCCCCCACGATACGAAGTGGAGACATTGCTTTTGCCAGGTTCATCAAAGGGAAAGTGTTCAGCTGATACCGAAGCATAGGGAGTAAAAGACAAACGCAGGGGTGTCTCAATTTTTTTGATCCCAAGCAACAAACCTGCCTGTTGGGCAAAGTTGTCTTTTGATTTGTCAAGTGGGGTCCAGGTATAGATTTCCCTGACGTTTGCACGATGATAACCGATATTCAATCCCCAAGTCTGAGTATCCTTTGCGGGGAACCTGATCTGGCTGAAGGGAATAGCCATTTCAACCGACCAGCCCTCTGCATGATAGGAAATCTCACTGGTCCAGACGGGATTCCAATTACGGTCATTGCCTTCGGGGCTGTATTTTTGATCTACCTGCACACCTGCAGCGGTCACCATAAAGCCAACTTCGTTGGCTCCATCGTTGAATGGGTTCATAAAGAGACCAATCCAACTGGCAAGAACGTTTTCATCATCCCGTTTGCCCAATTGACGAGGGATTTGAGATGGATCTGGTTCGTACATTGTAGCTGCCACATAGAGCGTCACATCATCATAGAGAAAGCGAACCTCTGTTTTTACTGGTGCAAGACCACCACTTTCAGGCTGGAAACGGTAGAAGTCGGTGGCAGGTTGAACCATTTGCCAGACTGGATCATCCACCACACCGTCAATCTCAGGTGGCGTATCAGTGCGGATAGTTAAAATGATTTTCTTATCCTCCGATGCAAATATCATTGTAACGAAGAAAAGGCTCAAGAGTAGAGTTCGTGTAGATGCCATTTATTTTTCTTTTCTAAACTATATTGTGGGTATATCAGGATTTTCCCAGACCTAGTTCCTTCAGTTTCCGGGAAAGGTTTGATTGCTGCATACCAAGACTTTGTGCAGTCCGGCTGATATTACCAGCATGTTGACGCAATTGAGACTCCAAAAACCTTTCCTCAAAAAGTCGCTTGGCTTCAGAGAAGGGACGAGTTTCATTAAAAATTGCTGCGTCACCTTCTGAGGAGATCACTTGATTCAGGTGAGGCTTGACCTCTTGAATATCAACTTCAGTATTTGGGCTCAAAATATATAGACGTTCGATGAGATTTCTCAATTCACGTATATTACCGGGGAACGGATACCCTACCAGCATGTTCATGGCATCTCTTGAGAATGTTTTGGGCATGACACTGAGCTCAGCTGCATAGTGTGTTAGGAAATGATTGAGTAAAGTTTTAATATCACCCTCTCTCTCACGCAGAGGTGGTAGGTTAATGGGTACGACGTTGAGTCGATAAAATAGGTCCTCCCTGAATCCACCTTCAGCGACCATCTCCTCAAGGGGTTTATTCGTGGCAGCCAGGAGACGAATATCAACAGTTTGTGTCTGAGTACCACCGACTCGCTCAAACTTTCCATCCTCCAGAACTCTCAAAATCTTCGCCTGTGCGGATAGACTCATATCACCGATTTCATCCAGAAAGAGTGTGCCACCGTTGGCCATTTCTATTTTACCTTTTTTCTGTCCCACGGCACCAGTAAAAGCCCCTTTTTCGTGCCCAAAGAGTTCACTTTCAACCAGTTCAGCTGGTATGGCGGCGGCGTTAAACTTTACAAAGGTTTCTTCAGCGCGAGGACTGGCAGCATGGATGGCATGAGCAACAAGTTCTTTACCCGTTCCACTTTCACCGCGAATCAGAACTTTTGCCTGGGTAGGTCCTACCCGGCGTGCGGTATCTAGAACCATTTCAATTTGAGGGGAAGTTCCAACCAGTCTGTATTTGTCCTGCTGTGTTTGTTGTATCAGAGCAGAGCGTTTTATCAGGGTCTGCTTTTCTGAAAGGTTGCGAATGGCTAACTTCACTCTTGCCAGAGACAGCGGTTTTTCAAGGAAGTCATAAGCGCCGATACGCAAAGCATCTACTGCTGTTCCCACAGTAGCATGTCCCGAAATCATGATCACATCAAGTTCATCATCAATTTTCCTGATGCCTTTTAGTACTTCGATACCATCCATACCTGGAAGACGTACATCTAGCAATACCAGGTCAACATTTTCATTTTTCAGGAGGTCGAGTCCATCCTCACCTGTACCAGCCTCAAGGACGTGATGACCCTCATCTTCCAGAATGTCCCGCAGGGTTAATCGAATATTTTTTTCATCATCGATTACTAATATTTTGATCTTATGCTCAGCCATTATATCACCTAATCCTGTTGTTTATTCTCTGCTAATTCTCGATTACATGGAAAATTTATTTCAAAAACTGATCCTTCGCCTAAAATGCTGGTAGCTTTGATATCCCCGCCATGTTGACGAATGATCCGTCTTACAATTGCCAAACCCAGACCTGTCCCCTTTTTCTTTGTCGTAAAGTAGGGCTCAAAGATTTTGGCCAGATCGATCTCGGAAATTCCCATGCCATGATCTTTAATACCAATCACACATTTTTGCTCTTTGACACTGGTTGACAATTCAATATGTGGATTCTCTTCACAGGCCTGAATCGCGTTTTGAATCAAGTTCACCAGGACTTGTTTCATTTGCATGGTGTCGGCATAAATCTCCTTGAGATTGTCATCGAGCTTCAAATCTATTTTGGCATCATCAGAATACTGATCTGAAATATCCCTTAATTGTTGATTCAGGTCGTAATTTTCAAACTGAGCTTCTGGCATCTTGGCAAACCCTGAAAATGCAGTTACCAATGATTGTAGATTATCCACCTCTTCATTGACAATCCTAAGTGACTTCTCTAGGATTTCAGGCAGGTTGTCAGCTTTCTCATAATATTTCATCTCAAGACGCTGGGCTGCCAGTCTGATGGGAGTTAATGGGTTCTTAATCTCATGCGCCATTGCCCTGGCCATTTCCTGCCAGATCGTCTGCTTTTCTGCTTCAATCAACCGTTCACGGCTTTGATTCAGTTCAGAAACCATATTATTAAAAGCGACGATAAGAATATTCAGAGGTGAATAAACACTCTCTTTAACCTGAAAGTCAAAATCCCCGCCCTTTAACTTCTCGGTTGCAGAGAGGAGACGTGTCAGTGGGCGCGTGATGAGCATAAAGAGAAAGAGAAATATACTTCCTGTGAGGATGATCATAACGATGACAATCCCGATGGAGTATCGCTTAATATCCCGGCTATAAAAATCACCGGCAATTTCAATTTTATGAAGATCTCTGAGAATGGATTCAATTTCCGCATTGAAGATGACCAGCTCAGTAGAATCAAGAATAGAGCTATAACTTTTGTGTAGAGCCCTGACCTTATTCTGGGTAGATAAATCTGTGATTTGATCCTGATAGGAGGAGAGATTGCTGATAAAAAAATCACGCATTAGCATAGCAGCGATAAGGGTGACCACGCTGACCAGTATCATGATCTGAATCCTGAAGGAGGGCATTCTTAATCTCATAGAACGAGTTGCCTCTTTTCAAAAGGTTCAGATATGTGAATGGGTCGAATACGGTTCCAGAAAGACATAAGATTTAGCCGCTTGGTGATCCCGGGCATTTCTATTTCATTCATAAATGCGGAGATTCTTAAGTAGTAGAGCTGGTCATCTTGCATGACACGCATTCTGCAGAAAAGAGCATTGTCGATAATCACCCATTCATCCTTAGCTTCTTCAAGTGAATTGGTCTTGATCGTACGATCTGTTTCACTGCGATAGACACTGTAATCATCTTCCAGAAGTGAATATTGAAAGTGATGTTGCCAGTCTGCAATCGCCACGACGGAATCATTAGCTGCATTTACCAGGTCAACTTCGAAATTGATGATTATGGTATCCCCTGACTGTAAAAGCATATCCAGATCAGGCGTAAAGCTTTCCATGAGTTTTGCAGAGCAGAATAGACGATCGCCTCTCACCTCAAGCCCCACATCCTGGAAATACGGATCCGTCCCGACAAAAGCTGTCAGGAGTAGCTGAGAAACGACCAGTGCTCCAGCACTCAGCTTATCAGAGAGAAACTGAAACATAGAGATCTTTTAGTTCATTTTTTGTAAGGTGCATCGTGAGTGTCATGTTTTGATGTCGCCTACATAGTCGCCTGAATTATTCCAGGATTACATTTACTTCCACTGACTCTCCCTCATGACTTTCGTCTGAAGAAGTGTTGAATATGATTATACTGTTACTTTTTTTGTGAGCTCTAGTAGGTTGAGATAACCGAACAATACCCTTACGGGTATGTTCTCTAACCAGAAAAACCCCTTGTTGGGTTTCAATGAATCTCAAAGTGATTACAGTATTGTCATAATCCTCTTGAAAAGATGATGCGCTAGTGTTCTGAACAAGTGGGTCTCCAATAGGGATTACCACCTGCAGGTCTTCGGTGAGCAGCGCCGAAAACAATGGAGAAATTGAAATGAGAATCGTTCCCATAATTTTTAACATTATTTTCATATTTATCACCTGCGTTTAATAAATATGGATACCGGCAACCAGGGTTGTCGGCATCCAAAAAAAATACTATTTAGCTGAGCTTAGAATCCAAACCAGAGACCAAGGGATAGTGTTGGAGCACTGAGCTCTGACAGTTTACCCTGACTATCTTTGAGTTCATAAGTATCAGTATCTGAATCGATGGAGCTATTGCCCAGAGTGGTTTTCCAGCCGTCACTGAAGCCATAACCATAGAGGTATCCATATTCAGCTCTCAGTCGCATCCAACCAGTCAACCTAATCATGACACTAGCTCTTGGATGAGCAATGGCATAATTTTTTGAGAAGTTGACACTGGTACTTTTGGTTTCTAGCAGTTCGTCATTCAGGTCACCCCAGGTAAAGGCACCTTCATCCTGAGTAACGTTTAAATCGACACCACCAAGACCCAGTCCAATACCGCCACTGAGGGTCATAAACTTGAAGGGAGCCAATCTTTTTTCGATGGTCAATCCACCAAAACCCATACTAAAACTAACTTCACGTTCAACCTGATCACCATTTGTACTATGGGTTGCAGTTACTTTATTTGTTAATGAACCACCGTTTCCAAAGCCACCCAGGAACCAACCGTTACCAACGTAACCCTGTCCTGAGCCACCCCACATCACAACACCTTCAGAGCTAAAGGGCGTTGATGAAAGACCAAGTTCGGTCATGAGATCGCCGATTTCTACAAACTCATCCTGAACCAGCATGGGAGTAAAACCACCACCACCGTATCCACGGGAGTTTTTACGTTTTTTCTTCTTCTTGTCTTCATCAACCATGGCGAGCTGTTTCTCTTTTTCCGTTTTCTTCACCGGAGCTTGAAAGGTCACTAATGTTGAATCAATAGCTTCATCTCTCCAGAAAACAACCTGTACCTGGTCTCCAAAATCTTTGCTGCGAATCAAGCGTACGAGGTGATCTTCATAGCGTACCTTTGTACCGCCGAAATACATGATGATATCGTCTTCAATGATCCCCGCTTTGTCTGCATTACCATTGTTAACGGTTCCATTGACCAGCACACCATGTGCATATGGATAACGCATTTTATAGGCATCTTCAAAATCCATATTGCTGAGGTAAACACCCAGCTTTGGCTTGGATTCGTTACCTTCATCATCGATATGAATGTTTATACCGGTCTCGATACCGATTTCATCCAGGGCTTCCTGGACTTCCATTGCGACTTCTTCGAGCTCATCCTCAAGATCCTGAGAGACTTCGATTTGAATCTTCTTTGAGTTCATTCCCTGAGCTTGGGCAGGTGTTCCTGCGAGGAATATTACTGCTAATGCGATCAAGCCTACCAGGGCACCATTGGCGATGGTAAGCAGTGTTCCTGAGAGGTTACTCCAGGCAGCCAGATGATCTGTCTTTCTAGTCATTTTCGGGGTCCTTTCTAATCTATCGTTTTCCGTTTTCATTGTTTTCTTCCAATTCAATTGCTCCCCTTTAGGTCAATTGCCATGCCACAATGAAACGAAAGCAAGCTAATCCACATAATATTAATATCTTACGATGCCATAAAAGATCAAAATCAAGCCAAAGATACGCTTCAATTTAGCATCATTCTGATATAGCGCCATATCAGAATGATATGTACCCAAATTTAATTATTTTTATTTTTGACTTGCAGGTTGAATTTTTGTTTGTCAGAAAGTCACAGAATCCTTCTAAACAAAGGGTTTCATGATATCCAGTCAATTCAAATTAATGACCAAATTGCTCAGTAATTTTGAGAAATCTTCACGAACTTTATGCCCCGTTTCAATAACCTCTTCATGGTTCAAGGGTTGATTGAGAATCCCAGCAGCATAATTAGTTAGGCAACTGATACCCAAGACATTCATTCCTGATTTAAAGGCTGCCAGACTTTCATGAACTGTGGACATGCCCACAGCATCTGCCTGTTTCATTCTTAAAAAGCGAATTTCAGCAGGTGTCTCGTAGGATGGACCGTTAAGGGCTGCATAGGACCCCAATTTTAATGAGATTGAGGTTTGTTCTGCTACTTGCTTTGCTTGTTGAATAAGTTCAGGTTCAAAAACAGTTTCTGGTTCCGGTTCACCTGCATAGACAGATTGGCCAGTCAGATTCAACAACTCTGTGATGAGCATGAGATCACCTGGAGAGTAATCCTCCCGAATGCTCCCAGCAGCGTTGGTTAGGATGATGGATTGAGCGCCCAGACCATGTAGAATGTGGATTGGAAAAACAACTTGCTCCAAACGATAACCCTCATAAAAATGAACGCGCCCCGAATTTACCAGAACTGGAACATCCTCAAGGAAACCATGGACTAACTCTCCAGAATGTCCTTCAACGGTGGAGACTGGAAACCCGGGTATCTCCGCAAACGAAATTCGGGTAGTATTTGAAAGCGAATCCACAAAATTACCCAAACCAGACCCCAGGACCAGGGCAATATCAGCCTTGAATTTTCCTCGTTTTCTTATCTCTGTAATAGCATTATTTAATTTGGGGATCATAGGTACATCCTAGTCATTTTCTGTTTGGGCGGCTGTGCTGAGTTGACCGCAAGCCGCATCGATATCATCCCCCTGACTCCAGCGAACCGTAACACCAAACCTGGCTCCTTCAAGCACCTCAAGGAATGTGTTTATCCTGGTTTTTGAAGGTCGCGAATAACCCTCAGCAACCTCATTATAAGGGATTACATTTACTTTGCAGAAAACCTGGTTAGCTATTTTTAACAGACGTCGGGCATCTCCAATACTGTCATTCACACTCCTCAGTAAAACATATTCGAAGGTCATCATGTTTTTTGATTTCTCGGTATAATGCTGACAGGCTTTGACCAATTCATTTATGTCCCATTTTTTGTTAATGGGCATGATTTGCGTGCGACTCTCATCTTCACTTGCATTTAAGCTAACTGCTAATTTGTAGCGATGTCCTTCATCTGCGAAACGTCTGATCTGAGGCACCATTCCACTGGTTGAGATCGTGATTTTCCTGGCACCGTGGGAAAACCCAGACTCTGAATTTAGTATATCCGCTGCCTTAATAACCTGGTCATAATTGTGGAAGGGTTCACCCATTCCCATAAATACTATGTTAGTGATAGGACGATCACTAAAGCGTCTGACATGGAGCAATTGATCCGCAATCTCCCCACTGGTCAGATTGCGCTTCAATCCCATTTTACCGGTGGCGCAAAAATCACAATCCAATGCACATCCAACCTGAGAGGAAAGGCAAACTGTGACACGCTTTGACTCAGGGATCAATACAGTTTCAACAAATTTACCATCTTGAAGCCGAATCAGAAATTTTGAGGTTCCCTGCGATTCTGAGGTCTGAACTTGACTCACAGTAGACATATCAAGCGAGCAGTTTATCTCAAGGTCCTGAATCATGTCTTTAGAAAGGTTGGTCATCTCAGAAAACTGTTGTGCACCCTTCTCCCAAATCCACTTAAAAATCTGACGACCACGAAACGCTTTGTGACCTTTTGATTGAATCCAGGATTCCAGCTCTAATTGGCTGAAATTTTTGAGGAATATCTTCTCAGTATGCATGCAGGAAATTACACTTGTGTTTCAAGAGTGAAACATCTTCTTTTCTTTACCAATCATTGACTATTTTACACTAACTCTGTTTTTAGTCGAATTTGCTTTACAAATAGCTTCGAGAAAGTTCCTTAATATGAGATATTTCCTTTCTGCTTTATTTCTCCTTTTTTCATCCTGTAATCAAAGACTCCCCATCCCTGAAGTCTTTGATGACGATAAGTCTGTCATTGAGTTCATAGATTTTTATCAAGCAGGACAGGAACAATTCGAGGAAGCACTTCAATTGCAACCATCCCTGGAGAAAGTCTGGCATAACAACAAGCACCAGTTATTACTAATTATGTTGATCTTCATGAATGAAGACAATGAGCGCGAACAGGTACAACAAAGTGGTGTCTTTGTCATGGGTGGTGAATACATCCTAACAGTTGCCCACGGATTTGATCTAGATGACAGTCAGTTGGTTGAAATGAAAGCACGCACAGTTTCAGGCAAGGAATTGCCACTGGAGATGGTGCAGATGTCGTACCAGCAGGATGGGTTATCAGGGCAAGATTGGGCAATCCTTCGTCCAACTGTTTTACATACAGGAGAAGGGGTACTAGCACCCGAAAAAAAATCCATCGGAGAAGTAGTACTATTGCTCGGTTATCCAGGCAGCATGGGTCTGAATTCCGAGGGTCTTGTTGTTCGCGCATATGAACTTGGCAAGGAAGATATTTTTCCCCTGGGGATGATCTGCGATCGAATTATTCTAAAACCCAGGACATTAGTTCCTCTCGCTGGAGCTATCCCAATTCGTGGGGTAAGTGGAGCGCCTATTTTTGACCAGAATGGAGGGCTCATTGGCATATTCAGTTCTGTGAGTCGAGCGCGATTAGCAACAGGTTGGGAGTACATCTTTAGCATGTCAGAAGTCCCGTGGAAAACCTTAGACGCTTTAAGCAAAAATTAGTTATTGTGAGATGGGGACTCGTATCTTATTATTGCGCGCTCGTTTAACGAGACGACTGGGGCCAGGTAGCTCAGTCGGTAGAGCAGGGGACTGAAAATCCCCGTGTCGGCGGTTCAATTCCGTCCCTGGCCACATCCCCGCAACCCCAGTACCACAACGGTTCCTGGGGTTTTTTGTTTCTAGAACCCTCATATTGTAAACTGCCCAGTTTAAGCCCGAAATGGGTCAAATAGGGACAAAAAGTGCTACGAAACTGCTACGAGAAGAATCTGAGTGGGCAGAAAACAATATTGGATAGTTAACCCACATTAAAAGGGCGGAGTCTCCCCCGCCCTTAGCGTTACTTCTGCTTGCCTTCCGACTTTTCCGAGTTCTGCCTGACACCCCATGTGTAAGCAGGCTTCGGCTTGCCATCAGGTCCAGTACATTTACTTGTTCCAAACCCTCTCTCTTTCAGGGCTCGTGTCAGCGTATTGCTGTTGTACTCTGCACCATCCATGGTGTTGACGATCTTGACCAGGAGGTCCTTCCGTAGACGGTCGGAAAACCCGGAAATCTCGGAAATCTCCTCCTCGGTCAACACGTCACCTGCAAGGGTCTGCAGCTCTTTCACCTTTCTGCGTCTTAGCATGTCTGCCAGTCTGTCAACAGGATGTACACTTGCCTCTATGAGCCTAAGTTTGTCCTCTGACTGTACTGGGCGTCTAGCTTCACCAGCGTCTATCGTGTAGGTCTGGAGATCCACTGCAAAGGCCTTCAGCTCTCGCTTCATGGCCTTCACTGAGGCCTCTCCCTTGAACCAGTCAAGGTCTACCAAAGGAGCACCTGTCCGAGCAACACTAAAACGTCTATCGTCAGCCTCCAACTTCACTGGCACCTTGGCGTTTGAAGTAAAAATCAGGTTGAGGTGGTTCGTCTCCATCTCAGCTTGACCTGACTTCGTCTCAATGCGCAGATCAGGGTCAGTGATCCAACCCTTGATCCTCTCTGCAGCCAGCTCCGAGGAATGCACCTCGTTAAAGCAGACCAGTTGCTTCCGACTAAGCAGCGCATTGAAGCGCGTTGTCAGAGCATCCTGGTTCAGTTGCACGCAGTTCCCCTTACCCAGGAGTGGGAATAACAGCTCAGTCATGAGCATCGTTTTACCGCTACCCTGTGATCCAAGGATCACCCATGCGGTCCCTGTCATTTTACCTGTTTGGAACACCACAGCGAACCAGTTCAAAAAGGCGTCCCGGATACGTTGATCCGGGAACACATTTTCAAGTAGGAGCTGTATGGTAGGCCAGGTGGTCGGTGTAGACTTAACCGCTTGAACTAGCTGATAAATTGAGCGTTCATACACATTCCAGTTCAGCCCTCTGCTCCCATTGAAGTACTCGGTTGGTCTGGTGGGGTCATAGACTTCGTTGAAGGGAATGAAGACTGGACTCTCAAGTCCATACCCCCTCGCCAAATCAATTGCATGACCCTTGCTTTTACAGACCCGTCGTCTACCCTCTTTGAATACCAACACATACTTACCTGATGCTTCCTCTATGAGGCACACTGGCACTTCCTGGTTTTCAAGAGAGTCTTGTACAGCCTTCTCTGCCTGTTCTGTGACAGGCACTGAGCCTGTACTATGAACTTGCTCATCAAGAGCTCTGTCAAGAGCCCCTGGTACCTGGTGGAGCAGACGGAGTTTCTTGTCACTCACTGCCTCCACCGCCTAGTTGAGTTCATCGTCCATGATGAGGACGGTCATGACGAACATCCCTATCATTTCTCGATCCCAACCCTCATCCGCCAAGTGGACCATCATTTGGTCAAGGAGCGGAAGCATATCATCTGTTACATCATCGCGAACAGCTTGAAGCATCTCTGCCAGCTCGCGATCTCTTTCATTGTTAATTGTCATCTGTAATTTGTGGTTTGAGGGGGCCTGAAGCCCCCTCCATTATTAATGCTACTCAGCATCGGAGCTGAACACCTTGTCCAGACTCATCACACTGGTAGCCAGATCATCCTGAAGGATGTCTGCGTAGTGATTCTGCGTGACCATCACGCTAGAATGTCCCAACAGTTTCGACACCCTGAATATGTCCTCTCCCTGCTGGAGGAGTAGACTGCCAAATGTCTTTCTTAAGGTGTGAACGTTGGCATTCTCTATCTCTGCGTCCTCATAGTACTTGGCGAGTTTCTTGAAGACCCAGGAGTAACTGAAGTCAAAGGGTGAAGCCTTCTCAGCATCTCTCCTTTTCTCCAGGACTGCGCGCAAGGTGGCTGTCATTGGTACGTATCGTACTTTGTCACCTTTCCCTTCGATTTTGACTCGGTTCAGATCGAACTGAACGGAATCCCAGGTGAAGTTTGGTTTCAAGATTTCACTCCTCCTAGCTCCTGTGTTCAGGTAACCCAAGACCAGGTCCTTGAAATCCTCATCATCGACCTTCTCCAGCAGTTTCTCCACCTCTTCCTTGCTGAGGAAGCGGATCGCTTTCTGTTGGAACTTCGGTGGACTGATACCACCCGCAGGACTTTTCACGAGCCTACCCATCTTGACCTGCTTCGAAAACAGGGCCTTGATATGGCGGAGTTCGCATGCAACACCTTGGGGTGTAACCCCCTCCTTGAGTCTTGCACCGACATGATTCTCTATGTGGTCAGCTGTGATATTCCGCAGAGGTATATCACCGTAAGTTGCAAGGAGCGGTTTGAATGCCTTCCTCTCCCTGACTACTGTGCTATATGCCTTGGTCTGCTCACCATTTTCAAGGTATCCATCCACAACTTCTCGAAGTGGTTTTCTACTCGCAGGTGGAGCTGCCAGACCCGACTTGATGAGAGACTTCTTCACTTCAAGTTTCCTGGCAATCTCCTCAGCCTCCTTTCTGCTAACATAAACAGTCATGGTGGTGCGGGTTTTATCAAGTTCAGTTACCTGGATTCTGTACCCGGTACCTTTTCGGGTCTCGACCTTTTGAATACTAGCCATGCTAGTCACCTCCTAACATTTCATCGACGATGTCGTCGATACTGTGAACTGGGATGACCAGCGAATTCAGGTCTGACTCACGGATTAAACGAGTCCGACCAATTTTCTCTGTTGGAATACCCTCTGCCTTGATCAGGCGTCGAAGGGTCTTTACTGAAATGCTCATCAGGCCCGCTGCCTTACTGAGACTATAACGCTGCTCAACCATGGTTCTTATGCCAGGTTTCGAGCAGGTTTTGCTTTTGTTTCATTTCCTATTTTTGGTTATGATTGACCAACATCTCTGCCGGTTGACGTTCCTGATGTATTCAGGGACGAGTTGAAAAGGGGGCTGGCAAAAGCCGAACCCCCTACATCTATACTGTGTGCCATGGAGTGCCATGGGCGTTAGTTTCACGATTAAACGGCTGTGACCCAGTCAACATCATTCAGGTACCTATACCCAAAATCCAATACCGGGACCGCCCTCTTTGTCAATTTCGAAACGGTTCCATCGGGCATGGATGCTGTCACCATCCTGGGTTTCCCAGCACCCTCAAGTACTGGTTCTCCACTATTCCACAGCAGATCAGTAAATATGATGTCTCGCTTTCCACCCGACGAGACGAGTTCACCCTCCGAGAGTTTTGCTTCGGACCAGTAGTTAGTCGACTTGTGCTTAAAACCACTGGCTCCTGCAGGCTGAAAACAACCCTGCAACAACAGAGCCGCCTCCTGCTCATCGCCAATGAAGGGCATGCACATAACCCTCACGAACACGCCTCTATCTGCAAAGGTGGTGACCATCTCAATACGTTTGGAGGCTAAGGGCGCATACCCTTCCAGTTTCCGCACTACAGCCTCGTCCGTACTGGTGATAGTCAACTCCAACTGAACCTGGTCCTTCATATCGGAGATGAGATCCAAGTGGTCCAAGACCCGATGACTCTTGGTCACCAAATGCACCATCCACTTATTCCCAGCATTCCAGTGCTTGCGGAATACTGCCAACACCTCCCCCATAACATCACGGCCATGATCTTCTCTCATCACCCGGATCACCTGTGGCAGGTATCCTTCAGTGGCGGGATTCACCTGAACACGTTTCAGGTGCTGAGGCAGGTCCTTGTGCCTTTCCAATTCCTTATCCAACCTATCACTAATCCAGGTCTTTACTTTTACTTCCTCACCAAAAACACTATGCCATTTAAATGGGGCTTGCTGCAAATAGCAGTACCTACACCCCGTGAGACACCCAATACAGGTGTTCAGGGTGAAGGGCAAGTTTGAGCCATCAATGCTTTTCTGGAGCGTTAACGCCACACCGGGCGTATCGTGTATCATCACTTTATATTTCATAACTATTCCTCATGGTAAAATGTGGTCAAGCGACCACTACCGATCGTTAACGATCGTATTCAATTCCTATCATAACTGTATTGTGTGCCATGGGATGCCATGACAAAAGGGATAGAGGGGCTAAGTCAGGCTAACTGCCTGATATCTATAGAATAAAATTTTTTATGTGATCCACAGGATGGGATGCTCAACGCGATCGATATATCTACAATGGGCTCCAGTATCGAACCGTTTTACAATTATGGCATGAAGGATGGGCTGCTTGGATTCAATTTTCTTCAGGGCTCTACGAACAGCCTTACCCACATAATTCGATGTATGCTTAATGAGACTGGTTGCAGTATCACCATTCTCATCTTTCATATCTAGAGTGTGAAAGATCTCCTCTTTTAATTGAAGTATCATCGTTTCACACTCCTCAATCTCTGGCTTATTTGCATGGGGATCTAAATCACCTAATCCATCCTCGAATTTGATGATCTCACGATTCAGTGACTTCACCGCTTTCCGGACATCTGGTTTGAGTTTTTTGAGAAAACCATCGATCTCCTTGTCCTTTGCCTTCGCATTGAACATGTAATCTTTCCAGACTGCAACTTCGATGTTGGGAATGACAACACCTCTCCGGCCCACAGTAAGGTCTAGTGCAGAGATCTCCTCGTCGGGCTTTTTCAATAACTCATGGAGATAGTAAAATCCGTTCTCATCAGGGTAGGGCTCTGTGGCACTACGAAATGTGATCTCCCACTCTTTTCCAGTCCAGATGAAGGCAGCTTCTTCCTCGAACTTATCCAGGACCCGTACTTGCACTGGCCAATAGGTGACAACCCGTGTTGTATGATCTTGGATTTTTCCTTTGGCATCCAATTCAGGGTGAGGTGCTATGAATATCAGGAGTTCTATGACATCTTCATTGTTAAATGCTTGAACAAGTTGGTCATGTAAGATGCGCTCATCTGAGTAGAGTGGAGAGCTCAGTTTGATTGTACCCAACTCGTCATTGAATATCATTTCGTACTCATATCTTGCTGGAGAATCCTCCAACGGGACGACCGTCAAGGGACTTACCTTATGGATCCACCCGCGCATTTTGAAAAACTTGGCAAAATGTCCCCTAGAAATGGCGTCCTGGGTGTGGAGGAAGTCAACCTCTTCAAAAGAGGGGTAATTACCATCGATCAGATCAAAGAAGTCGGCTTTTGACACTCATCTCTCCTTCATACGGCAGAAAATCACTATTATCTGCCCAGTTTACACTATTTACACCCCTAAAATATCACATTAGCGGGTGTAACAAAGCAAACTACCCCAGTTTTCTGCCAAATTTTCAAAATTAGTTAAAAGAATAGGCCAAACTGACCTATTCTTCCTCCAAATCGAGGGCTTCTACAGCCTTCTGTATCTGTGATGAGGTTGCTACAGCGTATACAGCGGTGGTTTGGGGGTTAGAATGCCCTAGACACTGCCCCACTAGCCTTAAATTGAACCCAGATGACTTGTAAAGTCTCACCGCGTATGTGTGCCTTAAGCTGTGTACGGAGTATCTTGGGTCCAAACGAGCGGTTTTGAACCATTTCTTCACTATCTTCTGTATTCCGTAGACTGTTAAGTAATCCTGACGCTCTGAGATGAAGAGATACTCGCTATCTCGGTTCCTATACTCAAGGTAATCCTCCAGAATTTTTCGCAATCTGTTACTGAACATGACTTGCCTGAGCTTCGAACCCTTACCTGACCTGACTATTAGGCTGTTGTTGCCTCTAGACATGGACAAGTCGGACACTCTTAAAGCAGAAATCTCAGATACACGTAATCCAGTGGACAACGCCAGCTCTATAATGGCATTATCCCGGACAGGAGCCTGTATTGCCCTACTCTTTGCTAGTAATACAGCACCTTCCATAGTTTTTCTGAGAGTTTTCAGCTCTATATCATCAAGATATTTCTCGTGCGTAATGACCCAATTCATAGTAACCCCAGTTCAGTGTCCAAGTTTTGGTCATCTGTTCTTATCCACCCGCTCATTGGTCATGTCCCCACGAGTTGACAACTGAATTGAGTTGAAGTAGAAATTGCACAGCATCACCGCTTTTGAAAATCCTGCTTTTGATAGTATGGTTAGTTCTTGCGATGGCATGTGCTAACTCAGCATCCTCTACGTCTTTGAAACCAACGGTGATGCAATTACTCGGTGCATGGATATTAATAGAGTTTATACCATTGATGCCCAACTCAAACAGGTTGCTCGCTGCTATGTTGGTGAGATCTTCGCTTGCATATCTAGCCTCACCTATCTCAATAAAATCCATAACTACCTTTCCTTTCATGTCTCACAATAACCCCGCATCTGCGAAGCTGTAGTGGCTTTCACCAATAATGATGTGGTCGAGGATCTCAATATCAAGAGCTGCCAACCCTGTCTGAAGCTTTCTTGTCACAGCTCTATCAGAATTGCTTGGGGTCGTCTCACCTGAAGGATGATTGTGCGCGAGAATTATACTCGTAGCTTCTTTCTCAAGCACCTTTATAGCAATTCTTCTTGGGTAGACTGCACTTGAGTTAATCGTACCAGAAGCCACAAGCTCTGTTGAGATCACCTTGTTCTGACTGTTCAGTAGTATCAATATGAAATGCTCTACATCCCTGGGATAGTCCGCAAGAAATGCTCTTAAATGGTTTGCTGCTGAAGCTGCGTTTTTGATAGCGTCACCAGCTTTTAGTTGAAACCTGTTTACAAACTCCTCCCTGATAACATTATCAGGGATATCCTTTAGCTTTGAATTCATAGTAAAGTCCTTCCTTTACTACTCTTATTCCAAG
>JAERTJ010000110.1 GCA_016844945.1 Fidelibacterota bacterium | reverse complement strand
ATCTTAAGTATTCGACTTCTAAATTTTGATTCGGAGTTAATTTTAAAAGAGCTTGATTAATAACTCCTCGCTTAACACCATTTGGAACAATGGCTACCTTTCCCATTGTGCCAGAGCAACTCATTATTAAATCACCCGACTTAAGTTCAAAGCGTTTCATCTCTTCAAACTTATCTTCATCAATAAAGTATCTTATCTCATCAAATTGGTCATAGATGGCATGCTGTTGTTCATAAACTGCATACCCATCTGCTTTGAAACAGCTTTTCTTAAGACTTCCACCAAAAGGGCCACGAACAAAGTCGCAGAGTTCACCTAACTTCTTGATATTCTGTTCAGACATCATAGCAACTTTTTGATGCTTTCAAGAATGGATTTCGTCTCAGCATCCATAGTTTCCATCTCTGTCAGAATTTCTTGCGGACTTCTGAGGGGGGCTTCTTCGGGTGAATTGGGATTCTTCACACTCAAATCAAATGTGTCTGTATTTACATCTGCTACATCAACAAACCATGATTTATCACCCTCAGCATGATTCTTCTGAAGCTCAATGAACTCAGCCATATCCTTGTCATTCAGAGGGTTGGTCTTACCCATATTTCGACCAGCATCAAGCTGATAATACCAAATCTTCTTAGTGGGTTCACCCTTGTTGAAGAACAGCACAACCGTCTTCACACCAGCCCCCAAAAACGTTCCTGCTGGCATATCCAAAATGGTATGCAGATTACATGTCTCAAGGAGATGCTTTCTCAATGACACTGAAGCATTGTCGGTATTACTCAGGAATGTATTTTTAATGACAACACCAGCGCGACCACCAGCTTTCAATATCTTGATGAAGTGCTGTAAAAATAGAAAGGCTGTTTCACCCGTCTTGATATCAAAATTTTGTTGGACTTCCTTACGTTCCTTCCCACCAAAGGGCGGATTGGCAAGTATCACATCGTGACGGTCTTTAGCTTGAATGTCTCTGAGATTTTCACTGAGCGTGTTGGTGTGAATAATATTTGGTGCTTCAATCCCATGCAGAATCATATTCATCACACCGATGATATAGGCAAGGTTCTTCTTCTCCTTGCCGTAGAAGGTGGATTCCTGAAGTCTTTTCAAATCAGTGGTGCTGAGATTATCCCTGTCAGCAGACATATGAGCAAAGGCTTCACACAAGAATCCTGCTGAACCCACAGCACCGTCATAGACGGTCTCACCAATCTGGGGATTCACCACGTCAACCATGGCACGAATCAAAGGACGCGGCGTATAATATTGGCCCCCGTTACGGCCCGCGTTCCCCATGTTCTTAATTTTGGTTTCATAGAGGTGAGAAAGCTCATGCTTGTCCGTTGTCGTCAGAAAGTCTAAGGCATCAGCATATTCAATAATCTCACGGAGATTGTAACCACTCTGAATTTTGTTCTTCAGTTCACTGAATATCTCACCAATCTTGTATTCAATAGTTTTGGGATTATCAGCAGTCTCTTTGAATTTGGACAAGTATGGGAATAACTGTCCATCAACGAACTGCACCAAATCAGGTCCTGTGAGAGCGATATGGTGGTCTAAGGTGCCATCAGCCTTCTTGGGCATCGCCCATTTTTTCCATCGGTAATCTTCATCTAAAATGAATGAGTAGGTTTCACCGCGTAGTTCGGCTTCATCCTTTTTTTCAAGTTCCAGTTCATCCAAGTATCTGAGAAATAGAATCCAAGATGTTTGCCCGATATAATCGAGTTCGCTATCTGCACCAGCATCTTTGAATAGAATATCGTCAATGTTTTTGAAGGTTTGCTCAAACATTATGGGTATTACCAATCGTATTATTTATACTTGCAATATTGTTGTATAGTAGGGAGTTATAATCGCTCCCCCTGAAACGGTTGATAAACTAAGCCCTACCGATTAAGCGGCAAGGTCCAAAACCAGATGGAATGGATTGAAACGATGTTCTGGTAGTGAAAAATGTCAGGTATATGTGGGCGGGTTAAATTAGACTTTTTGACAATTAGTATTTGTAGTTAACGGGAAACTATACCCCCCTATGCAAAGGTAGCTTGAACTCTGTTATAAAACTTCTTGGAAATTACCGAGTCATACTGATGTTGATTATCACCAAAGTTTTTCACCGATAGCTGTCCTGCATACATGGGGTTTTTAAGTATGTATTTGACTCGGCGATTGGTGAAGTGACTTCCATCCTTCCACCGATAGTCACGTCTCCGCAATTCATCCAACACTGTTAGCATTCGCTTTGTCTTCGTCAAATCTGCAAGCTCTACCCACCGTCGAAAGATGAATCTAATTGTGCGCTTGTGGTTATCGTCCAAGACTAGGTTGTCACCAACGTATTCATATCCGAAGGCTAAGGAACCACAAGGTCTTAAACCTTCACCAAATCGCTTCTCTTTGCCGCGTGAAAGTCTCTGAACGATGGTAGATTTCTCATACTCAGCCAGGGATAGGAGTAGCTGGGTCATAAGCTTTCCGCTGATAGAGTTATCAATCTTCTCAGATATTGAGATGAGTTCCACATTGTTGTCATTCAGATATTTCAGCCATTTAAGTCCTGCAAAAAGGTCTCTGCTGAAGCGGTCGAGTTTCAGAACAATCACCCGCTTTACCACGCCTGTTTCAACCAGACTGCGCAATAACTCTAAACCTTGGCGAGTCTCCTTGGCACCAGATTCCACTTCTTCAATGACCTTATCAATCTGGATGTCATTGAAATCAGCGTATTGTTGGATTCGGGATTTTTGTTGGGAGAGAGAGGTGTTTTTTTGCTGGGATAGTGATGAAACGCGAGCGAGGGCTATGTTCAAATGTTACTCCTACATTAACGCCATTAGTGGCAATCCAATATAGCATAATCAGCAAGACGAGACAAGTGATAATTAGTTGTAATACCTGGAGTTATAGCTTATTCAACCCATTTAGACAATTCTGAAGTGCTAACCCAATTTGCATATATTTCTGTGGTGCGAATGGATTTGTGGCCGAGGAACGACTGAAGAACTTCTTTGGGCATTCCCTCCTTCAGTTTTATCCTCGCATAAGTGTGACGAAAAGTATGAAGGTTGATATTGTTGTCTCGTACAAAGTTAGAAGGGAAAAGGCCCTGGACAAGCAACCTAGCCTTCCGCCTTTGCCTATCAGATTGGAGTTCACTAAAAATTGCACCACCACTTTCAATTCTCTTTGACAAAGTATTCATTAGCTCTGTTGGAATTGGGATATTGTATATCCACTCTCCCGTTTTTCGTTGCGGTATTGAAAGCATGTTTCCGCTGAATGATGTAGCCTGAAGGGCGAACGTATCGGTTGGTCTTAACCCAGTCAGCAATAATGTCAGAAAAAAATCATGAAATTTGCCAGAAGCATCTAAAATCATTTTTAACTCATGGTCGCTAAATGCATACCGAGGCTTTTGAGCAGATTTGTCTCTGAACTTAGGAATCCTAGACCATACATTGTTCTCTAGATAATCGTTGTCAACGCAAAATTGAAAGAAGCGTTTCTGGAATCCTATCTCACGATTCAATGTTGATTTAGCAGGATGCTTCCACCCCTTCTCACTTCCCAGCTTGTAGAAGTTTGTGATATGCTCATGTGACCTTCGTGTAATGTATTGTCGGCAATCATCTGGGGTGATTTCTTCCAGCTTGTTATGCCGTACTTTGGAGCAATATTTCCTGAAAGCATTGATTCGTGACTCGATGTATTTAATCTGTGCCACAGATGTCCCCGTTAATGCCACGTGAGCCTTGAATTTGAGTATTGCTTCCTTATAGGTGACATTCTCTGACCTTCCGTCTTTCTTTCCATACCTCAGTTCATATTCTAGCTCTTGGAGTGCTAACTTCGCTGTTCGCTTGCTAAGGCCCAAATATTTTCGAAATCGCTTGCCGTTCACAACGATATCACCATAGTAGTGAATAATACCTGCTTTTGTCATGTATTTTGTTATTGAAGCCATTCTATTCTCCTCACAAGTCGGAGATATGTCAGTTGAGTATGTGGTGAACCAACACTGTGCTCAATAAAAAAGCTTGACAAGGTGCCTATATAGCATAAGTCCATTCGGCCGCTAGTAATCTTGGACCTGAGGAAACAAGGGGTTCAAGGACAATCAAAATGATTTGACAGCCCTAGGTCATCAATTATATTGGTCGTCCCAAATGGGGCCTTAGCTCAGTTGGGAGAGCGCTTGACTGGCAGTCAAGAGGTCATCGGTTCGA
>JAERTJ010000109.1 GCA_016844945.1 Fidelibacterota bacterium | reverse complement strand
CAGACATTTCTTTCTTACTTGAGAAAAATGGTTCGAAAATGTGCTCCTGATCCTCAGCCGAAATTCCCACCCCATTGTCCCTGATTTCGATGATTATATGCTGTACGTCTGGCTTGTAGCTTCTGTAAGTCACCAAACCGTCGCCCCCTTCACCCACTGCCTCAAGGGCATTGGTCAGTACTGCCAGACAGGCCTGAATGACTTGATTCCCGTTGACACTAACCACATCCGGGTGCGCTGAAAAATCAGTAATCAGTCTGACATTAGCAATCTGAAAACTATGTTGAATCAACTGAGCTGTTTCCTGGAGGACCTCATTCAGATGCAACGTATCAAATTTTTGACTTCTGTCCCTTGAAAAGTTTAGTAACCCCTTAACGATATTACCACACCGAGTAGTTTCTGATTGGATCATATCCAGGTGCTTCAGAATGGCTACCCGTTTCTCCTCAGTCAATTCTGAGTTTTGAAGAATCCGTGAGACAAGCTTCGCATAAGTCAGGACACCTGCCAGGGGGTTGTTAATCTCGTGGGCTACGGATGAGGAGAGTCGCCCCAGTGAAGCCAGTCGTTCAATCTGATAAATTTCATTTTGGGTTCGAGCGATGTCCTCAGATTTGGTTCGAACTTTATTTTCCAGATCGTTGGACCATTCCTGGAGTTCCCGATTGCTCTGGTTAATGGAAGCAAGCATGGTGTTCAATGCCAGACCAACATGGTGAATGTCTCTCAAATCACTTGATTCAACATCCACTCGGACTGTCATATTTCCAGCAGTTACTGCTCGACTGGCATCCACGATTCGTTTTAACGGGCGGTTTACGCGGCGTTGAATAAAGAATAACAGGGTTGCCATGAGCAGTGCCAGGAACACCATGATAATGGCAAAATACTCCATGAGGATTTTATTCAGGGCAGAATCCATTTCTGTGAGGGGCAACTCGATTTCCATAAAACCCAGAACTTCTGATTCAATATTCGTCTGATGACAACCGGATGATCGACAATCAGGGGTTGACATGATGGGTGAGAGAACGATCATGCAACGCCCTTCATCGCAATCTCGGTTGTACATACACGTTTCGGGCATACCCCATTGTCCTGTATTGACTGAGGTATGGCAATCAGAACACGGCAGCATGGGTGTTTTTGAGTGATTCCCCTCAATGGTGCTTGGTGCATTGTGTCTAACCAAGCCATCATCGTTAAATACTCGAATAGCTCCTACTCCAGGCACCTTTTGAACTTCAGTTATAACCCGAGTAAGCTCGGAGTGGTCCTCGGTAATCATACTGATACGAATGGTATGATCGATGACGGTCGCCATCCTTTTGCCACAGCGTTTAGTCACATTTTCCAGATAATTATTGGAAATAGAGAAAATAAGCCATGCAAGAAAGACAAAGAGAAACAGTGACATGGAAATAAGAAGAATTACCAATCGACCATAAATGTAATTTGGCCTAACCAACCTTCGCCACGAGCTCATCGATCCATTCTGTATTTGTGTTCCCTGGTCAGAACCTGGATCCATACCCCCTCCAAACCGGGTTATTCAATCATTTGAATTATCGCGAATGTTAATAAAGCACATTATATGCCAATTAGCATACGTAGATTTGATTGTTGCTAATTGCTCTCAAGTATTTGGAGAAATCATTTCGAGTGATTTCGGTAACGCCTGGTCGTATAGGTATCTGAGAGTCTTGTTCACGGGGAGAGTTGAGGTTCCTAAATCTTTGACAATCATCTCTGGTTTGATTGAGATATTGATCTTTAGTGAGATATTCGAAACCAACCAGGTCTCCTACCTCCAATTCAATCAACCACAAATCGGATTCGGGACTAAGATGCAGATGCGGAACTTCCAGTGTTTGTTCAAGAAAAATGGGATTTGTCCGAATGATGATTCCTGGAATTGGTGTTCGAAGATATATGATACCACTTCCCAGCAACAACCAACTAAAACACTGATTCTGGATCAGTATTGTTTTGTCTTCTGGTGTAACAACTTTATGAATGGATGAGAAAAGTTGCCAGAGAAAAGCATCGATGCCTACACGAATTCTTCCATCCGCTACCCGCTTGAACCAAAAATGGCCGGGTAAATATTGCAGACCGGGGATGAAATTTAAAGCCGATTCGCTGGGAGCTTTCACATTAACCTGAGAGACATTACCCTCACGCGAGTGGGTACGACATCCACGAGCCATTTCCTTATGGAAATCACATAATTCACAGTTTTGTTTTAAAGGACAAAGCTGGTACTCAACTGCACCAGCATCCATCCATATACATTTTCTAGTTTCCATCAAACCCTCAATGACAGTTGTGTGATGGGCAGGGGGTGTCCGGTGTGGTTGACATGGAGAGTCTTATGACACCCCCTGCAGATTGCTTCTATTTCATAGCATCAATAAATTCACTCTGAAATTCTTCCCAGATCTCAGGTGACATTGATTCCAGGGCATGATCAGCGATTTCACCACCTTCCTGGAGCAGAACGGGTTGAACATTGAGATCATATTTACGTTCTGCAAAAGCAAGGACGTCCCGAAGACGTGCCTGCTCCTGGCGAATCCATTGAGTTGCTTTTTCACCGAGAATGAGCATTGATTTTTCCAGATCCCAACGCTTGGGCTCCATATCAAACAACCAGTTCTCAGTAAACTCATTGTTGGTCCGCTTGCTAAACCTTCTCAATGAAGCTTTATTGACACCCCTCAGTGTTCCACTGATTGGCGAGTATATTTTTAAACTCTTGTTCTGACTTTCGAGAGTGGCTAGGTGGTCCCCACGGTTTACAGTTTCCCCGCTTCGCTTATTTAATCTCAGATTGACTGGACCTGTGAGGGCTGCCAGGAAATCATCAATCCCTACCTGAACTTGTCCTGCAGATTTTAGATATGCCCAGGTGTGTGTTCTGTCAAAAAATACACCACGAGGTAAACGTACCCTGGAGAGTGAAAATAGAGGTCCTTCAACTTCTTTCAGGTAATTGTAAAAGGGAACGAATGCCAGAAAGAAGGCAATGATAAGCATGTATTCAATTCCCTTTGTGGCAAAGATGTTTGTGTATGTGAAGCTATCCATGATAAATGCTGCCTTATGATTTGGGTGATGTTGCTGTCATAGATTCCATAGTTCTCAGTACCGGCATACGGTGAATAACCCATCGGAAAATCCAGATTTGAACAAATAGAATAGAGACCGTTACTACAATTTCCATCCAACTCGGGATGTATCGTGGCAATTCATCCCAGCGATAGGCAATAACAGAAACATTCATACGATTCAGGACGATACCAAGCAGCGTCATAAGCGAGGCCAATTTTATGAGAAAGGGTGTTCCGACACGGGTTCCGTATACGAATAGAATCATTGGAATTAGAACAAAGCCGATCATTTCAACCAAATACCAGGCACCCATGGGCGACATGAGATATCCCAGGGTATGATTGTGAACCATGTCGATTACTTTTAAAAAGAAATAGGCAAACATGGCGATGGCACACACCCTGGATAGTCCACGAATCATGATGTTGTGTTTCTCATCCGAGTGTTGTTCCATTTGATAGGCAAAAACTTTCTGGAGAATGCTCCCCTGGAAGATCACCATACTCAATCCAGCAAATATACTTGAGATGAAAAACAGGGTGGGGATGAACTCTGAATACCAGAGAGGGTGAATCTTCCCTTTAGCCATGAGGAACAATGCCCCTAAACCAGATTGATGCAGGGTAGACAAGGTGATACCAAAGACCACGGCACCAATGGTAAGCCGCTTCAGGTTGCGCCGTGCCCGTTCAGATCCCAGCCATTCTGCTACGGTTGGCGAAAATTCAACCAATTGAGCCACGATATAGAGCATAAAGTGCCATGCCACCAGGAATAGGATGCTGCTGGTTCCAAACGAGTTGCCGATGATTGGATTAATGATATTCCAGGGTTTCCCCAGGTCGAGGATTAAAGCAATGGCATAGAATGTATAAGCCAGGAATCCATTGAGAACAGTCACACGTACCAGGGGTTTATATTTATCCATCCCCAGTATATACACCATAAAGGTCAAAACATAAGCACCACCGGCGAAGGCTACACCTGTGACTACATTAAAGCCCTTCCATAAACCCCAGGGCACACTCTGTGTGACATTTGAGACTGCAGAGAGACCATAGATAAATCGGATGACTATCAGGACAGCTGCTAGTATAACCACGGGGACTGAAATCATGTTGAAGACAGTCCAGACGTTACCACGGGGTTTGAGTTCAGACATGAAGAAGTTCCAGTAACTTCGCTTAGGAGCATAGGTTTCATTCATTACTTGCTCACTCATGATCAGCTCCTTCCTTGGCTTTTTTATCTTCCTTTCGGGTAGCTTCTCTCAGACCCATAAGCAGAGCTGGCCAGAGGACAAAAACCGAGGGAACGCTATACAGGAATCCCTTCGTCAATTCAGGGTATGGTTTAGTCTCAAGATTTGTTTTAAATCCAAGTTCTTCGAATGGGACAGGTGATAGGTTAAGCCAGGAGGTTCCACCGGCTTCATACTCACCATAGACATGATCCACATATGAATCTGGATCTTCCAGGATGCGTCTATGTGCTTCTCTGAGAATGTCACTACGCTTGCCAAAGGTCAGGGCATCTGCCGGACAATTTTCCACACAGGCAGGGGCCTCACCTTCCTTGAGTTTGTCAAAACACATCTGACATTTACCAATCTTTGGATTGTTGTCGTCAAATTCAAATTTTGGAATATCAAAGGGGCAGGATACCATACAATATCGGCATCCCATGCATTTCCCCTCAGTCCAGGTGACGGGACCCTCTTTTGTTTTGTTCATCGCCTGGGTCAGACAGGCAGATGCACAGGCAGGTTGGGCACAATGCATACACTGCTGTTTGGTATAAACCTCACCTGCAGAGGTTTCCACTGCATTGATGACTGACCACTGCTCAGGTTTTAATTTGCGCCTGATGTCAGCATCAGGGTAATCGTCATCAGCTGGGGCAGGTAACCCATTTGCTGCTGCACAGGCGAATTCACACTCCTGGCACCCTTCACATAAGGTGATATCATGCAGAATGGCGTAAAACTCCTCTGCATCTGGTTCTGTTTTCGTTTTTGCAAGTGCACTTGCCCCGGTCAGGCTTGCACCTGCTACCCCTAGGGTCTTAAGAAATTCTCTTCTGTCGATAGACATTTGGTCATATCCTCTCTAAGTCAGTATCTGTGATTTGTTCTCTATTCGAGAGAGGGCTAGGTGTTGTGTTGGAATTCATTATTGGCTGGGTCCAGGATCAGTTTTTGAAAGGCTCCCCAGAGACCTTTTCCAGCAAATGCCAATGCACCATCAGCGATATCTCCACCTTCCTGTAGCAAGACCAGACCATTTTCAGAATCTGGCGGTGCAAATGAATGGGCAAAGAAATCACGTATGCGCGCCATTTCAGATGCCAGCCAGGCTTTGGTTCGTTGTCCAAGATAGAGTCGTTTTGTCTCAGACTCCCAGGCACTGGGTGCCATTTCAACCAACCAGCCCTGCGTATAAGGGTCTCGGTTAACGAGACGCATGTTTTGCAAGGCTTCGGTATTAATCGACTTGACTATGCCAGAAATTGGGGCTGTGATGTTGAGATTTTTGTCCTGGTTTGAGATGCTAAAGAGAGGATCTCCTTGCTTAAGTGCTGTTCCTGGTTCAGGAACTTCAATGCCAGACAACACACCAGTTAAGCCATGTAGAAATGAATCTACACCAACCCTTGCACTTCCATTGGCCTGCATATGTGCCCAACTATGGGTGGGACTGAAATATATGCCGGCAGGAATGCTCAAGTTTTCCATCTTAAACTTGTATGCAGGTGTTTTTACGATGGGAGAGTTGCTTAAGACTTTGTTTCGCTTTAAACCCTGATACCAGGATACCATGAGTAGAATGGCTACGAATAGAATGACGAATAATGGGACCATAATGAACCTCCTTTTTAAGTTCGCTCTTATTAGTTTCAAGAGCGATGCCATAAAAAGGAAGTATTATAAGTTATGTATAATTAATTAGATATGGCTGATATCCATCCTCTTGAAGAAGGGTAAGATATGTTGAGTTACTCAACAGAAAATTGATCAAAGTTCAAAAACCTAGTAGGGTAGCCAGTTTAAAAACCTGTTGAGATTATCAACAACTGTAAGGAAGCTCTACAGAAGGGAAAATGCGTATAAAAATAATCTAAAACATTAATATATAACAATTAAGCTGTGTTTTTGCCTGGAGGTTGGGCGGCAGAGTTCACATGATCCAGTAGGCAAGTGATGGGCGATTTATCTTGAATTGTTGAAAAATTCAATATTTTCAGACTTCCGCGTTTAAGCCGGACCATCAGTATATGACCATTTACATTGAAGGATCTATAAATGCATAAAAAATAACAGTTATACCATCGGTCGAGGTGTGTCTAAGGTGTAGTATTAATCAACACCTGTCCTAAGATAATCATCATCCAACGAAATCACTTCTTGCTGGATGCATGCTGGTAGTAAGAAGTAAGCCTTTTAAAAAACTGGGTCTCTTCATCCTTAGCATGAGATTTTTTTAAGGAGATTGCTACTGCTCACATTAGATTCTTTGCTATAAACATCATTAGGAGAGTTCACCGTGCGACAGTTCGTTATTATCATGCTTACAGCCACACTCGTTTTGGGCTGGGGGAAAACAGGTCATCGTGTCATTGGGAAAATTGCTGAAGAAAATTTAACCCCAGAGGCAAGAGAGCAAATCACACAACTCATGGGTCATGCTGATCTTGCGCGTATATCAAATTGGGCGGATGAAATTAAATCAGATCCCAAATGGGATCATTCTCATGACTGGCATTACTGCACCATACTTGAAGGCAAGGAATATGAGGGACCAGAAGCAGGTGGTTACGCTGTAAAAAAAGTCTCCGAATTCACTGACTTACTTAAGCGAGGAATACTGGGCAAAAAGGACCAGATTGACGTGTTCAGATTCATTGTGCATATTGTTGGTGATCTGCATCAGCCGCTTCATGTTGGAAATGGTACAGACAGGGGCGGGAACTCTGTGAAAGTTGAGTGGTTCTGGGATGGAGAATCAAACCTACACCGCGTCTGGGACACTCAAATGATCGATCACATGCAGTACAGTTACACCGAGTATGCACAACAAATTCAGCTGGGGCTCAGCTCTGAAGATAAAGAAGCAATGCTTAATCCTGATCTTATGGCTTTTGTCAATACATCCAGATCTTTACACCCCCAGATATACGAGATTGGTGAGGGCAAACTATCCTGGGAATATGTAGACAAAAATCGTGATTTGATGGAAGACCGACTATTAAAGGGTGGATTCCATCTTGCTGCTATTTTGAATGATATCTTTCAATAGATGAAATTGTTTCAAAAACGTTTTTTTTTAATCACCCTGCTGGTAATACCCTGGTATTCCTTAGCATTCTCACCAACGAATTCACCAGAAATTTCGGACAAGTTCGCCCTGGTTCTCAAAGGTCAGGCTGAACAGGATTTTACCGTGGGGCTGGCTCTAGGAGCTGGAGCTGCAAAAGGCTTTGCACATATTGGTGTATTGGAAGCGCTAGAGAAGGCTGGTATTCGCATTGATATGATTGCTGGCAGTAGCATGGGTTCAATCATAGGCGGTGGCTATGCCGCTGGGTTAACTGTGGAAGAACTCTCTGAAGTTGCCCTGAACTCAGACTGGCTGGATGTGATCAATCTCATAGATCCCGTTTTTCCTACCCGCGGTTTTATCGATGGGCAAAAGATTCAGGATTTTCTGGATAAACTTTATAAGCATAAAAATATAGAGGATTTATCCATCCCCTTTGCTGCAACCACAGTAGACATTCTCAAAGGCGACTTGTATGTTATGAATAAGGGCAGTCTGGCAAGGGCAGTTAGAGCAAGCTCTTCCATCCCCATCGTTTTCAATCCTCAATCGAGTGGTGGGCGCGTACTGG
The DNA here is from genome assembly GCA_016844945.1 of Fidelibacterota bacterium. Lineage (GTDB taxonomy): Bacteria > Fidelibacterota > UBA8477 > UBA8477 > JABMPR01 > JABMPR01. Next base: position 14,402 of record JAERTJ010000109.1, on the reverse strand, counting down.
TAGATGGGGGTATGATAGATCCAGTTCCCATCGATGTGGTACGATCCATGGGCGCAGATTATATCATTGCTGTCAATGTCCTGGCATTCCCCGAGGACAAGGATGAAGGCGACTCATTTAGCTATCTCAATGCAAATCTAGTCGTCAATAGCAAGACCACCTGGCGCATCCCCAAGGCACATGAAGCCTGGTATATGGCAGGCAAACCCAATATGGCAGAAATCGCTCACGAAACCGTCATTCTGTCTATGGCGCTGATTGCAGCAAATCAGGTAGAACTTGGGAAGCCTGATCTGGCTATCAATGTGAGCACAGGGCTGGCAGCCTGGAATTTTTTGGCGGCTGAAATAGCAATCCAAAAAGGGTATGATGAAACATTGAAAGCGCTCGATCTGGTGAGAACGGGTCAATAAATACACCTCAATTTAATTCTGGTGAAGTTTTCACTTTAAAATCGTCTTGAATCCATCGCTTTCATGACATAAACCAACACAAAAAAAATAATCAATAACATACTTAAGATTTAAGGTTTTAGTTGACTCAGTCACTGGTCAGTTGAAATTAAATCCATGCCAAATTATCGAGTTCCTCAAGTTTTTGTGAAGACAGGGATTATCATCTTTGTCATGGTTGTTATGTGGTCATGTAGTTTTTTTGGTGATCGCAAAAAAGGGCAATATATTCCCGTTTCATTCGACCTTTCGAAGGAGGTGGGACCTTTTGAGGGTCTTGGTGTAAATGTACCCATAAGCTTTTACAGTCGAAGGATGAAGGCGCTGCAAAGTTTCAATGAGCTTGGGATTAAATATATCAGGGTCAAACGAGAGGATGAAAACTGGAATGACATCCTGGCGTTACGCTCTTCTACTTCCAGGTTAGGTATCAAATGGATATATAGTCTTGATGCCATTCCAATAAACTATATAGACGACTCAGGACGTCTGGTCGATGTTGAGGGGTTTGCAGGCTGGTGGGCTGAAGAAGTGGATGAGTTACTCTATCAAGATGTACCTGCTGACTTTATTGAACTTCTGGATGCGCCAGACACCTCAAGTACTGATTCCTTATCCCTGACACCTGATACGTATAACGCACTGCTTCACGCCACACGAAAGGAACTTGATCTGAGAAACTTTCAGGATGTGGCTATTATTGGACCTGGTCTGTCGAACCCGGGCATAACCGGGGATATGGAAACCTGGTATATGAACCTGGATCAACAGGCATTTGAATTTGTCTCAAATTGGACTGTGCACATGTGGGAAGATAGAATTCCTGGAGAGCATTTGGATCCAGCCCTGGGTGATTTACTCAACTATCTGGAAGAGACTGAGTCGACAAAACCGTTATTTGTAAATTCTTATGCATCATCAGAGACAAACTTCAATGGGGTTACTTATCCAGATCCTGATGAATATGATGTCTTGGGAAATCTGAGTACCTACAAAACATATTATTACTCTGCTACCTTCACCATGCCCTACGCTCTGCGGGTTTACTCAAATACCCTGGATATGTTGCATCACAAACAGGTGATTCCCTTTCTATATCAGCTTTATGATGCACCGGCTGATGTTAAATACAAGAAGAGATCCTGGGGACTACTTGATCTAAATGGAGGGGAGAAACCTGTCTTTACTCTGCTCTCAAATCTGCTTAAACGCGTTCCCAAGAATTCTACTGTCGTTAGACCCGTTCTATCAGATGCATCACTAAATGGAATTATCTTCAAAGATCGTACTGATATTGTTTTAACCCTTTCAAATACTTCAACTGAAAAGAAATTCATTCAGGTAAATCTAGGCGGAAGTAGTCGTCCTCTAGAATTTGTTTCCGGCGTATCCTGTCATTCACCAGAGATTTTACTCCCTGAACATGGGCAACGAGATGAGGTTGAAATTCTGGAGGAACAGGTAAAGCTTCGTTTGGATGATGAAAATGATGCGACAGTTTTTTCGCTTCAATTAAAACCACAATCCATCTTCATCGGAGAATTTCAGTACAAGTAGACGACATTCGGATTCTGTTCTCAGAAGAAAAATACCCGACGTAGTGAAACTAGTTTGAGCAATATGTCCACCTTCGTCTAGATTGGTCGCGATGATGGAAGTACTGAACACAAAAACAATTTTCAAATTCTGGCTACCACTGGCTGGGACATGGTTAATGATGTCTTTAGAAGGTCCTTTCATCGCTGCCATCATCGCCAGACTGGTAGATCCAAAATTTAATCTGGCTGCTTACGGTGTAGCCTTTTCTTTTGCACTGATTGTTGAAGCTCCCGTTATCATGATGATGACTGCATCAACTTCTCTGGTCAAAGATTACAGCTCTCTACGGAAATTACGACAGTATACCTGGATTCTGAACGCCATCATTACCGCTGTGATGCTGATACTTATTATTCCTGATATCTTCTTTTTTGTGACTCTGAATCTTATTGGGCTACCGGAAAACGTGGCAAAACTCACACACATAGCCACCATTATCATGCTACCCTGGCCTGGCGCTATCGGGTTCAGGCGTTTTTACCAGGGGGTTTTAATTCGCAATCATGCGACTCGACGAGTTGCTTACGGTACGGTGATCCGACTGCTGTCCATGGCTTCAACGGCTCTGGGTTTATTTATCTTCACCAAGTTGCCTGGAGTTTATATCGGTACTGCAGCGCTTTCAGTGGGAGTGACAATGGAGGCCATCAGTACTCGATTGATGGTCCATAATATTCTGAAACGGATCCGAAATGCACATACAGGGCAATCAACTGAGGTCCCACTTAGCTTCAAAGCCATCAATAAATTCTATTATCCCCTGGCATTAACCTCCATGTTGACTCTTGGTGTTCATCCTCTCATTACTTTCTTTATTGGGAAAAGTGTCATGGCACTGGAATCTTTGGCAGTGCTGCCTGTTGTGAGTTCATTTGTGTTTTTATTCAGAGGCGTAGGGCTTTCATTTCAGGAAGCTGCCATCACCATGCTGGGTTCAAATAAAGAGAATGATAAAGTGATCTATAGGTTCGCGACCCTGTTGGGACTGGCGCTAGCATCAGGTCTAATAATCACAGCGGTGACCCCACTTTCAAACCTGTGGTTTTCCAAAGTCAGTGGTCTAAGTCCTGAACTTACGAGTCTTGCTTTGACGCCTCTGTTGATCATGGGATTATTTCCAGCCTCAACTGTCCTGATCTCCATGCAGAGAGCTATTCTTGTGAAATCAGGTCTTACGACCCCCATAACGAATGCCACCATCATTGAAGTTCTTACCATTGTTTCCGTCTTGTATATCAGTATAATTCATTTATCTGCCATTGGAGTAACTGCAGCTGCAGCAGCTTTTCTCAGTGGGCGTATCGCTGCAAATATTTATTTATACAGCAAGACCAGAGATTAGAAACCGTTCTGGATTGCCCTCAGCGCAGAATCCTGGATGAGATAAGAGCTTGATCCCTTAGCTCATTGAACCTATTTTTTTAGCTTCTGGTTAAACAAGACATAATGTCCTCAGGAAGAGGAAAAAAGATAATATGAGATTAACCCTACGTTCAACATCCTTATCTGCCCTGGTGACGATCACCTTGATGTCTCTGCTGGTCAATTGTTCAGGGGGTCGCTCTGATATCCCGATGGCCCGAAACGGAATTATTGATCTCAGAGATTATGAATTCAATACACATGTTACTCTGGATGGTGAATGGCGATTTATCTGGCACGATACCAGTCTTGGAACCACTCCGCATGAGGGCTCCAAGATCAATGTTGAAGTCCCGGATTCATGGAAAGGCTATCGATATGAAGGGTTGAAACTGCCGGGGAAGGGTTCCGGGTCATACTTCTTGACCATCCTGCTCCCTGAACAGGTGGCTTCTTATGCCATTAAATTTCCAACTGCTGGGACTGCTTACAATCTTTTTGTTGATGAATCTCTGGTAGGGAGTGCAGGGATATACTCAAATGAGCCAGAACTGGCCAGCCCCAAATATGAACCAAAGATATATAACCTGGGTTCAAAGGTGAATCAGATTGTATTACGGATTGATGTTTCCAATTATGATCATCGGTTAGGTGGACTCTGGGAGTCCATTACACTTGGACGAACCAGTGAGATCTATCATCACCGTGAGAATAAAGTAGCAATCGCGCTGTTTATGTTTGGAACCATCTTTGTCATGGGAGTCTACCACCTTGGCGTCTACTCGTTGAGTACCAGAGGGGTTGCAGCTCTATATTTTGGACTATTTTGTCTGGTGATTGGATTGAGAACCCTGACAACAGGTGAGGTATTTTTACATGAACTGTGGCCCTCCCTCTCCTGGCAATTCCTGGTTAAAATTGAATACCTTACTTATTATTCAGGTATACCTCTATTCTACCTCTTTGTCCGAACTCAATTTCCTGATGAGCTGGATAAACGTGTTGGGCAGGTGATTCTAGGACTTTCATCCCTGTTTATATTATTGGTGCTGTTGACACGGGTTGAAACCTTTTCATCCTCACTGACCTATTTTCAACCCCTTAGTTTGTTGATAATGATCTATGTTATTTATGGTCTGGTTCTGGCCTTCATCAGGGGTGAAGAAGGCTCTACTATGGTGCTCATAGGCTTTCTATCCATAGTGATCACCTTTATTAACGATATGCTTTATGTGAGTAATATTATCCATACCGGACATCTCATATCCCTTGGCTTGTTAATTTTTATCCTTACACAAGCATTTCTCATCTCAATGAAGTTTTCAAAAGCTTATGATACCATTGATACCCAGCGGATAAAGCTGGAGCGCACAAATTCTGCATATCAATCTGAGATTGAGAATCGAAAACTGGCAGAAAATGAGGTCCTCAAGCATCGGGATCACCTTGAAGAATTGGTTGAAGAGCGGACAGAAGAACTCCAGATTGCCAATGAACGACTCGAGGAGCTATCCCGAGTTGATGGACTGACTGGAATTGCGAATCGGCGTAGTCTGGATGAAGAACTGGATCGAGAATGGAAGCGTATGTTGCGTATGAAACAGCCCCTAAGTGTGATTCTCAGCGATATAGATCATTTTAAATTGTACAATGATACGTATGGTCATCAACAGGGGGATGAGTGCCTCGTGGAGGTAGCCAAGGCGTTAAAGGCATCAGTTAATCGTCCTGGTGACCTTGCTGCGCGTTACGGGGGGGAAGAATTTTGTATCGTATTGCCAGAAACCGATCTCAATGGGGCAACTCAGATTGCAGAACTGGTGCGGCAAAATATTCGTGCCTTAAGGCTTCCCCATAAATCTTCAGAAGTTTCTGATATAATTACCATGAGTCTTGGAGTGGCTACCTTGATACCCGACCGAGATGGGCAACCGGGTGTATTGCTTGAAGCGGCTGATCGGGCACTTTATCAGGCAAAAGGTAATGGTCGTGATCGAGTTGAAAGAAATCTGACTGATTGACCTACTTGATCCTGGCATCTTTGGTCACCTACACGATACCCCTCAGGTGCATAAACAGTTAATTTTCCTTGATAGTCATTTCTGATCCAGTTCGGCTCTGCAGTGTTGATTCCTTTAATACAACAGGCAAAAGAGTCCGCTTAGTAAAGGTAGAATTCTGCTCGGAATATTCCATATGAGGCAATAGCCACCATGGAATGCAGCATATCGGGAGAAGTATCAGGCTTTTGCTTGAATCAGGATTTTTAAGAATTTAGCCGGTAATGTTTTTCTGAATTATCTCAATCAGTTGTGTACGGAATACGGGTTTGGTAATAAAGTCATTACAACCTGCATCTAAACACCTATCTCGGTCAGAAATAAAGGCATGGGCAGTAAGTGCAATGATGGGTAACCCTGAGAAATCGTCTTGTGCACGTACCCACTCGACAAGAGCCAGGCCATCTTCGCCACCCACCAGTGAAAGGTCGGTGACGACCAGATCAATGGGATTGGCATTCAGGCTTTCTCGTCCTTCTTTTACCGTTGTAGCAAAATGGACCGTATATTGATTTTTCAGAAAAAGACCAAACAACCGTTGGGCATTTTCATCATCCTCTACAATTAGAATATGCTGAAGTGCATCACCCTTGTCTTCTTCAGGTTGACTAGATTGAGAACTATCTGCTAACTCTGAATCAGGGAATTCATCAGTTGATGTTACATCTTTCGGGGATTCAGAAGCTGGGAGAATGGTCTCGTATTTTGGAAAACGAACAAAAAATGAGGAACCTTTACCTTTTTCACTCTCGACCTCAATTTTGATATCATGTAACTCAAGATTCTTCTTGGATAGGGTCAGCCCAAGACCCAGTCCTTGATAGTCCTTGGTGTAACCCATGCTTTCTTGATTAAAGCTTTCAAAAATGCTTTGTAGAGAGTTTTCGGCAATTCCGATTCCCGTATCCCGAATCTCCAGCAGGCAGCTTTCATCGGGTTCTGATGTGAGGAAGATATCTACTTGCCCATGTTCAGTATAGTTAATGGCGTTATCCACAATATTGGTAATTGCAGTTTGGAGCAAGCCCTTATCACCTGATATCCAAAATGGTTTTTCAGGTTTATGATAGATGAAATCAATTTCCTTATTGGTGGCTGCTACCTTATGGTCATTATAAATGTTTTCAGTAAGAATTGTAAGATTAACAGAACTGGTTTCCAGAGAGGTAGCCCCTGCTTCAATCTGACTCAGGTCAATAATTGAATGTACAGCCCGTGTAAGGCGATCACTATTGCGGCGGATGATGTCAAAATACTCTAAATCCTGGTCGGACAGATGTCCACGGATTCTTGCAAAAATCAGATCAATGTAGCCTACGATTGAGGTGAGGGGAGTACGTATCTCATGAGACATATTCGCCAGGAAATAGCCCTTAACTTCATCAGATTTTCGGGCTTTTTTAACAGCCTCGCGAAGATCCTCTTCAAATCTTTTTCGATCACTGATGTCACGAGCTGTTGCCAGGAGTACTTCCTGTCCAAAATAGTGAACCTTGTTTACCTGAACTTCGCTGGGGAAAAAATCACCAGATTTTCTCTTTCCCCAGAATTCAAAACGTTGTGGTTCATCGCGATATGCTTTTCTCAAAGAGCTTCTTAATTCATCCAGATCATTATAGCCTTCTGCTGAAAGATCTCCCGTCGTTTTCCCCTGGAAGTAGTCATGCTCCTGACCATACATTTGCATGGCGCCACTGTTGACATCAATAAATTTTCCGTCTTTGTCGATAATGAACATCGCATCACTGGCAGTCTTAAACATGTCCTCATAGCTTTGCTTGGATCGTTCCAGCTCCAGCGCTGCGTGTTTTTTCTCGCTAATGTCCTCAATGATGCCGATATAGCTGAAATTTCCATCTTCATCAGTGAGTGCTGAAATCGTGGCATGAACCCAGAACTTTTCCTGGTTACTTCTATAGGTTTCAAGTTCACCCCGCCAAACCCCGTCCTTTGTCATCCGTACGAGATTGTCAGCGATATCTCCTGATTCGACATCTGTCTTGAAAATGCTGGGGAAATCTCCGATCACATCTTCTTTAATAAAACCTGTCATGGTGGTGAATTTTGGGTTCACATAAGTGATTAAACCCTGGGCATCCGTGATGAGGATAGCAGCAGGGCTTTGCTCCACAACTCGAGATAGCTTTTTAAGCTCTGCCTCTTGTTGTCTTCGCTCACGCATATCACGTCCGATGAGTAAATAGTTGGTAATCTCACCATTTTCTACGATAGGGTTGGAGCTTACCTCAATTGGAATCTCTTCACCGGAATTTGAGAGCAGAAACATATCATATCGGAGTGTTCCAGTTTCTCCTCGAACCCGTGATTTTTTACGTTCATCAAGCTCTGGAAGCGAGCGGGGAGCAATAAACTGTTCCAGGTTAGCGCCCAAAATATTCTCAATTGGAAGACCCATAAGATGAGCAGCTGAAGGATTGATATAATTAATCGAGCCTTCAATGTCATGAACCACCATGAGATCCTGAGCAATTTCCGTAAATGTATTAAATCGTTCTTCACTCCTGGCTAGCTCTGATTTAGCCTGGCCAACTTGTCGTTGTGTAGCCAGAGTGTGCAATCTGCTTCCAATTTTGTTGGCAAATTCAGAAAAGAGTCGCAGGAATTCAGCATTTGAGGATGTGTTTGGTAAAATTACTGCAGATAAAATTCCATAATCGTCATTCTCAAAGCTGATGCGAGCACTTACAATTGGTTTTCCCGGGAAGTGCTCCCCAATATCACAATCGTCGCAGGATTCAAGCACAGCTGCGCCGGATCCCTGGTCAGTTGCATCCAGACTTGAGATGATACAGGCAGCAACAGTTCCATCCTCCAGGACAGGGCTAACGGACGTTTCTATATCGTCAGAACTTCGCTGAGCATCAAATTGAATCTTGGACTCAGAATCTAAAAGACCTGCCCAGACATATAAAAATGATGGTCCATTGACCAGAGTCTCGCAAAGCAGTGCGAGGTAATCAGCCTCGTCTTTGGCATCTTCAATCTGGTCGCTGATATCATTAAGGGCATAGAGCATCTCATTCAAGAGCCCGAGTTTTGATTCAGATTGGTATTTATAAAGCGCCATCTCAATATTCGAATGAAGATCTCGCTCATTGAATGGCTTAATTATATATCCATAGGGAGAGGTTACTTTCGCTCGCTCCAGGATGTTCTCATCAGATGTTGCAGTGACATAAACAAAGGGGATGTCATGATCCTGGCGCAGCATGTTAGCGAAAATGATACCATCCTCTTCACCCTTCAGGAGGATATCCACCAGGACAATATCTGGTGGATCTTCTTCAATGTATCTGATGGCATCTGCAGAATTGTTGCAGATTTTGCTGACCTCATACCCCAGGGTACTCAACATCATGGAGCTATTTTCAGCAATCAGTCGGTCATCTTCAACAATCATTACTCTAATTTTAGACATACACCAGTCCCGTATACCTGGATTTGTATCCTGATACTTTCGCAAGGGTTAAGTCAAAAATTACAGTACTTTTAAGGTAAAAGGTCATGAAGTTGAAATATTGCCTATAGGTGTGTCTTTTTCAATGTTTTTTTCCAGCAGCTCATGGCTGCTCAATTATTTCCCAGTCAAAATACCACCGCCATTGATCGAAGTACAAATTCCCTCCGGACCATTCGACTTCACCACGCTGGCTGTCAACTGTTTCTGATCTAAAATGGGTCTTGACAGGCGTGAACGGTTGGCTGATATCATCATTAAAAATGATACGATAACTGTCCATTCCACTTAGGTAAAACCACTTTAATCTGGGGTCATCACTTTGACGAAGCCCGTAGGTGACATCCATGGGTACCCATCCATATGGCTCGAAATAAATCATCCCCCAATCATGCATGCTGTCATCGGGTGGTTGTAACTCCCAGCCAGATTGCCATCTCGCAGGAATTCCATTTATTCGACATAAAGTGATGAACAGGAGCGTTTGAATACCACAGTCTCCGTGACCGTTGAGGTACGCATATTCTGGGATACACCGAATTGATGAGTATTCCCGTGCAGATGCCCAGGGAGTATTCCCATCTACCCAGGCAAAGAGCAATTGCGCGATGCGGTATGGATTCTCCTCATCCCCAACAATTTTAGTGGACAACTCCCTCAGCTCTGGTGTAAAGACGATATGTGGCCCTGATTCACTGAGAAAAGGTTGTAGTTCATCTTTATTGATTAGTTTGCTCACCCGATCGGGGTCAATTGCCTTGAATACACCATGGGCGGTAAGCTCATATTCAACACTGAAGCTGGTCTTTTCACCTGCTACTGCTTTCTTCTCCATATAAATGGTTCTCTGGAGTGCATCTGCTGGGGCCAGAATGTGTCGCTCTGGTGTAGAGCCCAGGAGGGTGAGATTTTCTTGTCGGCCAGGAATCGGTCGGGGGTAGGGAATCCAGCATCTAACAAGCTCACCTGCTGGGACTTCATCTGCTTTTACTACTACTTGCTGTTTGATGGCAATTCTTCTGGGTTCAACATATTGCTGGTTAGTCTGTATTGCAGCTTCGATAATACTGGCATTGTGAACATCCAGCTCCAGTTTAGCTCCTGAACCTGATGTTACTTCCTCACCTGCATGTTTTTTCGCCCAGAGTTGTTTCATCTCAGGATCAATCCTGAACAGATTTCTCGCAGCTCGAGCAAAATAAACTTTCCCACCGTCAATGATCATCCATTCCAGTGATCTGGCTTCTTCCCAGCGGGCCATATCTTCATCACTGACTTCAGGGTAAATTTCACGAATAAAGTCCAGAACTTCGACACGTGATGCAGTAAAGTCCTTCCTCACTCGGTCAAGTCGCTCAATCTCAAAGCGATAGTGGCTTCGCTCAGATTCTGATAAGTCACCCTTTTCCACAAAGTTGGATAAGAGATGAGTGGCTGCTGTAAACTCACCTTCCTGAATCAGGGATTCGATTTTATCAGCCTGATTCTCTGCTGGATTATCTACGATTGCTGCGGTGCTACACATATTGTAAATCCCTAAAAATATGACCATTGTTACTACTATTAACCATCGGTTCATTCTGAGCATTCTTCACCCCAAATCTTTGGTAAATGTTTTTATTTGTGAATTGATCGTCTGGATATATGCTGATCAAAGTGTGCCTGCCTCAAATGGTTCCAACCCCTCCTGTATGGCATCATAAGTTTTTTGAATCAACGCCTCAAGGTCATGGAGGGCTATTTCCTCAGGAGTAATTATATGTCCAAACCTGGCGACTAATTTCCCCGGCCTTAATTGAAGGGATCCTTTATTTTTCATAGAGAAAACTCCTGAAAGAGAAAGGGGGACGATACTGGCACCACTTTCCTTTGCAAATCGGAACGGCAATTTTTTAAACGGAATCAATTGACCATCCAGTGACCTGCCACCTTCAGGAAGTACGGTAATATTTATTCCTTGATGGAGAAGGTCTTTGGCTGTTTCAAAGCTTCGCAATGACTGACGCGCATTACTTCGATCAATAGCGATACTGCCCATACGCTTTACTGCAGGTCCATACAGAAAGAATTTGAGTTGATGATCGGATACAATACCTACAAAGTATTGCGGAATAATAGCCTTCAGTAAAGGCACGTCAATCAGGCTGCTGTGGTTTGCCATGAAGATAAGCGGTCGGTCTGTTGGTAATTCTTCAGCGAACTCAACCCTGGGTCTGCTGTTCACAAGTCTAAACAGAAAGGCGACTCTCCGCCTCAACCAGGGGTCATAATCTATGGGCGCTTGAAAGAGAGACCTGATAATCAAAACAAGCAGAACCGGGCCAAAGTAACCCAATCCAATCACCCAATAAAACAGGGAACGTAGATTTGTCATTTCCAGTAGACGTCGATCGCCTGCTTCAGACAATGGACATCAATGGGGGATGATCCCATCAATTCACCATCTGGTGTTAATATTTTTGGGATATTTGTCTCAACCCGAATATGGCTCGCTTGAAACGTCTCAACCTCTTTCATATAGATATGATCACCGGTTATTATTCTTGGAAAACTCCTGATGAGACCAATTCTGCCTTTGGGACCCAAAATGGTCACATCGAGTAGACCATCATCCGTTTTCGCAGCTGGTGCCATGAGGAAATTTGCAGTATAGCGAGTATTGGAAATCTCAACAAATACGTTTTCGCGTTCGATGACCTGGTCGTCAATTTGCAATTTGATTTGAAAGGGTTTCAATTTCAATATGTGATAGAGGCTACCCAGGGTGTATGAAATGTTGCCCAAGATCTTTAGCTTTTTCGCAGTGGCTCCAATATCGGCAACCAGACCCAGTCCCAAGATATTCAAATAATACCATGTCTGACCTTCTGTTGTAAAATGTCCTACATCAAATTTTCTGGTTTGTCCCGCCTTAATAACATCTAGAGCGGGTTGCCAGTCATGGTCATGGAGATTCATATCCCGTACAAATGCATTTCCAGTTCCAACAGGCAAGACACCCAGGGGTAGTCGGACGGATGAACTATTGCGGTAATAACCATTTATAACTTCAAAAAGTGTCCCGTCTCCACCTGCTGCAATGATTCCGTCGTATTGACTGAAATCAGCTGATTGAGTCAGCTCAATGCCATGACCCTGATGGGTTGTAAGTAAAATGTCGTAGGGGAGATCAATTTCCTTCAAATAGGCCTCGATTTTTGGAAGTGTTTTCCCGGCGTAACCATGACCTGCCCACGGATTAAAAATGATGAGTTGCTTCATAGAGTTGGGTCTTTTCTTTTTTTTTACTTAATGAGGACCCGGCAATATAGCCGTAAAAGCGATATGCCTTTGTAGAAAATTGTGTTAATTCAACGCAGTTTCAAGACCCGCTAGAAGTTCTGTGATGGCAGTATCTGAGCACTTTTTCAATGCAGCTTTATTTGCTTTTTTCTCAGTGTTCCCAGCCGCTTTGATATTGTCCTGATTCCCTGATGACAGAATCCGACCCGATTCAAGGTCGATCACATTCAACGTGGCTGCTGCACGGGCGTAATTCAGGGGACCCGTACTGGAAGTTTCAGAGCTTACTATACCCACAATGGCATAGGTGGCATGTGGAGTCAAGGTTTCTGTAAGAGATTCAAAATCTTCATAATAGAGTGCAAAATCCAGCTCTTCAACGGAGATGCTTCTGGCGATGCGCATGACATCGATAACCTTATACTTCTCTTTAATCAGAGCCTTGATTAGCCTGCCCTCACTCCCGGCTTTTGAAACTCTTCCACCATTCACTTCTTCCAGCACTCTGACAAAAATATTCACAGAGGCAGCTACATCAATTTTAAATGTATAAGTCAATCCGTTGGGCAGAACTTCTGTTAGATCTACCCCCTGGGTGGCATAGTAGATAGCCAGGTCAGGGAGGTGAATATTGATCATAATCTTTGGGGTAGGGGAACTTGCTGAAATAATTTTATCTATGCCCAGCGTGAAATTACCATCTTTATCAGTTGAAATTACCTCTGAGAATTCAGCTTTCGCACCCTCGAGCTTAATTGAAAGGGCAGCATTTTTCATGGGAGTAGATTCACCGTTCTGCGTGTAGCGCACCTGACCCTCTATGGGTACTGATAACGCTTGATCACGTTCGCCTTTTTGCTCATCTCCGCCCAGTTTGACAAAACTGAAACCGTTTAGAATTGAGACCATATCCTGGCTCAGTCGAGCATCCAGGAATTCAAGTTTACCATCATTATCCAGATCAAATTGAAGCTGTTTTTTGATGATTGATTGGGCGACAAGTACATGACTCAACGCTTTACTCAGGTTGTTGAGGGCTGATCTTGGATCTCCAGCTTTCAGCACGGTTTGAGCTTGCTGGAAAAGGTCTTTTGCAAACAGTTTTGCAGTGGTTGCTCTACGTGCCATTTGCGATTCAAACTCTGACCTCAGAAGTGTCGCATGGCTATAATAAGTTTTATTCTTTTTGTCATAATAACGGTCAACAATCTTAATGCCCTCAATGGTTCCATCAGCATATATGCTTGAGAGTGATGAATACATCTCTGTGTTGTCGCTGACTTCAGCCTTGTTGTTCTTGACAGTTTCCTCATAGTATGAGGAAACTTGAGTGGTGATGGTAGAACTGATTTCCTGGATGATTTCTACACGGGCATTTTGGTCGGCTCGAAAACGGTCTTCCTCTTTTGACCCAGTATCATCAGATACACCAATCCCCTGGAACAAATGAGGTGCAGAGGGTCTGGAATCTACCCAGGCGGGTCGCTTTGGAGCTGCAAACAGGATGAGGTTACCAAATACAAGAAGCACCGAAATGCGAAGACAAATATTCATACCGTCAAGTTCCCAGTTTTATGATTCTCGTTGTTACCTTCACACCTATTTCAATAGTACCATTTTACGGGTAGTCTGATATGCCTCGGATTGAAAACTAAATAGGTATATGCCACTGGCTACCCGGTGACCATGATCATCCAAACCATTCCAACCAATTTCATAAAACCCAACGGGGTGTGCAGATGATTGAATGAGTTCTCTAACCTCTCGACCCATCATATCATAGATGACCACACGTAGTGCTGTGGGTTCAGGAATATCATACTGTATTCTGGTTTCCCCATTAAAAGGATTGGGGAAGTTTTGGGCAAGTCTGAACTCCTCGGGTGCTATAGTGATTCCTTCATCATTTTTAGCCAGGAAGTCCTCATTTCCTACAGCCACTCGTAAGCGATAGCTCGCATGATTGCTAAAGTAGCGTTGGGTGTATTGTCCTGAACTGTTTGGAGGAAGTTCATAGCGTAAATCCATATTCAATACTCGAATATTAAAATCCTCAGGGATTTCACCAAGCTCAGCAAGAGTCAGGAATATTTGACTCTCAGAATCACCAGTATTTAATGTGAGATCCCAGTAATTACCATCATTTGAATAGGATTGAAAATCACCACT